>QZKV01000105.1 GCA_003599575.1 Desulfobacteraceae bacterium | reverse complement strand
AAGGTCCAGATGAACGCGCATCCGATCCCGGCCGCCAGGAGCCCGACGAGGGCACAGAAGAACAGCTCGTGGGTGTGCTGCAGGCTGAACACCGGAACCTGGAATGCCGGGAAGTCTCCGATGAAGTGGCGCGAGATGACCGTTGCCACCACCGAGGAGATCACGATGGCCGAAAAGCGGACCACCCCGAAACGGCCCAGGATGAAAAGATCGATCGTTTGCTGCTCCTGGTCGATCATCCCAACGGTATGGAGCGCGTCTTGCAGCTCTTCTCCGGGATGCCCGCTGAAGGTCATCCAGGCCGTTGCGATGCCGGCCTGATGGAAACGGGCGCCGATCGCGCGGATCAGGTTTGTGCGCAACCCTTTTTGCATGCGCTGCAACATGCGATCCGAGCCGCTTTCCACCCCGAAGGCCACCGCCCTCAGACCGGACCGGTACAGAAGCCGGCAGCGCTCCTGCGAATAGTACGCTTCCATGCGGAAATCGGCCGACCAGCGCACCGGCGCGCCCCGCGCGATCAGGGCTTCGGCCAGTGCCACGGCAAAACGCGGGGCCATCACATCCACGGACAAGTAGACATTGCCGACACCGTACTGCTGCGCCAGGGCGACCAACTGCCCGGCGGCTTGTCCGGCCTCCATCTCGCGGTAGCCGTGGCATTCCGAACGGCTCAGGCCGTAGTCGCAAAAAGCGCAGCGGTTCCAGTAGCAGCCGCGCGTGGGCGCAAACAACAACGTTTTTGCGGGGGCCAGGTAGCGGTCCAGGTCCAGGTCCGAGTAGTCCGGAGCCGGCAGCTGCTTCAAGTCGCTCCGGTGCAGCGGCGTGGCGTGCGGCCGGCCGCTGCCGGGTTCCCGGATCAGCAAATTGGGAATACGGCCCAGACGTTCGAAACGGTCGGAAGGCTCCTGACCCGTATGATCCTTCATTTCCGCGATCAGCATCGGCAGGCTCTGCTCGCCTTCATACAGGCAGGCCGCATCAGCAATGGTCACGATCCAGCGCCGCGCCTGCTCGCCGGCCTGGGCCAGGATTTGTTGCAGGCAACTGCCGCCCATGGCGATAAAAGTGGCGCAAAGCATTTCGCGCGTCATCCGGGCCAGGTAAAACGCTTCCGGCAACTGGCTGATGAAGGTGACATTGATGCCCACGAAATCGCCCCTCCGAATGCGGCCGGAGAAGAGCTGGGCGCGGTAGAAGGCATCCAGCGGACTGCGGCGGTCGCGGTAATAACTTTCCAGCATGGCCGTGCCCCAGGGTACCGCCGCATGCGCGGCCTGGTTGAAGTGGAATATATAGGGAAAGCTTGCGGCGCTCGTGCAGATCAGGGCATCTTCGGCCAGATTGCGCGCCTGCCGGTAGCATTGGAAATCATAAAAACGGGCGGGGTCCTGAAAGGTCTTCACGGGCGGCACGTCGGCGGACAGCAATCGCAGGGCCGCCGCACGCGCATCGGCCAGCATCAGGTATTCCATACGCTCCAGGCGGTTCAGTTGCTTGCGTCGGTCGAGCAGCAAAAAGCGTTCAGCGATCCTCTCCGAGCAGGCACGGCTGTGCGCGCGCCCAAGTATAAGATGGGCCGCCTCCACATTCATGTCCAGGATAGTGGCATCCAGGCCCGCGGCCCGCAAGCTGCCTTTCAGATAAGGCAGCGCGGCGTAGGGCTGGGTGGGATCGGCAAACGGCGGGTATATCAGCCAGTTGGTCATGCTGCTTTCATTAACATGGCCCGGCTGAAAGCGAAAGCATGTCACCCAGCGGCCGGCAATTCAACTAATCCGGGCAAATGCCCCAAGTTACCGATTTCCCCCGGCCTTGAAATCTGCTAAAAGCCTGTATGCTCACAATTGCCTTGCTCATCAGATGAAAGGATAAACCGGAATGACTACCCAACTCTCCCTGGATCAAGCCCAGGCCCGCGCATTGGATTTCATGCAAAAAGGTTATCACTGAGGTCCGGCCGTCCTGCAAGTTTTGTGGGAAACCTTTGGCATGCAAAATGAAGATTTTCTGTGGGCCGGCATTCCCTTCCTGTCCGGCATCAGCGGACAGCAACAGGCCCCTTGCGGTGCGGTGACTGCTGCGGCGATCGGCCTGGGCCTGCGGCATCGCTGCGCCATGGAAGACAAATCCAAAACCAAACGCGCCAGAAATCTGATTCGCAACTCCGCCGCCCGAATGGTGGAAGAATTTGCACAGGCCTTCGGCGATATCACCTGCAAGGGCCTGCTGGGCATCGATTTTTCAAGGCCGGGCGAATACAAGCGCTTCCGCGATGACGGCATCTGGAAAGACCGCTGCCAGCGCTATGTCCGTTTTGTCATCGAAAAGATCTATGCTTTCGAGACAAATCCGCCGGGCGATCCGGACTTAAAAGCGTAAGCGGCCATGGCGCATTGAAAACCTCGAATCGGGACTATCCAATCAACCCATTCGAATGACCCAAACCGGTGTGCGCTCCCACACCGGCCCCCATCCATAGCGGCCGGTCATTTGAATTCGCAACCGGACATGGAGATCGTTTGGATTTGAATGGGTTTGAATTTAGATAGGCCGATTGGGGATTTCACGGCGATGGCCGCGTCGGGACGCCGCACCGCACCCACACCCGGGCTCATCCGCTCAGGGACCCAAAACGCAATTCGGACCGACCACCAGCATGTTGTTGGGCATCCAGGCCTGGATGGTCTCCATTTTGCTGCCGAACAGAAAATCTTTGATCAGCCCGTGACCGTAAGCGCCCACGATCAACAGGGCCTCATGATCGACCGCATACAGGCTTTCTTCAAAGCCGCCCCGATCGATTTGGTGCCAGGCGCGCAGATGGCGTTGGACCTGCTCCCAAACCCCCGACGCGCGGATCTGCGCGCTGAAGTAATCCTCGGCGCGGCCTTCCCGGAAAGTGAACAGATCCAGGGGCAGTCCGGAGATCTTGCTCAGGTGAACGCCCCAATGCAGGGCTTTGCCGGCATTGCCGCTGCCGCCGTAAAACACGGTGATGCTGCGCCAGGATTTGAAAACACGGCCCGGCAGGAAAACCGGAAAAAGAGAGGACTGGATGATGCGGCGCACTTTGGGGCCGATGTAGCCCAATCCGATTTTGGAGGAAAGATCGCTGATGCCGCGCGGACAGGCCATGTAGTTGAAGCGGGTCGGGACGTCGGGCAAGTTCGGGGCGGTGTAATTTCTGGGTTTTAAGAAGTTGATCTTGACGCCGCAGCCTTCGGCCAACTGCCGGGCGTGGTCCTCGGCGGTTTCCGGCGAGGTCAGATAGGCGGCGTCCAGATCCACTTGCACGATATCGTTTTCAAAATACATCAGGAACTGCTTCGATTGGGGCACATGGAGGTGCAGCGAAACCCCCAATGTTTTGCAAAAATGCAGCGATTGCAGCAGCGCCTCCCGGCCATGCGGTGTATTTCCGAAAACATGCAACAACCGTTCGCTCACCGATGTCTCCAGTCTAAATCCCGGTTTGAACGATCAATTCCTTGCGGTAATGGTCCAACAAGGTGGCCTTGGACAACATGCCCACGAAACGGTGGTCCTCGACCACCGGCAATGCGCTCAACCCTTCACGGTCCATCAGGTTGAGCACATCGAGCAGCTCGTCATCGGGCCGCACGACCGGCACGGTTTCCATGACCTGTTCCACCATCACCACCGAATGCACTTGCGGATCGAACAGGTAGGGACGGATGCGATCGACAAAGACCACGCCCAAATAACGCCCGCTGGCGCGGTCTTCCACCGGGAACAGATACCTTTGGGAACGTTGCAGGATTTTCATGAAATCGGCCAGCAGCATGTCTCCGGGAACCTTGATATAGCCTGTTTCCACCAACTCGGCCACGGTCAGGTCGGACAATACGCGGGCGTCGGTGCCGGGCCGCAAGTACTGGCCTTTTTCGATCAGTTCGCGCAGGTAGAACGAACCGGGTTCGAAGTAGTAGCAGAAAGTGGACGTCAGGGCCGCGACAATGATCAGCGGCAGGATCACCTCGTAGCCGCCGGTGATTTCGACCACCAGAAAAATGGCCGTCAGGGGGGCCTGCAACATGCCGGCGACCAGGCCCGCCATGCCCAGCAGGGCAAAACAGCCTTCATCGCTCAAGGCTTGCGTGGGCAAAAAGGCCGTAAGCAGGCGGTGATAGAGCAGGCCCACCAGGCTGCCGATCATCAGGCTGGGGGCGAATATGCCGCCCGATCCGCCCCATCCCAGGGTCAGGCAGGTGGCCGCCATTTTGGCTGCGACCGCCATGGCCGCCAAGGCGAGCCCCGGTGTGAATGTCCCCCTGATCATCTGCTGGATGGAATGATAGCCCTCCCCCAGCACAAACGGCAAAGAGAAGCCGATAAGGCCGACCGCCGCTCCGCCCACGGCGGGCCGCAGCCATGCCGGAAGGGGGGTGCCGCGCGCCGTCTGGTGCATGCCCTTGAGCAGCCGCCCCAGCGCCAGCGAAGCGGCCGTGACGAAAAGAACGAGGCCGAAACTTGCCGCCGTATCGACCCAGCCGATCGTAAACCGCGGGTGCGCAAAGACGATCTGATTGCCTTGCAGCCACCGGCTGATTTCGGTGCCGGCAACGGCCGCGATGGCGACGGGAATGATGTTGAAAGCCCGCCATTCCCCCAGAATGGCTTCGACCGTAAACACCAAACCGGTGATCGGCGCGTTGAAGATGGAGGCAATGGCCCCGGCCGCACCGCAACCCACCAGGATGACCCGCTGCCGCTCCTTCAGGCCGAAGAATTTGGCGATATTGGCGCCCAGAGCCGCACCGCTCATAACCACGGGCGCCTCGGGCCCGGCCGAACCGCCGCTGCCGATGGTCAGGCTGCTGGCGATCAGCCGCGAATAGCTCGATCGGAACCGCAGCAGTCCGCCGTGGCGCGACACGGCATAGACCACTTCCGGAACCCCATGCCCGGCGCGCTCTTTCAAAAGGGTGTTGAGGAAAACGGCCGATAAACTGGCTCCGACGGCCGGCAGAAAAAATCCCCACCAGTGCTGGTGAATATTCTGAAACGATGCGGCCATAAAATGCAGCGTACGGTTCAAAGCCACTGCGGCCAGCCCGCTGCAGGCACCCACAAAGGCCGCCAGGACGATCAACAGCATGCGATCATCGGAGCGTACAAAGGCCCATTTGTATCGGGCGGCCTTGAAAAGCGCGGTCGACCTCATGCGCTGCCTGGTTCCTTTTCGGCTTCCATCTGGTCCACCCTGCTCAGCAGCGTTTCCGCAGCAGGCGCCGAAAGCAGGAAATCACGAAACGTTCGGTCCCGCAGATAAAAAGAGAGCCTGGACAGCAGGCTCAGGTGCAGCTTGGTCGAAACGCCCAGCAGGATCATCAAGACCGATACCGGCCGCTGGTCGATGGCGTCAAAATCGATCGGCCGGGCCAGAAAACAGGTCGTGATCTGCGGCCGGAGCAGGCCGATCTCCGGCTGCGTGCGCGGGTGGGGCAAGGCGATGCCGTGACCGATGCCGGTGGAAGCCAGACGTTCCCTCTCGATCAGCCGTTCAAGCACGATCGGCCGTTCCTGCGGGTCGATATTGGGGATGCGCGCAACCGCCGCCTGCAAAAATGCCTCCCGGGTGCCGGCGTCAAGGTTAGGCACGATCCCGCCGCGACGCATGGCCGCAGCAACCCCGTCGAATACGAATTCGGCTTTGAGGGCGGCCGGCGGCGGCGCATGGATCTTCAGTTTATATTCATCGGCCCATCGCTCGAGCATCTCGGAGCGGATGGTATATTCACCGCGATGCCGTTGCATGGGAATTTTGCCCTGGCGGATCCAGCGCTGCACCGTTTCAACGGGCATATTGAGGCGTTGGGCCACTTGTTCGATGGTCAATTCCACGGCTGCTCCAAACTCCTGATAGCGAACCGCCGTCCGCCACTGCCGGGCGGGCGACGTTCCGATTTTTTTCATCAACAGAAAGACGTTTCACAAACTTGTTAAAACAGTAAATAGCGACCCAAATGTCAACACTTAAATTGAACTTGGCCGGGGGTGTAGCCATTCATGCGGTGGCAAGAGAGCCCGCGGAGTGGCTAGCGGGCTTTTTCGAACATAGCCTGGCATCATCATCTTTTTCATTCATGGAATGCCGGATTGAGAATTGCTGTTGACCCGAAGCGGGCTTGACAGCGCACCTCGGTTCGACGATAGTTCCATCCATCGATGGCTCCCCCCTGAAGCTGACCCGGAAAAAACTCGCTTGAGAATGCAACTGCCAGCCCCCTCATCCCACAATGGGTGTGGAGATGAGATCGCTTAGGTTCAATCGGCCGGTGGTATCGGTATGGGGCTCCGATCACTTCCGATCGTGGGTGTCCCTCGCAGCCCAGAGGCTGTTGCGACCGCACCAGGCCCCTCAATCTCAAAGTATCCGCAGCCGGTTCTTGGGGTTGTGGATTTACCCGAACAGGAGGTAAAAAATGGCCCTGTATGAATGCCCCTGCGGTTATGTGTATGATCCGTCCGAAGGCGATGCCGAACATAATATTGCCATCGGAACTTCTTTCGAAGAATTGCCCGGTGATTGGGTTTGTCCCAAGTGCGCGGCCGAAAAAGAGTATTTTGAGCGTTCAAAAATCATTCCGCTCTGAAAACGGCTTGTTCAAAAACCCCGCCGACGTCGATGGGTCAATCCTTTGCGGGTCAGGGAAACCCCTAGGGTTGCGTGCTCATATCGATGTCCGGCCAACACCGCTTGAACCTTGACATGGGGGCATCCTGACAACACCATGAGTTAACCTTACGAGGTTGACGGACTGAACACACGGGGCGCCAATGTCACGGGTATGACCTCATCATCAAAACGATGCATCCGCCCCATCCGATGTCATTGCCGGGACAGAAAGGACGCTACGCACATGCTTGGTAAAAAATATTTTCCCATTTCAGTGGAAACGCCGGCGTTCACTTGCAGGGAGTGCGGTACCGTGGCGCTGGATGCCGATACGATTTGCAAGGTTTTGGGTATCGGAAAAAAAGGGGATTGGTGTGGCATCAAGGGCGCCATGCCGCCCAAATCCTGTCACACCAAAATGAACAACGACCGCTGGCGATGCCGCAATTGCGGACAGACCAGCGTCAACAGGGAGCTGCTTTGCGAGCCCGCGAAAATGGACCTGTCCAGGTAGTTTAAAAGCAATGAGCAAGGGAAATGAGACCATGCAACTGTACTTCGGGAAGAAAAATGATCTTGTAGATGAAACAATTGAACAACTGCTGGCACTTTCGGGCGGCATCCGCCGTCCCCATATCGTTCGGGAACTGATTTTGACTGCGTTGAAGGCCGGCCAGGAAGATGACGGCAAAGTTGACCTGAAGCTCATGAATACCACTTTGAAGGAAATGCGTTACACGGCCAAGACCTTCAGTTCTTATCGCAAACTCAAGAAGGTCAGCGTATTTGGATCCGCCCGCACCGGAGCTGGCACCCCAATATACCGGATGGCCTATGATTTAGGCCGGAAACTGTCCCAACGGGGCTACATGGTGATCACGGGCGGCGGTCCCGGCATCATGCAGGCGGTCAATGAAGGCGCCGGGCCGGAACGATCCTTCGGAGTCAGCATCCGGCTGCCTTTCGAACAAAGATCCAATCTCGTATTGGATGGCAATCCCAAGAACATTATGTATAAGTACTTCTTCAATCGCAAAGTCGCTTTTTTGAAGGAATCGGATGCCATCGTGCTTTTCCCCGGAGGCTTCGGCACCCTGGATGAGGGCATGGAAACCCTGACATTGCTGCAAACCGGCAAGCGCAACCCAATGCCGCTTCTCTTCATCGACGAACCGGGCGGAAACTACTGGAAACATTGGTTTCGATTCTGCACGGACGAATTGTCGGCCACCGGATACATCAGCGCGTCGGATTTCAATTTGATCAACATCGAAGAGGAGATCGATGCCGCCGTGGACCGCATCGATCGCTTCTACTACCGCTATCACAGCATCCGCTACATCAAGGACAAAGTCGTATTGCGCCTGACAGCAGCACCCGATCAACTCAGAATTCAAGAGCTCAAAAGGCTGTTTGCCGATATTTTAACCGGGGATGGCGATATCTATTTGTCGGGCCCTTTTGCAGAAGAAACCGACGAACCGGAAATCAGCGGACTGCCAAGGCTCGTGATCGATTTCAATCGCAGAGATTTCGGACGGCTGAAGTGCCTGGTCGACGCGATCAACCAGGATTGATCAGTGCCATGCCCTTTGGCACGGAAGTGCCAGGGATGCCCGGCACTTCCGGCGCTGTCTCACCCCTTAAAGGTCACCACGCGGCCCCACAAGCTCTTGGTTCCCCAGATACCCGACCTGAGGCACTCCAATTGCACGATCTGGCTGTGATCGACGAAAAGATTGACCTCGGGACCGTAGTTCTTGATGTACCAGGCGAAAACATCCGGTTCCGCGGCCTCGAACATGACCTTCTCGAGACCCAGGGCGTTGATGAACTTGGGCGGTATTTCGGTTCGCCACGCGGTCACGCTTTCGGTGATCCCCTCCGATTCCACCATGATCATGTAGGCCCCTGCCTCCAGGCAGCGTTTAGCCTGCAGGATCGCCCAATGGGGATCGCGGACCCCCTCCGCCTCAAGTTCAACGGCCGCACTGGCACCGCCTGCGCCGAATTGTATTCCCAGTTCAGGCTTGGCCTTCAGGCCGGCTTTCTGCACCTTTTCCACCAGGCGCAGGAGATCATCCGCCGGCATGCTGATAAAGCCTGTGGAGAGCTCAACGATATCAAAACCCAGGCTGCGGCATTCGTCGATGTAGCCGTTAACCGTCTCCGGCCCTTTGGTGAGCACAAACTCGATGAATCCGCCGGTCGAAACCAGAACATCATGGGCATGGCAGATGTCGATCAGCTCTTTTACCGCTCTGCGGGGCATCAGGGAAAACGATCCCCCCGCAAATTTGAGCGAATCCACATAGCTGCCCATGGTTTCAAGCACGTCTTCGAGGTAGCGCCTGCCCATGGGTGTATAGTAGGGGCCGCGGATCTCGGAAATTCCATGCGCGCGCGGCTTTCCTTCACGCGCATTCAGTTGGATGAAGGGAAACGCCCTTCCCTCTTTTTCGATTTTGGACATGGCCATATCAAAACCTCCCCTGCATCATCGTTGCCTTGCAGCAGCGCGAGCTCCCGATTTCGGCGGCCGCCTGCATGGGCGATCGACGCTGAGCACCCTCTGCTGCTTGGATGTACGAAGCTTCTCGGCACTTTCTACGTCGGTGCCATTCAAGGAAAATAAAGCATCGGCAGGTTTTTGCATTTCGGAGTGAGTTGAGCCCGCCAGTTTTGGAAACCTTCAGAATCGTAACCGAACTGCATCGGTGACAGTGTCACCGGGGTCGGCCGATTTCGGACCCGGCCATTGAAATCCTCACCCATTATGCTTAGTTCTATGGCAGCCTTGAAGGGAACGGCAAGGATTGGCAGTCCGTTGGGGGCGTCTCTTTGTCGGCCTTTCCCTGAAGATAAAATGGGATTGAAGAACAAGATGGACCTTGGTCTTGGGCATACCCATACAAGCTTTGCCTGGCGCTCTTTTGATCTGCTCGATCAGCTGCGCAGGAGCCGGGGCCGATTGATGGACTCACTCAACCTGGGTCCTCAAGAAACCCCTTCGCGGACGGTATATGCCGAAAAAGGATTTTCCCTGGTCACTTACCCGGATACGACCGATCAACAACCGGGAGCGGTCCTGCTGATCGTCCCGGCGCCGATCAAGCAGGCCTACATCTGGGATCTTACGCCAACGACCAGCGTGGTCCGGCATTGCCTGGACCGGAATTTGGGCGTGTTCATGGTCAAATGGGCCAGCCCGGAAGGCCTGCCCCCTTCCGGGCTGGCCGCTTATGCAGACCGTTTTATTGCGCATTGCCTGCAGGCGATCGAACGCGAAACCGGACAGAGCCGGGTTTTTATCGCCGGACATTCTCTGGGCGGTACGTTTTCGGCCATATTTGCGGCATTGCACCCGGAACACACCAAGGGGCTTGTGGTGCTTGGCGCACCCCTGCATTTCTCAAAAGAGACTGGCGAGCAACTGCCCGGCCGGAGATCTTGCATCCAATCATAGGGTGTGGAGGAAGAAAAACATGAAACCCGTAGATCGACAAACCATATTGATTACCGGCGCCACCGACGGCATCGGCAAGCTCACCGCTTTGGAGCTTGCCAGGCGACAGGCGCATCTCCTCGTCCATGGCAGAAACAGTGAGAAGTTGGCCCGCGTGGTAGCGGAATTGAAAGCTGCATCGGCCAACAAGAACATCGAAGGATTCACCGCCGATTTTTCCTCTATAGCGCAGGTGCGCAGGCTGGCCGGGGAAGTGCTGGCCACATACCCGGCATTGGATGTCCTCATCAATAATGCCGGCGTGGGTTCGGCCGAGGCGCGCTACAGTGCGGATGGGCACGAGTTGCGTTTTGCGGTCAACTATCTGGCCCCTTTTCTGCTGACGCATTTGGTGTTGCCCGCCGTGAAAAAAGCCGCCCCCGCGCGCATCGTCAATGTGTCATCGGCCGGTCAATATCCGGTCGATTTCGACGATGTGATGCTGGAAAAGCATTTCGATGGTTCCCGGGCCTACTCCCAAAGCAAGCTGGCCCTCATCATGTTCACCATCGACCTGGCCGCGCAACTCACCAAAGAGCAGGTTACCGTCAACTGCCTGCATCCCGGCACCTACCTGAATACCAACATGGTGCGCCGCGCCGGGGTCACGCCCCGCGGAGAACCGCAGAGCGGGGCGGATGCGGTCGTGTTTCTGGCGGTTTCGCCGGATGTGGCGGACACCACGGGCAAATACTTCAATGTAAAGACGGAAGCCAGGCCCAATGCACAGGCCGACGATGCACAGGCCCGCAAGCGCCTGCGCGAGCTGAGCCTGAAACTGACCGGCCTCACCCAATGAAACGCATCACGAAGCCGAAAACCTGGTCAGGAAATCATGCGCTGCTGGGAAGTACTTTGCGCCGAACGTAACTGCTTAAAGGGCAACCGGCGCTGCGCCGAATCATAGCATTGCATCTTAACTCCCGCCAACGGAGATGAGCTCTACCTCGAAAATCAAAGCACTGTTGGGGGGAATGCGCTGTCCGACGCCGCGTTTGCCATAGGCCATATCAGCCGGGAGAAAGAGCTTCCATTTGGCTCCCGGTTGCATGAGCTGCAAGGCCTCGCTCCATCCCTTGATGACCTTGTTGAGCCTGAATGTGGCCGGCTCTCCCCGGTCGAAAGTACTGTCGAATTCCGTCCCATCGATCAACGTCCCTCGGTAATGTACCGTAACGCTGTCGGTGGCTTTGGGGGCATTGCCTTGACCTGCGGTGAGGACCTGATACTGCAGACCGCTGGGAAGCGCTTGAATACCTTCCTTGCGCGCGTTTTCGGCCAGATAAGCCTCGCCTTCGATAAGATTGCGCGTCACCAGTTCTTTTTGTTCCTCGATCCTTTTACGTTGGATTTCACCCATCTGCATCTTTAAGCGATTCAAATGCGTCCGCATTTCGGCTTCGCTCAGCTGCGGTGCCGCGCCGCCCAATCCGTCGCGAACCCCGGCCGCGAGCGCATCGGGGTCCAGCTTGGTGCCGGAATTGCGGAAATTGGCCCCGATCTGATAGCCGGTACTGTAGGCGGGGTCAGCCGAAATTTTCAAGGTCGTTTTCTCCGCCTGGCAGCCTGGGAGCAAGAGAAGAGCGGCACACAATAAACTCTTTGTTATAAAGCGCATGCGAATTGACTCCTTTCCTGGGATGCTCGGTTTTACGGAGCGGTGGGATCTTCCGACAGCAACTGTGATGTTCGGACTTTATTGAGTTATCTGCACCTGCATGGCGTTGTCCCTGTCCATGGCCGTGATGCGCAATTCCTTGGTGAACTCCATTGAACCCACTTTCAGACGGGTCTGCCCGGCGCGCTTTACGATGATCCTGATTTCATTGCCCCGATCCGGCGATACCATGACCATTTCGGGATCCGCGGGTATCCATTGCGGTGTTATCGCCACCGGTCTTCCCAAGGCGTCCAGACCCTGGGCGCGGGCTTCGATCAAAAGCTCTGATCCCATCTTGTGGGTACTTGTAAAGGTGGGCGGCGAAATCCAGCGGTCTCCCAGGTAGTGGGCCCGGGTCAGTTGAGGATCCAGTTTGAAGGAGATTTTGATGTCGGTCAGGGCAGCGGCGGCCGGCGGAGCGGCCGGCTTCCTCTTCAGCTCACTTTGCAGCACATGTACGGAGGTTTTGGCCTCGGTTTCGGTCAAAAGCGTTTTGCGGCCGGCAAGAGCGTCCTTGAGCCCCCGGACATACAAATCCTGATCCACCTCGATCGATTGGCTGCGCAGTTGGTTCCCTAGAACCATGCCGAGGGCATAGCTCAATCTCTCCTTGCCCTCAAGCGCCGGGGCTTTCTGTGTGGCGGCAGCGGTCGTTCCGGCGGCCTCAGGTTGAGCGGCCAGAGGCATGGACCATAAGGATACCGTCAGCAGCAGGATCAGGCCGACGCGGGTCGCCGGTTCGATTTTCTTCTTCATATTGCGCATGTTATTTTTCCCTTCTTCTGCTCATTCCCGCACGTGTTCGGGTTGCAGCAACACCTCGATCGCCGACTTCTTTTCCTGATCCGTGAGCCATGCCGCAATGACTTCGCGCTGTTTTTCAGGCAGCAGGCGCCGTTCAATCTCGGGCCGCGCCTCGATCAGGCTATGCGCTCGCAAAACCCTGCGCCCCTGTAACCCAATAAGGAGGAACTCGTTCTCGTCTTTCTGAATGGGCCCGCTGACGTCGCCTGTTTTTAGGGCGGCAACGTGCGGTCGAAGCGCCGGGGGGAGTGTCCCGGAATTGACCCAGCCCGTATCGCCACCCTGCGCGGCGAGCGTTCCCTGAGACCGGCTTCGGGCCAGACGGCGGAAACTCGCACCCTTACGCAAGGCCGCCAGGACCTCTTCGGCTTCCATCTTGGACTGCACAGCGATGATGCGCAGCCGGACTTCCTCGCCGATCGCCAGATCTTCCTTATGGGCTTCGTAGAAGACCTGAACCTGCTTCTCGGGGACCTTGACATCCTTGACCAATGCGCCCCAGACCTTGGTCATCAAAACCTGGGCGCGAATGGTGTCAAAAAGCGTCCTGTCATCGAGGCCCCGTTCCTTCATCCAGGCCCCAAAGCCCCGCCATCCTGGAAACGGCTTCTCAGGGAACTGAGGGCCTGGTTGAAGTCATCGTCGCTGACGATAAAGTTCCGCCGTTCGGCCTCCTGAAGGAGCAGGCGCTGCTGAATCAGTTTCCGCAGCGCCATGTGTTCCACCTTCTTGCCCTCCGCTGCTCCGCTGCGCAGTTCTTGTTGAAGCTGGTGCTGCGTGAGCGGATCGGCCAGCATGCGCTGCAATTCGGCCAGGGTCACCGGCGATTGGTTCACCCGGGCTACGATCCCGGGCTCCGCGCTCCAGGCTGTCTCGAAAACCGATGCGACTGCCGCCAGAATCATCAAACATGACTGCAACAGAAACGACCGTCCTGTGGAGCGGGTGCGTTGAATAGTGACCTGCATATCCTGAAGATCTCCTTGGTCTTCTTTAGTATCTTATGGCATGAATTCGGTGACCGCACAGAGGACATGTAGAAAGCATTTATCTTTTTTGAATTCCATCTTCACTTTCCATAGGCCCTCTGTATCCGCTGTGGAGAAATATTTGGGCAGCGCATTCAGGAATGTGTGTGCGCTTAGCAAAAAAAGCCGGGCCATTGAATCTCCAATTCCGCCCGGCTTTTTTCTTCATCAGCCATAGCCGGCAAAATTTAATGCGCCCATTTTTTCCGCATGGCGATCAACCCGATCAGTCCGGAGCCGAACAGCAGCAGGGGCGCAGGCAACGGCACGGCGTTCAGCGTAACCGTTGCATAGATGTCGGCGGTGCCGTCCGGCCCCTGCCAGAACCAGTTGCGAAAGCCCACGTCGCTCAGTTCCACCGTAAAATCGAGCCCGGATCCGGGGTTCACCTGCACCGCATCCCATGTCAGGTTCCAGCCTTGCAAAAACTGCCACAAGGCGGAGAACCCCAGCGAGGTTCCCCCGATGGTCTGCACCAGGTCCGGGTTGTCAAAATCAACATAGGCCTGGACCGGACCGGGATTGATGTCATCGCTGTTGATCCAGGTTTCGGTCGTGCCGATGGTGGCAAAATAGAAGGTCTGCGACTGGCCTACGGTCAAATCGAAGGTCAGGTTGTCCAGGCCGGGGTTCATATTTACAATATCCAGCCTCAGCACGGAGTTGGTTGCGGAGGTATCGATCATGGAGCCGGGCCCCATATCGAATACATAGGCGGATGCCGGACCTCCGGCCGCGATCCCGACCATGATCCATCCGAGTACGATCAGTGTCCTGGTCTTGAGTCTCATAGGACGACTCCTCATTTCGGCTTCGATGCAAAAAACATCGATGCAAAAAGTTGTTTCCGCCCGCATCCTGAAGAGCTCTCAGCCGGCCAACGGTCTCCTCCTGAATCCGATCAATGCCACAAGCCCTGAGCCGAGCAGCCAAATCGCCCCCGGAATGGGCACGGGAGCGCCTATATCGGCGCCGTTCGCGCTTGCAGTTTGAATATATTCAAAAGTCAGGTTATCGAACATCCCGTAAAGACCGTTGTAATCGAAAGACAGCACGGAAAGATCGGCATTGTTGTCAAAAAATTGAAGATCGATGATGTTAAACGTGACGGAGGCCAAGAGATGGTTGCCTGGAGTATAATCAACAGCGCCTAGAAAGTTATCGAAGAGAAGTGAACTGTCGTCTACGGGTGTAATAAATGGATATTGGGAAAAATCGGAGCCTATTTCTCCAAAAACCGGCTGTGAGCCGGCGTAATCAATTTCCGCGCCATCGTAGTTCAATTCAAAAAGCCAGGAAACATCGTTGAAGCTTTCACCAGCTGCGACATTAAAGTTGATGTCGTAGGTTATCGTGGTGATGCCTGTCGCATCGAATGATCCGCTCGGTGCAACCGATAAAATCGCCGCCTGAGCTTGGGGGAGCAAAGCCATCATGCCCACGCAGACCATGAGCGCTAAAATTTTTACAACTTTCATGTCATTTTCCTTCCTTGGCTTGAGTCTCATCCCGCTCCCTTGTGCGGGGAGCGGGATGAGATGATTGGTGTGATCGGTCTGTTTCGCTTAGTTTCCCTCTCTTTTTAGATCTGCGGACATGAGGCCCCAAGATTACGCCTTATGACTCCGACATCGAGCAGATTGACGATTCCGTCTCCATTGAGATCGGCCGGGTTGGGCCCGGTCGCGCCGAGATTGCTTCTGATGATACCGACATCGAGCAGATTGACGATACCGTCCCCGTTGAGATCGCCGATCAACACACAATGGGTTATGGAATCAAAGTGATCCGGACCGGGGGAACCCTGAATGCTGGAGACGTTCAAGAAATTCGGCAATGGATCGGGATTGCCGCCCGCGCCCACCGCCGGGATGTTTCTGAACAAGGTGGAATCCAAAGCCAACTGGGCGGGACCGCCCGTATTTTCAGGGGCCGTGCCGTCAAGGGGCACAAAGAGCTGGGGATGATCAAAGGGGGCGCGCTCGTACTTCACCCGCGGATCGGTAAGGGACAGCAGGAACTTCACCAGGGCCACCTTGGCATCCTCCGGTGTCGCATACTCCGGTGATATGGGATGGTCGGTGTCGGGCATTTCGTCATACAAATAGACCGTGTCGGGAAGGCCGTCCGCAAAGGTGCCGACCAGCGTGAACGGCGGATCCGTGCTGAAAACGTGGTTCACGGGCGTCAAGAGATCGGCCCCCGTGGTCCGCCCGAAGGCGAACGCCTGCTCATCGAGTTCGACGATATGCGGGTCGCGGTTTTCCGCGTTGGTGATTGGGAAATCGCCGCCCCGCATGTAGAAATCCACCACCTGGCGCAGGGTCAGGTAACTGCCGGTGTGGAAGTAGGGGCCGGTTAACTCCACGTTGCGCAATGAGGGGGCCTTGAACGCGCCCTCTGCGAGCACGCGGTTGGGAGTCGGCCAGGTGCCTTGGGAGGGGAATGCAAAGTTGCCGGCAACCCCGGACTGGGTCTGGGGGCACAGGCTGGTTTCACCCGTACCGTCCTGCAGCGGAGAGCCCCAGCCAAAGTTCGGCGGGCCAAATCCGAATTGGGCCGGATCGTAAAAAGCACAGTGCAGGTCGGCCCCGAACAGGATTTCGGGGAACTCGATCCCCGGACCGCCGTTGGGGGGTGTGATGGTATTGGGAACCATGCCGGCCATCTCGTCGATCTGCGGATGAAGCTCGCCGGCCGGCAGGCTGTGCATCCAGGCAATCATGTAATCCGGCAACTGCGGGTTGATCGGATCCCTTTCAAACCCGGGGTTGATGGATTGCAGGGTATGGCCGGTACCCGGAAAGACTTCGCCGTCTCCGGTCTCCTCGAAAGTAGCGCCGATTTCGAAGGGATCGAAGTTGGCCATCACACAATTGTCAAAGGGACCGTTGCAGGGTGCGAAATCCTGGCCGCCGATGTTCTTCAGCGTCAAGGCCGCCAGCGACAATGGCCAGCCAAAGGCGTCAAGGCCGCCGCGGCCGCTGTCCTCGGCACTGGGCCGTAGTCCGATGTTGTAGACACCCTGATCGCCGAAGGCGAAATTGGCCGGCTGGGCGATGATGCTGTCATCCCATGGAGTGGCCGGATTGTTGAGTGTGGCGAAATTGCGCGGTTCGACTTCCACCGCGTCCTGGGCGGCTCCCTCTCCGACTTCTTCAGCCAGGATCAGACCTGGGACGGTCCTGGACGAGCCGGACGGCTCCGGAGCCGGAAGAAGCCCATTGAGGAACACGCTGGGAGTGCTGGGGTCGGTTGCAAATGGGGGGGTTGGATACTCGAACTCGGCATCGTTTTTCAACAAACCATGGGAAATGTTGATGCTGTGGTCGGTCTGCTCAGGACCGAGATGGCAAAGCATGCACTTGGCGCTGCGGGTAAAGGGATTGGAGCCGACCGCGATTTGAAGCGGTTGTCCGCCTTCCGTGATGATGTTATGGATCGGGTTGCGGGGTGAGCCGGCCGGCAGCGCCGCCGTCAGATTGGCGCCGGCGAAGATATCGAATCCGAAGAGTTCATCCGGGCCGAAGCCGTCGTATTCCGGCGTGGTCGGATCGTCGGGGATCAACGTCAGAACCCCGGTGGTCGGCGCCGCGGCCGAGTTGTTCAACAATCCGTCGTCCACCAGATCGGGGACGAGGGTCGGGAAAAGAACCGCCTGATCGCCCGGCTCTCCCACGCCATGCCCGGCGTTCGGGTTGGCGTCCATGAACCGGTCGAAGGGGGTATCGTCAGGGATCGTGAGTTCTTCGTAAGCCTGCACCGCCAGTCCGAAAAAGAGACTGAAATTCGCCTCCATCTGGCTGAACTGGTTGGTGTTGGTCGTATTGGCTGGACCAGGCTGGGGCGCACCGAGAACGTACCCGTCGAAAGGATCGCAGCCAGGCGGCGTCAGCACTCCGTTGAGTGCAGAAGTCTCAGTGTCGCACGGTGCCGCAGCGCCATTGAGATGCTGGGTCGTGTTTTCCCAGAGATCATCCCTGAAGGCGGCCTGGATCAACTCCGGATAGGAGGTGCACAGTCCCGGTTTGCCGGGCGCCGTCGGCCGGCCAAGTGCGATACAGGTTGAACCCCCCTGGTTGGAGAAGGGGCCCAGCCGGCTGTCATCGGTCGCCACCAGCTGGTTGGCCAACGGAGTGACGCCCGCCTGGAGCAGCTTTTTGCCTATCTTGGGCCAATTGCGTCCGTCGAAGGACATTTCGAAGTTGCTCAACGGGGGCCCCACGGCCTGGGAGGCCAGGCTGGCAAACTTGATGCGAATCGGTTGTGCGGCCATTACCGGATCTTCCGCTGCGAGATCCTCACGGAAATGACCGTTGGTGGCGCCTTCGAGTCCGCCGCCGTCATCGATAAAGACGTGGAATTGCGGATCGGAAGGTCCGAACACGCTTCCCCCGTTAAAGTGGAAGCGGGCCCGGCCGTCCCAGAAATTGTCGAAATTGAAAGCCGCAGCGTGGAGGGTGGGGGTGTGGCGGGGTTCCACCCGGCGCAGACCCTGCATGACCGGAATGGGGTCATCCATCGGTGTGCCCTGATCCGGCCGCAATGGCGCAACACCCGAAAATGCGGGGCCGAAAGCGCCGGCCCCTACGATGACGTCGTCGAAGCGGGTGAAGCGGCTGACGCCCATGGAGGACATGACGTCATTGGCGTCGGTTACCACAATCGCGGGATCGGTCCCATCGCCGACCACATCGGGGTTAATGCGCTTGTGGAAAGGAAAGTCAGCGGCGACCACATCCTGGTTGTTGTTCTGGGGGTTGCCCGCAAAACCGGGTCGATTGGCAAAGATGTTCAATGCCGTATCCCCCGCAAAGGTACCGGGGTTGAGCTGGTTGCGGGTCCGGTTGTCCACCCCGGCGTGAAAGTGGCACGAGGCGCAGGCTTGGACTCCGTCGCTGCCAACCTGCATGTCCCAGAACAACGCCTTGCCCAGGACTTCGGCCGAAAGCCGGTCCGTGAAGAAATCATTTTCATTGATCGGGATCTCAAGTTCGGCAAGATCTTCGGTCTCGATCGTTCCCGGTATGAGTTCCTGAAGAATCCCGTTCACAACGGCCGCAACCGCCACAACGGTACCATTGGGTGGGATGCTCATATCGCCAGCAGGATTATAGACGACCAGGCTCCCAGTTGGCTTGTCATCGCAGAACTCCTCCGGTATCGCGGCTGACTGATAAGCCCCGCCGTCCGGGCAGGCCACCAGGTGGCCGATGGCGGTGCGCAATTCGGTAGGCGTGTTGAAAGCGTCTATCGCAACCACCTCCTGCGTATCGAACATGGGGCCCGGCTGGTCCCAACTGACTTCTCCGTCACTCGTTCTCAGCCGCGACGGCTGAGCGGTGAGAAAGTTATAGTCCAGGGGATAGAGGTTGAGGGGCGGCATCGTCACACCGAACCCCGGACGGCGCTCGATCGGTGCGTACGGGTTCTCCAGGAGCTGGACCAGCTCTTTCCATAGGGCCGCCTGTTTCAGGGAGCCTGCCGGACTGAGCTCGATCTCGACTTCGATCGGCAGCTCCATCGGAGTGACAGGGGTTAGAAGTGTATCGCCCGGCGCCGCCAGGGCGGGTGCCACCGGAAGCACCACATTAAAATGCCAGAAAAACAGTACGGCCAGGCATGCCGCCAATCGTCTGAATCGCCTAAGTCTCATGACACGCATGATTCACTCCTCCTCTTGCTGATGTTGGGATGACCGGAGATAGGCCTGGCATGATCCACGATCCTTGGATATCTCCGGGAAACCGTTTCCTTCTGCAAAGCTTGATCTGTTTAATGGCAAATGTCCTCAACTATGGCTGGAATGGGGACTCGTTCTTCAACCCTCCTTTCTCCAAGGCCATCCGCGCGGCGTAAATCTCACAGCGTTCGAACTCTCCGCCGCAGTAAAAAATAGCTTTTTCCACGGCTTTGCTGCTCAAATCCGCCACGTAGCATTGGGGAGAGGGTGCTGCGACAAAGGGGCAACGTAGTTTGGATTCGGGCGGCATCGGGCCTCATTTTTTCGTTAACATTGCAAAATGAAAACTCGGCAAACGCCGGTCATCGACCGGCGCTCGATGAAAAAATGAAACAGGAAACAGCAGCAGGCCGCACTTTGCAATGGGGGCTTCATTTCCGGAGGGGTTAAGCTCGCAGGGGGGTAGCAATGCCGAACAGCTGTTCAAAGAGGAAGGGAAACTGCTTCATCGGGAGATCCATCACGGCGAAATCTCAAGAAGCTATTTTGGATTTTGTCGCCATTTGGCAAAAAACCGGAGTCTCTGGACCTTGTTCAGGACGGCGGCTTATCAAAAGGCGCCACCCGCATTTATTCAATAACTGTTCCAGACCGCCACCAAGACCGATGAATTTGGGTTCAGGCTTTAATAACGGATTCTTACGCCCGCGTAGACGGTGCATGGGCATTGATTCGGAGGAAAAAAGCCGGGGCATGCCCCAGGAGTGGGGCGCCACAAAAGTGGGGCATGCCGGTTGAGCAACCTGAAATACCAAAGTCCTCAGGACGTCAATACATGCAGAGCCTTATGTATTTTGGGCTGGTTCGTTCACACCCGTTTATCGAAATGCAGAGGACGATCAGAAGGGTTAACAGCGCATCCGATGGACGGTAGTGGATATATAGGCAGCCTGACCGCAGTGAACGCATCCGTTAAAACGTTTACTGTTTTCAGCCTGATGGTCAGGGTCGACGCAGCCAAGACCGCATTCAGTGGGGGTGCCGGCTTTGACAACCTTGCCGAGGGCCAGAAGTTCGAGATCAGCGGTTATTTCGACGGCAGACAGATCGTGGCGACCCGCTTGGAAAGGCAGGACGATCTGGACGACGAATTCGAACTGCGCGGCACAGTGGCGGACTATGACGGCGCCACAATTTCACTGACCCTGCAGAACGGCGTCAACGCGGGGCCCTTTAGCGTCACCCCGGCAGCAGGACTCTTGATTCCCGACACTCCTGCCGGCCTGTTGGTTGAAGCAAAACTCAGGCAGCAGAGCGGCGATCTGATCCTCGTGGGGTTGGAGGCGGAGGACGAGGAGGAAACGGCCGACGGCGCTAGAATGAGTATTCGCGGCATGCTTTCCGACGATAGCAGGGATGGGTTGCTGATCAACGGCGTCCCGTTTTTCATCAACGATCAAACCGCGTACGAGCCCGCCAGCCTGCAAGCCGGCCTGATGGCCGGCTTGCAAATCAAGGCCGAGGGGTACATGCAGGGCGGCGTTCTGGTCGCCCAAATGTTGGTGATCGCGGATGGCGATATCAGAATCGCTGCACGCATCATCGAAGTTGATCAAAGCGGTGGAAAAAACGGCACGCTCACTGTCGATGCCGGCGACGCCCGCAGCCTCGTCGTGCGGACGGACAACAGCAGCCAGTTTGCCGACGGCAGCACTGCGGATCTTGATGGTGACGCTACTTTCGACCTCGCCGAACTCTCCATGGTCGATTTCGTCGAAATCAGGGCCTTTCAAAACGATGCCGCTGAACTGGTCGCCACCCATATCAAGCGGCAAGATTCGGAACAGGACATACGTCTGGAAGCGCCGCTCGAGTCTTATACGTCCGATGTGTCGGTAACTCTGTTGGGTATGCCCTTCATGGTCGGCAGCAATACGCTTTATGAGCTGAATGATGTGGCCACGGATGCCTTGAACTTCTTCGGAGCGTTGAACATCGGAGACATGGTGAGGATCATGGGCGTTGAACCAAACGGCACGGTGGGGAAAATGAGCCTGCAGGCAGTATCGACGGGTCCGGGGGCCGGACCTGTTCCGGACACAACGCCGGATTCCGGTCCAGCCACCGGCCTGACCGGCATCAATGTCTCCTTCAAGCTGGACCCCCGGCTTACGCGCACTCACTACCTGGGCGATCGCTGGGTTTCGCCTCCCCTGTATACCCGTATCCAGGAGCCCGGAAGGCCCCTCACGGTGGAGGTCAGGACCCAGGGTCTGGCCGGACGTACCCCGGTCGCGATCAATCCTGAATGGATAGCGGAGATTCCCGGGATCATTTCGGTAACGCCGGATCGGGGCGACCAGGTTCTGATTACCGTGTTAAGCGTGGGCCGGACCGGCCTGAACGTGGCCACCCAGGGGGTTTCCAAGTCCCTTTTCATAAATGTGAGGCCTCACCTGGAAACCATGCTGGTGGAAATATCTCAATAGCGGACCTGGGCCCTGCCCCAGCCCGATGTGCGTTGTACATGACCCCTCTCAGGGTCCGAATGTGGGGGAATTGCGACGCGGGATGTCTTCATGGCCGGAATGCTCCGGCCGCCTCTTCCAGTGGAATCCCGCATTTGGCCATCTTGCGGTAGAGGGTCTTCCTGTCGATATGCAGCATCCGGGCTGCTTTGGCTTTATTCCAGGCGCTTCTTCGAAGGGCTTGCAGAAGGTCTTGAGGGCTGCTGCTCTGGACTGGCGCTGTGGCGCACGCGCTCGGCGTAAACCCCCGCAGCTCCGGGGGAAAGTGGTCCGCACAGATGGTCTCCTGGCGGCAGACAATGAAGGCGTGTTCCAGCGCGTGCTCCAATTCCCTCACATTGCCGGGCCACGGGTATGCCATTAAAAGATCTTCCGCATCGGGAGTCACTTCCTGGATCTTTCGTTTCAGTTTGCGGTTGAGTTTTTCGATAAAATGCGCCACCAGAAGGGGAATATCCCCGCGGCGCTCCCTGAGGGGCGGCAGGACAATTTCCACCACCCTCAGCCGGTAATAGAGGTCTTCCCTGAAATCGCCGCTGGCCACCCTTTCTTTGAGCTTTTGGTTGGTGGAGGCGATCACCCGCACATCCACGCGGATAGGCCGGGAATCCCCCACGCGTTCAAACTGCTTCTCCTGCAGTACCCTGAGCAGGCGTAACTGCATCTTTGGAGATATGTCGCCGATCTCGTCAAGCAGAATCGTCCCGCCGTCGGCCGCCTGAAATCTGCCGCGCCGATCGCCGACTGCGCCGGTGAAGGCGCCTTTGACGTGGCCGAAGAGTTCGCTCTCCAGAAGATTCTCGGACAAGGCCGCGCAGTTGACCTTGATGAAGGGACCTGAACTGCGATTGCCTTTATCGTGCAGGGCCTCGGCAATAAGCTCCTTGCCCGTCCCGCTTTCGCCCGTGATCAGAACGGTGGTTTCCACATCCGCCAGATATTCAAGCACATCGTATACCTGCTGCATGGCCGGGCTTTTTCCCACAATACGGTGGAAGCCGTCCCGCTCGTGCAGATCCTGCTCCAGACCGGCCAGACGAGTTTCGTCCCGCACCACCAGTACGGCGCCCAGCGAAGTTCCACTGCCGCCCTGAAGCGGATGCGTCGAGATGCTCACCACCATGGCGGGCCGTCCGCTCCGTCGACATTCCAGGCGCCGCAGTTTTACCGATTGCAGGCTCTGCAGGGTCTCTCTTAGGGCTGCCAAAACCCGGTCTTTACAGGGCATCTCCAGATCGGCCAAACGCCGGCCCATGTCACCGCCGGACAATCCGCATATGCTCATGGCGGACGCATTCAACTCCACTATTTTGAGTTCATGATCCACGGCGATGATCGCATCCTGGACGCTCATGTAGATCGCTTCCATATGCAAACGGTATTTTTCGGTCTCATCGAGCGCCCGCTTGTGCCGGAGCGCTACCTGGGTAAGGTGCAGGAGCGTATGCTTTACAACCGGTTTGGCGATATAGTCGAAGGCGCCCAGACGCACCGCCTCGGCGGCGCTGCGCGCATCGGGAAAACCGGTGATCATCACCACCGGGGAGTTAAGGCCGCGCGCTTTGACTTCGCGCAGGATGTCGAGGCCTGTTTTGCCGCCAAGAATGATGTCGGAGAAGATAAGATCGACATTCTCCGCGCAAATGTGCTGCAAAGCCTCATCATAGTTTGAGGCGCTGAGCACTTCGTGTCCTGCGTCCGAAAGAAAGCACGCGAAGGTGTACGTCAGGGTCTCTTCGTCATCGATGACCAGAATTCGCGCCATTGCTGTTCTCCTTGGCCGGCAGGTCGATCACGACCCGGGTGAACTCCCCTTCCACGCTCTCAACGGCAAACCGACCGCCATGGCCCGATATGATGCCATGGCTGATGCTCAATCCCAAGCCGGTCCCCTTGCCGTCCGGCTTGGTGGTGAAGAAAGGCTCCATCACCTTGTGCATGAGGTCGGGGGCGATGCCGGTGCCACGGTCCTCAAAGACGATGCGCACCTGGGGCGCTCCGCTTATGGTGACGCGCTCAGCGAAGATTTCCAGCACCTTGTTGGCGTGGGCGCCGGGGTATTTCTTATTCAGCGCATATCGGGAATTGCTGATGATGTTCATGAAAACCTGCTGGATCTGCTGCGGGCTGGCCACGATTTCCGGTAGATCCGCGGGCAAGGCGCTGATCAGGTCAATGCCTTCCTTGTTGATCTGCGAGTGTGTCAGCGCCAGTACGTCGGAGAGTATTTCTTTAACCGCAACCGGTCTCTTCTCTTCCTTGCTTTCCCGGGCGAATGCCAGCAGCCCCCGCACAATGTTGCCGATGCGGTCCCCTTCTTTGAGGATGCGCATGGCCAAATCATATTCTTTGCTGCCCTCCGGACGCTTGTCGCACAGGATCTGGGCGCAATTGATGATCCCATTGACGGGGTTGTTGATCTCATGGGCCACGCCGGCCGAAAGCTCCCCCAGGGAGGCCAGATGGGCGGCACGCATCGTCTCTGTCTGCAGGCTCACTTTTTCGGTGATGTCGGTGGCCACTTCCAGGACGCTCTCGGTCGTGCCCTCCTCGTTCACAATGGGCATTGAGCGAATATCCCATTGCCGCCCGTCCGTTCCTGCGGCCCGCGCACTGGCCGGTTCGCAGGTGGCAAAGCTCTTCAGCACCGGGCACTCGTCGCAGGGCATGGAGCGCCCATGCCAGAGGGTGTAACAGTACTCACAAGTGAAATGCCCGCCCTCGAAAGGGGATGCAGCATGCGCGCCCCTGTTCGCCCACAGCACCTGGAGATCGCGGGAAACCAGCGTGATGCGGTCCGGGATGGTGTCCAGGAGGGTCCTGAACTGCACCGAAAGCCTTTTGAAGCCTTCCTCGCTCTGCCTGAGGGAGTCCTCAGCCCGCTGGCGTTCATCGAATTGTTCCAACAACCGACTGTTGACTGCAGCCAGCTCGAAAGTCCTGTCCCGTACCCTCTGCTCCATCTCCTGGTTGGCCGTTTCAAGCGCCAGCTCGGCCCATCTGCGCCGGCGTTCCAAGCGGTAGAGACCGATGCTGAAGGCGGTTATGACGAGGGCCCAAAGCGCGACAATGATAAAAAGAATGCGTTTTGCCTTGATAATGTTGCCGTCGTAAGACTCCTCGGCAAGAATCTCGAGTGAACGAGCGCTCTGCATGATTTCCAGGAATACGCGATCGAGCGCCTGGTTGAGGGTTGAGCCTGAATCCGCGCCTTTGGTATCCTCAAGCAGCCTGTGACCGATCTGCTTCAATTCCTTCAGGCGATTTCCGATCTCTTGCACATTTTCCCGGAAGCGGAGATCTTTGAGCGGGCCCATCGGCGTCCCATGCTCCGATTCCCCTCCATATACCAGGGCGTTGGAAAGCTGCAGGGCTTCATCCAGATCCGACAAGGGCATCGCCGATTGGGCATGGGCCAAAGCCACTTCCGACCCGAGGCGGAAAACCGCTGTCCTTACCTGTATGTCCATGAGGGCATCAATGTGCTGGCAGTTCAGCCTCTGTCCGTCGCCCATGCGGTAAACCTGGAAGAGCAAACCCGTGCCCAATAAGCCCAGGATGAGGACCAGCGCAGGAAGCCAATAGCGAGGTCCCATAATCAGCGGTCGCGCTTTCATCGGTTCAGCGGTTTTCATTGTTGGTCCGAATCCACTGCGATCTGTTGACATAAAGCGATCTGGGATCTGTAGCTAGAATCAGGGGCCGGATGTTTCTCCCAAGCCTTTAAGAAACACAAAGATCCCGGCTGTGTTCGTGGTCGTAGGCGTATCCGTACTTGAAAAAGATAGCCTCTTTTTTGGCGGTCCTGTCTCGTGCGGGTACCGCTTCGCTGAGTACGCGTACGAGTCGCTAAGGGCCGGGATCCCCCGCCATAGCAGCATTGAACAGAGACTCCCGACTTAAAGATAAATGGGATTTAAACGGCTTGCCTCGGCGTGGATGAGAGAAAGCCTCGCTCCGGGTGGTGGCGCACCTGCGATCCCAGTCAGAGGGTTCGCCGGTGCTTGCAACCATCGGCCGCGGCTCGTTCCAAAAGCCGAGAAATGGGACATGCATCGCCTTGCACACGTGTACTTTCCTGCATCAGGTTATAGAATGGGGTCAATCCCCTATTTCTTGGAGGAGGCTCCTGTATATTAATTGACTGGAAAAATTCGGCGAAGTTTTACAGCGGCAGGCCTGGGGCGGTTTCGCCATGTGTGGCGGACACCACGGGCAAATACTTCAATGTAAAGACGGAAGCCAGGCCCAACGCCCAGGCCGCCGATGCACAGGCCCGCAAGCGCCTGCGCGAGCTGAGCCTGGAACTGACGGGCCTGACATAATTGGCCTCGACATCCCTCAAATTGTAATACTGAACGTTCGATAATAGCGGAAGCCTATCCCCAATGTGCGAGACAGGTTGTAAATGGTAGTAAGAGAAGGGCTTTAGCACCCCGCTCAAGAAGGCTGATGTACGTGCGATGATACCCGCTTTCAACCCCCGGCTTCTCCTGCGAAAAGCCACGCAACTGTCTGGCTTCTCGGAGCACCTGTCCAAAAGCTTTTTCAGGGCTCATGAGGAGTTCCTTTTGTGAAAACGGGTGGTATATAATCGTATATTGAAGACTATATATCTACAGACATAGTATGCGCAGAGTTGTAGATCGGAAACTACGAGGATTTCCCCAAATGATAAAACCTGATGATCTACTTTGTTATGGTAAGATGAAAAAGTGTTCGCTTTTTAAGGTCAAGCCATCGAGAGAAAAGGCCTTCATTTAATAAATTTAACTATATAAGACTCCTCCCCTGCTGGCTACATGGCGTGACCTCTGCGGCGCAAGCGTGCCGAGGACAGGATCGCGAAGACGCAAGCCCGTCCTTATGGTTGGCCATATTGCCGCGGGCCTTGTCTTTTAGGGGGTCGAAGTCTCTTCGTTGAGAGCGCCGGTGAAGGCGCGGAGATCGACGTCGAACCTGTCTTCGAATGTAAATGCCGACAGCCGCTGGAAGATATCGGTCCAAATGGTCTTGATCACATCGTTGCCCATGAACACGCCGATATGTCCGGCCTCCGCGAGCCTTTCCTCGATCAGCAGCGAAGAAGCATGCTTTCGGATTGCGAAAAGCTGAGCGGGCGGCGTGATATCGTCTTTGGTGCCCGCCACCAGGAACAGCGGGTGATATATCCTGGAAAGATCGACTCTCCGGCCCATGATTTCAAGCAGGCCTTTGACCAGTCGGTTCTCTTTGAACAGGTATTTGACCACTTCCAGGTACATCCTGCCGCCAAGCGGCTGGGTAAACTGATACCATTTGTTGAACCGCCGGTAGCGTTCAATGTACTTGGGGTCGTTGATGTTTTTGTAGAGGTTCACATCATCGCCGACAAAGCGGTCAAATGCGTTCATCATTTTAAAACCGGTTACGATAAATGCACCCGGCATGCAGCCGCCGCCCGCGGCTACCATGGCCTGGTAAACGGAAAGCGGCAGGGATTGGGCCCACTCGCTGATGATGCCGTCACCGGCATGGAAATCAATGGGGGCTCCCGCCAAGGTCAGCGTTTTGACACGCTCGGTGAAAAGAGCTGTGTAAATGGCCGCTTGCCAGCCTCCCTGGCAAAGTCCCACCAGGTGTACGGGCTTGCCGATATGCTGAATGCACAGATCGAGCGAACGGATGCAATCGTCCATTGAATAAGTGGCATGCTCGGTATCTGCGGGCAGTTTATCCACCACATACACATCACCCGCGAAATGATCCAGGGCGCATTGCACAAGGCTTTGTCCCGGCCCGTAATCCACGATTTGAGAGTTGTGGCCGGCTTCGGGCGGCACGAGCAGCAGCGGGTTGCCCTTTTCAGTGCCATTGAATTTTCGCAGGGCCACTTTCAACCCGCAATGGACCACCTGGTTGGAGGTTTCCCAGTGTCCAGATGCAATCGGCATGCTTTTTTCCGTCAAAAATTTACCGTAATTGTTCAGTGCCGCGGCCCATGGTTTGGCGCACGGGTTCATGCCCATCGCTGCTCCAAACCATTGATACATGCCGCCCATCAGTTGCATTCCGCCGCGCACACCGTTTTCCCAAGATCGCAGGATGTGATCCATTTCCGCCTCCATTGCAGGTGATTCCAGGTTGGTCATTGTCAGTTTCAGCTGATGCCCGGAAAATGCGTGCAAGAGGGGGGCCATTGCATGACCTTATCAGGGTTGCGGGAAATTGTGGGCGGGAAGAAAAAGTTCTCGGGGGCGGGGCCGGGATCGGAATGGAAATGACCGCTTTTACTTCAATTGATCCATCCGCCGGAACGAAGACGCCACAGCAGCACCGGCGCCGCCGCCGCGGCCGCAAAGAGCAGGCTGCCGGCCCATATGCGCAGCCCGGTGCTTGCCAGGCGTGCTCGGACCGGGCCAGCGGATCGACCGTGGCGTCCGGCGGCGCGCACCGTCAGCGCGGCGGCGGTTTCGGCGACCATCCAGGCCGGCAGGCCGAAAAGCACAAAGCCCAGGGCGTGCTGATCCCACAAGAAAAAACACCACGGGCATGGATGGTAAAGGATTTGGAAGAGGTAGGGGGCGACCACCGTTTTCAGAGCCATATAGGCCGCAACCGTCCAGGCCGGGATCAGGAGCGCCGACAACAGGGCAAGCTTCCGGCCGCCGGACCCGGGGCGCCGGTATTGCAGCCAGCCCCAGGCGGCCACAAGCAGCGCACCGCCGAAACAGGCGGCCGCCCAGAATCGGGTGGAAATCCCGGACCCTTCAAGGTTCAGCCGACCGGCGGCGGCCTGGTCATACAATGCGGCGCAGCAGCTCACCGGGGCCGGTCCGCTCATGGCGGAAACGGCCTGCACAAAGGTCCAGGTGGCCAGGGCCATCAATGGTGCGGCCAGCAGCAGCATGCGCCCATGGGCCGGCGCAACCGGCAGCGGGTCGCTGCGCTCGAGCTGTTCCGCCGCATGCCGGCAGTAGAAAAGCAGCAGGGTCAGGCCCCGGAAAATCAGGGTCTGCTCACCGGCTGTGCCCATCGCATTGAGCACGCCGGCCCCGCACATGGCACCGGGCACGCAGGGAGGCCATAGGTTGCTCACGCCGATCAGAAAAAGCACAAAAGCGGCCGTTTGCATGCCCATGACCCAGCGCCCCTGGTAGGCGGCCAATTCCAAAGCGCGCTCGCGCCAAAGCTGGCGGGCATCGCCGGATTCGGGCCGCCAGTGCGGCAGCGCCGCCAGCAGTCGCCGGGCGGCCGGCAGATAGATCGCCCAGGCGATCAGATCGAGCAGGCCGATGGCCAGAACCAGAGGGTGCAGGCTCACGGCAGGACCTCCAGACGACCCCGGGAAAGATGGTATTTGCGCTGAAAAACAGAATCGGCCTTGCGCAGGCGCACGTCATGGGAGCTTACCACCACGCAGCCCCCGGATGCGGCTGTCTCGGCCAGCACATCCAGCAGGCCGTGAACCCAGCCATCGTCCTGAAAAGCGGTGGGTTCATCCAGGAGTAGGTAACGGGGCTGCATGACCAGGGCCCTGGCCCAGGCGACCCGCTGGCGTTGTCCGCCCGACAGCAGGTGCGGTTTTGCTTGCCCGCTGCCCGCCAGATCGAAGCGGCCCAGCCACGCGCCGACCCGACGCGCCAGCAGTTGCCAGGAAAGAGCGTGCGGGATACAGGGCAGCAGGATGTTTTCCTCAACACTCAGGTCAGGCACAAGGTGCAGGTGCTGAAAAACCATCCCCACCTGGCGCCGCCAGATATCCCGGTGCAGGGCCGGCCAGCGCGACACCGGCCGGCCGCCGGCCCACACCTCGCCGCCGGTCGGTTGCAGCATTCCGCCCAGCAGGTGCAGCAGCGTGCTTTTGCCGGCTCCGGTCTCACCAGTCAAAAGGATCGCGCCGCCGGCCTCGAACTCGGCATCGATGCGGTCCAGCACGGTTTTGCCGCACGCACGCTGAAAGGTGAGTTGATGGCAACTCAAGCCAGGCCGGGACATCATGGCCCCCCTTCGATGCAATCGGACGGATCGCCCGCGGCCGCCTGCCAGCCGGTCCAAAAAACAGCCGCCAGAAAGGGCACACCGGCCAGTATGGCGCTCAAGGCCAATCCGCCGGCCGCCCCCTGAACGCTCAGATAAAGACCCGGCGCCGGGCCGGTCCAATCGAACAGCCAGCGCGCCAGCCAGGCCGCGCCGGGCCAGAAGAGGACTCCATAGGCGCAGGCCACACCGGCGGTCAGCGCCGGCAGCCCCACCAGCATTCCCCGGTAAAGCTGCAACTGGAGCAGTTCGCCGCCGGTCCAGCCCAAGGCTTTAAGCAGGCCGATCTCCCCTCGTTTGCGGCGTCCTTCGGCTCCCAGGGCTGCCACCACCAGGGCCAGGGCCAGCAGCGCCGGAGCGAATCCGACCAGGATCATGCCGGTGCGCCGGGCGATATCGGCCTGCTGTCGCACCAATTGCTCTTGGCGGGTGACGACCTGCACCGGCCAATCGAAAGCCGCGGCCAGGACGGGGACGAGCGCCTGCACCTCTTCTTCGTGAAAAACCTCCAGGGCCAGATCGCTGGCCTGCTCGGCGGTCAGTCCCAACAATCGGCGGGCATCGTCGGCGTGCACGGCCACCACATCATGGGCGGCCATGCTGCTGTTTTTAGGGAAATGTCCGATGACCTCAAAATCCATTGGCTGCCGGCCCCACAAGGGCAACCGCGCCACCCCCGGCGGCGGCAGGATGCCGGGGCCGACGCAGGCCTGGCCCGGTCGCGGCATCTGAAAAGTCATGCGGCCCTCGCGGCCCGCCTCTTCGTTCACGCCGATCACCGTCAGCGGTCCATCGGGTCCGCGCACCACGCCCCATACGCGCGCCCGCGGCCGCAGCACGCCGGCCACGGGACGGATGCGGGCCAGCGCTTCGGCCGCCGGCATGGGCGCCCAGCCGCCGGAATTGACGCGGCGCACCACGATCGCCGGGGTTTGTGCGGCCAGCCGCCGGCAGGCGGTTGACAGCGCCATGTCGATCAGCAGCACCAGCGCCATCAGGGCAACCACAGCTGCCAGGGCACAGAACAACAGCAACGCCTGTCCCGGCTGGCGCATCAGATCGCGCGCCGCCCAGACGGCCAGGGGTGCTGTCCAGGGTTTGCGGATCATGGCTGTTGCGCTCCTTTGACCGCATCCGGGATCGGCTGCCACCCGCGGCCGCCGGGAAATCCGGCCAGTGGGGCCATGCGCAGATCGACTGCCTCGGTCAGGGCCTCCGGGCGGCGCTGGGGGGTGCCCGAGGGCCAGAAGGCCGGAGCGGCAAGGTCCAGATGGCGCATCCACTGAACCGCCGGTTGGTCCTGCCGTCCGCCTCGCACCAGACCATCGGCGACGATCAGTAAAAGAACAGCCAGTGGGAGGAACACTGCGGTCATCACCACCCGGCGCGCCAGCTGAATGGTGGGGCATGCGGATATGGCCATTTCTCTTTGCTTCACTTCGACGGGAATAAAGTGCTCCACAGCGCATCGTCCACTTGGTCGAACTGAAAGACGGTTTTGGCGCCATGCCGCGCCTTGAACTGTTCGACGTCCGAGGGAGCCTGGAGGGTCACCAGGGCCGGCCCCATGGGGCCGATCACGTCCGAGCCGGCCACCCACCAGGCGCTGGCGGCATCGAGCGGGGCACCGCTGAAGTAGTCCAGGGCCACCATGCGCCGGATGCTTGCCCGGGATACGCCCAGGTAAACCGAAGGGGTGCGCCAGGCGCGCAGCAGGCAGCCGTTACTGCAGAAGTAAAAGGTCCGGCCGTCGGAAAGCACCATGGCCGCAGCCGATCGGGGCCGTTTTGCCGGAAACATGCCGCACAGCGGGCAACGGTCCTGGCCGCTGATCTGCAACCGCCCGTCCCCGGCAAGCGGTTGCAGCGCCGCCGCCGGCCCCTTGCGGGGTTTGGTTTGGCCATCGGCTGCAGCTTGGTCGGCGCCGGCCGGCATACAGGCCAGCAGGACAGCCGCCCAGACCATTCCCATCCATTTGATTGCTGCGGAGCGCACGGACGCCGTTCCTTTCTTTATACGAAGTGGTGAATATTCCGGTCGGGAAGAATACAGCGCTGTGCACCCGCAGGCCGAATCGAATACCTCAATACGAAAACACACCAGCGGAATCGGCACGACGGTGCGGGCGCGTTCATATCCGGGGCAATTCCATTGATGAGAATGCAGCGGCGGTTCCAAGGCAACATCCAGATGAAAAAGCACCTTAACTGCTTTTGAAAAGCCTTTCAAGCGCAAGGTTGGTTGGGTGGTTGAGTTTGTTGGGTTTATTGGGTTTGTTGGGTTTATTGGGTTTGTTGGGTTGGTTGGGTTATTGCGCTTATCCCTCGAGCTGGACATTTGCCGTTTGAGGAGCATAAGCGATAGTGGTAAGGTTACCGGGTCCCGCCAGCCCGTTTCCGTGAGGTGATGATGTCTCTCCGGGCAACGGGCAACCGCGAACGGGCACATGGGCTAACGGATTATGCAAACCGGTATCGACCATCTCTCGATGTTTCTGCTGGGCCTGATGGGTTCGGGACATTGCCTGGGCATGTGCGGCCCTCTGGTGATCGTTCTGCCCGGAAGTTACAGGGGTTGGCAGGCCCATGCGATGTATCATGCCGGCCGGCTGATCACCTACACGGCCGCGGGCGGCGTTCTGGGCGCCCTGGGCCAGGGCCTGGTGCGCCTTTCCATATTAACGCCGCACGATACGCTGGTATGGGCCGGCCGCATCCAGATGGCGATCTCACTGCCGGTGGCCCTTTTTCTGCTGGTTTTGGGACTCAACCGGGTGGGCCTGCTGGACGAACCCGGGTGGATGACGCGCGCCGCACCCCAATGCATTCCCGGCTACGGCAGGGTGTTCCAACGGGTTTTGAACCGGCAGGGAGCCGGATGGCTGTTCCCCATGGGGTTGATGCTGGGCTTTTTGCCATGCGGATTGTCCTACGGCGCCTTTGCCCGCGCCCTGCCGGCCGGAGGTGCCGGGCAAGGGGCGCTTTTGGCCGCCTTTTTCGGCCTGGGCACCCTTCCCGCGCTGATGCTCCTGGGAACCGGCGCAGGCCTCCTCTGGCAGCGCTTCCGCCCCCAGGCGGAAATCATGGCCGGACTGATCATGCTGGGCATGGCTGTTTCCCTGCTGGTGAATATGTGGACGGCGATTGCTTAGGTTTGTTGGGTTTGTTGGGTTTGTTGAGTTTGTTGAGTTTGTTGAGTTTGTTGGGTTTGTTGGGTTCATTCTGGCGATAGTTCAAACACCCGCGTTCTGAAATTCCACCCTGCCTTTTGCGACCCGTCCCAGGGGTCAAAAGGGCCGACCGTCTTGAAAGGCAACGAGGTTCTCCGCCCATTGACAAACCGATCGAACTGGCACACCATAGGCGCGGTTTTCGCGTCTTCCGTATCCCGGAACCGCCGATTATGACCAGCGCCAAAGACCGCCGCATGATGAGAAGAGGTCGGTTTTACGGCCGGCGCATCTCGATATCCGCCGGCTTGTGAACCCCTCTTCTTTCGAATGTACGTACATTGAACAGGAGTAAATGCTTGACTTCAATTCCTTTGCCCAGGATGCAAATGGTTCAACACCGCTTGAAACTTTTCTTCGCCCTCTCCCGCACCCCCCACGCCTTGATCGATATGTCGGCCCCTGCCCTGGCGGCTTTATTGTGCCTGGGCCATTTTCCGCCGCTGCCGGTGACCATTATCGGAATTGTCACCGTATTTGCCGGCTATACCGCCGTGTATGCGCTCAATGACATCGTGGATCTGCGCGCCGACCGACTGAAGGTGGGCATCGGCGGGTACCGCGACGATGAAAACTACTTGGACGGGGTCATCATCCGCCACCCCATGGCCAAGGGTGCCCTGGGCCTCGGCGCCGGTTTGGCCTGGGCCGTGGGATGGGCCCTGATTGCGCTGGCCGGCGCCTTCTGGCTCAATCCGGTGTGCGTGTACCTGTTCGCAACCGGATGTCTGCTCGAAAGCCTGTATTGCAAACTGTGGCGCGTCACGCCGCTGCGGGCGCTGATCAACGGCGCCGTCAAGACGCTGGGGGCCATCGCGGCCGCCTACGCGGTCAATCCCTCGCCGCCGATCCTTTTTCTGGCACTTTTGTTCCTCTGGTTGTTCATGTGGGAAGTCGGAGGGCAGAATATTCCCAATGACTGGACCGACATCGAAGAAGACCGCCATTTCAAGGCCCAGACCATACCGGTCCGGCTGGGATTGCATCGGGCGACCTTGCTGATCGTGACCTGCCTGGTTCTGGCGCTTTTTTTAAACCTGGCCGTGTTGTGGGCTTCGCCGCTGCGGTTCGGGGGTGTTTATCTGCTGCCGGCCGTGGCGATCAATATCTTCCTGCTGCTGCGTCCGGCTTTTCTGCTGGGATACCGGCGGCAGCGCAACGATGCCATGGCTTTGTTCAACAAGGCCAGCTATTATCCGTTGGCGGTCTTGGGGCTGGTGCTGGCCCGTCTGGCTTTTTAAAATAAGGGCACTGCAGGGGCAAACGCTCAGATGGGTTTTCTTGCCCGGATTGACTCTAAAAAAGATAGAAATTCAGCCCGCTGCCATTGCTGAAACAGGATATCGTTGTGACCTCCGGCCACCACCTTGATGTTTTGCGGCGGCAGTATGTGCCGAACGACCCGCAGCGTTTCCGCCACAGGGACCATCCGGTCGTCGGCATTCAGGAACAGGTTGAAATCGTAACCGTAGCGGGAGCATAAGGTCTGGATGGGACGGGCCAGTTTGTAGGTTACAATATCTTTGATCTCCCGAATGGTGCGCACAGGATTCTTCATGCCCTTGGCGGACATGGCCACAATCCCATGAATTTCCCGCTCGGCAAACGATCGGGTCCCCGGCCGGGCGTCACCGCCGGTGCCCCGCCCCCAGGTGAAGCGTCGCCAGACCATCTCCATCAGCCCGCGCACGATGTGGCCCCCAATGGTTTGCGAAGCGTGCGCGGCAAATCCGGTGCGTTCCTTGAAACCGGGCGGATTGATCAGCAAGATGCTTCGGACCAGATGCCGGTAGGTCAGGGGCGCATCGCTCAGCGTGCGCACAACTTCGAAGGCCGCGTATGAATGCGCTATAATATCCAGGCCCTGGATCCGGTTGGCGGTTTTAAGTCGTTCGATGAAATCGCACATGCAAAGCGGGCGCAGCTTCATGGGATTGATCCCGATATCGAACAAACCGCCCATGGGCGTTTCAATGGAAGCCACATCAAGGCCGGCTTCCTGCAGATACAAGAGGAGCTCTTTCTGGTCCTCGATCGAAATGCTGGTACCCCCGAGAAGCAAAACCGGCCTGCGCGTATTCGAAGGCGGCGTCCGACCATCCGCCGACTTTCCCGCAAAATAGAGGGATCTATATTCAACCGCTTTACCGATGGAGCAAACGCCGGACAAAGAGGTTTCCACGCCGGCGTGGCCATCGCGGTTCGTTTGCATAGCGAACCTCAATCACTTATGGTCGGCGCTCAGGCGGGCAAAAGAGTTTGCCAGCCCGAGCCGATGTTCTACGCAAAAAGAAAAGAGAGGAGCCTTTTAAAGTAAGAATCCGGGCTCAGTCATAAGCAAAATGGCTGAAAGAGGAGCTTCAACGGCCGGAACCTGCTTACCACGACCCGGTCCGACCGATCAACAGCATTGTCGGCCATAGCGCAGATGTTTGTGGCGGAACACGGTTTTTTTATGAACAGATTCGGTTCCGAGGTCGCCGGGTCGGACTTTTCGATTCCGACACACCCTCCTCCATGGAGGTTCAGTCCGGGGCGGCCAGGCGATTCGGTCGGACCGCTTAAAAAATGAGTGCGTTGTATCGAACAGCTGAGAAACTTAGTGCTCGAAGGCATAAATTCAGTGACGTATAATCTTGACTTCAATAACGTACGCTCGAGGGGATTTGCTTAATCGGTGAATTGACCCCGATTGGGAATTATTCATTCCAATGTAATCCGCACGCCTGTGAGGCATTCAATAGCTGCGACCTTTGGCCGGCCGGCAATCTACCGTTGACATTCCAAAGCCACTTTCCTATAGATGATAAGCCATAAACGCTAGGGGTGCGGTTTTACGCTGAGAGGATGCTTCCAACCCTTGGAACCTGATCCGGATAATACCGGCGAAGGGAAGCGGCGGATTAAATAAATTTTCCTTCAAGCAAGCCGCCGGGTCCCTTCAGTTTCGGACAGGCGGTTTTTCGTTTTAGCGGAGCATGCATGCAAATCACCATCAACGGCCGATCGGAAAAAATCGCGGCCTGCACCATCGCCGAGCTGGTCCGTCAAAAAGGCCTCAACCCCGACCGGCTGGTTGTGGAGCATAATTTGAACATCGTCAAGCAAGACCTGTGGTCCCGCATTGTGCTCCGGGACGGCGACCTTCTCGAGCTGTTGAGCTTTGTGGGCGGAGGCTGATGATGACGCCAGAGGTTTTGATCATAGGGGGACGATCTTTTACCAGTCGCCTGTTCACAGGCACCGGCAAATTCGCTTCCAACCACCTGATTGCCGAAATGCTGGCCGAAAGCGGCTCGCAGATGATCACCGTGGCCCTGCGGCGGGTCGACCTGAGCGCCGGGGCGGACAACATCCTGGAGTACATTCCGGCGACCGTCACATTGCTGCCCAACACCTCCGGCGCCCGCACCGCCCGGGAGGCTGTGCGCATCGCGCGCATTGCGCGGGAGGCCGGCTGCGGCGACTTCATTAAGATCGAGGTGATCACCGACACCAAATACCTGATGCCCGACAACTGGGAAACGCTCACCGCCACCGAGATTCTGGCCAAGGAGGGATTTG
>QZKV01000037.1 GCA_003599575.1 Desulfobacteraceae bacterium | reverse complement strand
GACAACTGGGAAACGCTCACCGCCACCGAGATTCTGGCCAAGGAGGGATTTGTGGTCCTGCCGTACGTGCTGCCGGACCTCACCCTGGCCAAGCGCCTGGAAGATGCCGGTGCCGCCGCCGTGATGCCCCTGGGATCGCCGATCGGCTCCAACCGAGGGCTGCAAACCGCCGAACTGATTGCTTTGCTGATCGAAAACTGCCGTGTGCCGGTGATCGTGGATGCCGGCCTCGGCCGCCCCTCGCATGCCGCCGCCGCAATGGAAATGGGCGCCGATGCGGTCCTGGTCAACACCGCCATTGCGACCGCCCAGGATCCCGTGGCCATGGGACGGGCCTTTGCTCTGGCCGTGGAGGCCGGCCGAACGGCCTACCAGGCCAAAATGGCCGAAGAGAGCAACGTCGCGCGGGCCTCGTCGCCGCTGACCGGTTTTCTGGATGCAGAGGCGTAGCAGGATTCCCGGAAGCCGGCAGACCTTGGAAAAGCCGGGGTGAACCAACTCAGCAAGCCGGTAATTCGAAGCACGAGATTCGCCACACGAAACAACATCAATTAAAGATTTTCAGGCATTATGTCCTTCAACGAAATCATCGCAAGATACCGCAATTTCGACTTCGACGGATTCTTCGCGCAGACCGGCCCCCGGGATGTTGAACGCGTGCTGGCCAAGGACCGCTTGAGCGCGCCGGATTTCCTGGTCTTGTTGAGCCCGGCTGCGGCTGGATTTCTCGAGCCCATGGCGCGCAAGGCCCGGCAGCTGACCGTGCAGCATTTCGGCCGCACCATTCAGATGTTCATCCCTTTGTACATCTCCAATTACTGCAGCAACCAGTGCGTTTACTGCGGCTTTGCCCGCACCCACGCCATCGCGCGCAGGAAACTGAGCCTGGCGCAGATCGGGGACGAAGCGCGTGCCATCGCCGCTACCGGAATGCAGCATATTTTACTGCTGACCGGCGAAGCCCGCGAGATCACGCCCCTGGATTACCTCGCGGCGGCGATCGCCCTGCTTAAAACCCGCTTCGCGTCAGTGGCGATCGAGATGTTTCCCATGGAGGAGGAAGAATACGTCCGGCTGAAAGAGGCCGGCGCGGACGGTTTGACGCTGTACCAGGAGGTGTACGATCCGGACATTTATCGGCAGGTGCATCTGGCCGGCCGCAAAACCGATTACCGCTATCGCCTCGATGCGCCCGAGCGCGGCGCCCGCGCCGGTTTTCGCGCCGTCAACATCGGCGCTCTGCTCGGGCTGGGCGACATTCGGCGCGAAGTCTTTTTCAGCGGTCTGCACGCCCGCTATCTGGATGACCGCTATCTGCATACCGAAGTCGGTCTCGCGCTGCCGCGCCTTAATCCGGCCGAAGGCAATTACAGGTCCGCCCATCCGGCCGAGGACCGCACCTTCGTGCAGTTCCTGATGGCCCTGCGGCTGTTTCAACCGCGCGCGGCATTGACCGTTTCCACCCGCGAGCGCGCCGGTTTCCGAGACCGTTTGATTCCCCTGGGGGTCACACGCTTTTCGGCCGCTTCATGCACCGGCGTGGGCGGTTATGCCATGCCGGCCCGGCGCAGCACACCCCAGTTCGAAATAGCGGATGAACGCAGCGTGGCCGAAGTGGCCCGGGCCATCATCGCCCAAGGCTATCAGCCGGTTTACAAAGATTGGGATCGGATTCAATGAAAATCGGCATTGCAGGCACGGGCGGCATCGGGTCCAACGTGGCCGTATTTTTGGTGCGCAGCGGCGTCCGGCGGCTTAAACTCGTTGACTTCGATCGCGTGGACGGCGTCAATCTCAACCGCCAGTTTTACTTCCGCGATCAAATCGGCCGCCCCAAAGTGGAGATGCTGGCCGAAAACCTGCTGCGCATCGCGCCCGAGGCCCGCATCGAGCGCCTGGTCATGCGATTGGACGCCGGCAATCTGCCCGCGCTGTTCGACGACTGCGATGCCGTGGTCGAAGGATTCGACGGCAGCACCGAAAAGAAACTGCTCCTCGAAGCCCTGGCGCCCACGGGGCGGTTGATCGTATCGGCCTCGGGCGTGGCCGGCCGGAGCATGGAAGCCATCACAACGCGCCGCATGGGGTCGTGCACCATTATCGGTGATTTTCAAACCGATGCGGCCGACGCACGTTGCTATGCCCCCAAGGTGGCGGCCGTGGCGGCCATGATGGCGCATGTGATCCTTGAAAAGGGAGGCTATTATGATTGAAGCACAAAAAACCAAACCGGTTCTGCCGCAAGGCATATATGGCATCACGGCGGAAAAGTTCTCGCGCGGCCGAAGCAACATCGAGGTGGTGCAGGCCATGATCGCAGGCGGCATTAAAATCATCCAATACCGTGAAAAACGGCCTGATAAAAGCCACCGCCAGATGCTGTCGGAATGCCGCCGGATCCGTGATCTGACCCGCGCGGCGGGCGTACTGTTCATTGTCAACGACTACGTGGATATCGCCCTGCTGGCGGAGGCCGACGGCGTGCATGTCGGGCAGGACGACCTGCCCGTGGCGGATGTGCGCCGCCTGCTCGGCCCGCACAAGCTGATCGGACTGTCCACCCATGCCATCGCGCAGGCGCGGCAGGCCGTGGCCGAAGGCGCGGACTACATCGGGGTCGGCCCCATCTTCGCCACCCTGACCAAAGAGGACGTGGTCGATCCGGTGGGCTTGGAGTACCTGCATACGGCCGTTCGTGACATCGATTTGCCGATCGCGGCCATCGGCGGCATCAAGGCGCACAACATCGCCGAGGTGGCACGGCATGGGGCCAAAACCATATGTCTGGTCACCGAAATAGTGGAAGCCGAAGATATCGCCGCCAGGGTGCGCAGTCTGTCCGAGGCCATCAGGGTATAGAAAACGGTCACGCGGCGCTTTTCTTTCGTGCACGTGTACGTTTACGTACGAAGAGCTCAGTGCGTTAAATGAAAGCCATCTAAGGAGAACCCCATGTCCTATGCAACCCAAATGCAGGCCGCCCGCCGGGGCCTGGTGACCCCTCAAATGGAACGGGTCCTGTCCGAAGAAAGGATCGCCCGGGACGATCTGCTCGAGCGGGTGGCGGCCGGGCGCATCGCCATTCCGGCCAATCGCCATCATGCCGGTTTGAAAGCCAAGGGGATCGGCCAGGGTTTAAGCACCAAGATCAATGTCAATCTGGGCGTGTCCGAGGACTGCTGCAACGTCGAGCTGGAATTGGACAAGGTCCGGCGGGCGATCGCCCTGAAAGCCGATGCCATCATGGATCTGAGCACCTTCGGCGATACGCGCGCCTTCCGCAGGCGCGCCGTGGAAGTAAGCCCGGTGATGATCGGCACGGTGCCGGTCTACGATGCCGTGGCGCGCTGCGGCAAGGATGTGCCTGGAATTTCAGTGGAAGATTTTTTTGAGACGGTGCGCATCCACGCCGAGGACGGAGTCGATTTCATCACCATTCACGCCGGATTGAACCAGGCCTCGGTGGCGCGCCTGCGCCGGAGCCCGCGCCTGACCCACGTGGTCAGCCGGGGCGGATCCCTGCTGCTGCACTGGATGACGGAAAACGACCGCGAGAACCCGTTTTACGAGCACTACGACCGCCTGCTTGAAATCTGCCGCCAAAACGATGTGACCATCAGCCTGGGCGACGGCCTGCGGCCGGGCAGCCTGCACGATGCCACCGACGCAGCCCAGATTCAGGAGTTGATCGTACTGGGCGAATTGACCCGGCGCGCCTGGGCGGCCGATGTGCAGGTCATGATCGAAGGCCCCGGCCATGTGCCCCTGAACGAGGTGGTCGCCAATGTCCAGCTGGAGAAAAAGCTCTGCCACGGCGCACCCTTCTACGTCCTGGGGTCCATCGTCACCGATGTCGCACCCGGCTACGACCACATCACCTCGGCCATCGGCGGCGCACTGGCCGGGGCGCACGGCGCCGATTTTCTCTGCTATGTAACGCCGGCCGAACATCTGCGCCTGCCCGATCTCTCCGACATGCAGGAAGGCATCATGGCGGCCCGCATCGCAGCGCACGCCGCCGATATCGCCAAGGGCATTGCCGGCGCCATCGATTGGGACAACGCCATGAGCCATGCCCGCAAGGAACTGGACTGGCCGCGCATGATCGCGCTGGCCATGGATCCTGAAAAAGCGCGCGCCTACCGCGAATCTTCCCGGCCCCTCGATGAACAGGTATGCACCATGTGCGGCGACCTGTGCGCCGTCAAACGCAGCCGAAAGGTGCTGGAAGGACGTTGATGCGCCGTTGTCCGCCAATCCGAGAGCAAGGGCCTGTGTTTCAGGCCCTTGCCCGGAGTTCAATTACGCCTGCCCCGGCCTCAGTACCACTTTGATGCAATCGTCCTGCTTGTTTCTGAACATTGCGTAAGCTTGCGGCGCTTGTTCCAAGGGCAGCGTGTGGCTGATCACGAAACTGGGATCGATTTCACCCTTCCTGATCCGCTCCAGCAGGGGGCGCATGTAGCGCTGCACGTGGCACTGACCGCTCTTGATGGTCAGCGAACGGTTCATGACCGCCCCAAAGGGAAACTTGTCGATGAAGCCGCCATAGACCCCGATCACCGAGACCGTGCCCCCGTTGCGGCAGGCCATGATGGCCTCGCGCAGGGCAATGGGACGGTCCGTCTCGGCCATCAGCGCCTGCTTGACACGATCATAGGCAAAAGGCACGCCCGAGGTGTGTCCCTCCATGCCGACTGCATCGATGCACGCATCCGGTCCGCGGCTGCCCGTCATCACCTTGAGGGCATCCTGCAAATCGGCCTCTGCGTAGTTGATCGTTTCGGCCCCCACCTTCTCTCCGGCCAGCCGCAGCCGCTCCGGTACCCGGTCGATGGCGATCACGCGTTCGGCGCCGAGCAGAAAAGCGCTCTTCATCGCAAACAGCCCAACGGGTCCGCAGCCCCACACCGCAATGGTATCGCCCGGTTGTATGGCGCACATTTCCGCCCCCATGTACCCGGTGGGGAAGATGTCGGAAAGAAAAAGCACTTTCTCGTCGCTCATCTCCTCGGGAACTCGTAGGGGGCCGATATCCGCAAAGGGCACCCGCGCATACTCCGCCTGCCCGCCGGCAAACCCGCCGGTCAGGTGCGAGTATCCGTACATCCCGGCCGGAGAATATCCCCACATCTTCTCCGCCATCCACGCGTTGGGGTTGGAATTTTCGCACAAGGAGAACAAGCCTTTGCGGCACGAAAAGCAGGCGCCGCAGGCAATCGGGAACGGCACCACCACCCTGTCTCCGATTTGAATGTTTTTGACGCTCTTGCCCGTCTCGACGACTTCTCCCATAAACTCGTGGCCGAGAATGTCGCCTTTCTCCATAGTTGGCACGAAGCCGCCGTACAGGTGCAGATCCGATCCGCAGATCGCGGTGGATGTGACCTTGACGATCGCATCGCGCTCATCCAGGATGACCGGGTCCGGAACCTGTTCGACGCTCACCTTGTTTTTACCCCTCCAGCATACAGCCTTCATATATTTTTCTCCTCCATTGTCGTCGGCTTCGGCTGCGGCAAAGCAGCGGCATTGGCCGAAACGCTCGCCAAAGAAATGCTTCTTCTGCCCGCCGGCGGCACCGCCGGATGCAGGCCCCGATGAATGCTGGCCTCGGACCGCACAATATCTCCGGTTTCAAGGATCTGCTTCATCCGGCGCAAAGCCGTTTCAACCATTTGCCCCGGTTCCATGCCGAAGAGTTTGGCAAAACCCGCGCCTGTTTTGCCGGCCGGGGCGGTGTACTCGAAATCTACTTTGATAACCGTGCCCCGCCCGCCTGTGGCGCGTTCAAATCGAACCGTCCCGGCATTGCCGATGTCTGCGCCAGGCTTGGATTCCCATGCAATCAGCGCATTGGGGTCGTCCATTTTGACTTCGGCATCCCATTCCACGCGCATTCCCCCGGGGGCGGCGACTTTCCAGTGCGAATCTTTTTCCCCGATCCTATGTACCGATTCGAGGTGGTCTACGAATCTGGGGAAGGTTTCGATCTTTTTCCAGAATGCATATACTTCCTCGGGCGAACGGTCGACGATGATGGACTTGGTCATACGGATGCGCCCATCACCCAGCTGGGCCTGGGTCAGTTTTTGACTGCAATAGAGATCCAGCGCCGCAACGCCGAGGACCGCCGCTGCAGCGACGCCCGTTCTGGTCCGGTTGGCATTTTTCGAGCCCATGATTGCGCCGAGGGTTGCCAGGTCCACCAGGTCTCCCGCCACACGCCCCCACATTCCGCCGACCGGACTCTGCCGGGACAGGATTCCAACGCCTGCCGCTATTTCACGAACCCCATAGAAGCGTACGAGCGTGCGTCTGTCGGCCTGGTCGGAAACACCGATCAGTTGCGCGATTTTCCGGGGCGCCAGCACCTCCACAACGCCCAGTCCGATGCTGAACCACCCCAGCCCATTGGCCAGCTGCTCGGCGTACCCGCCATTGCCCGGTGCCTGGTTGGGGCGGCTTTGAATATGTCGTCCTGCGATAACTGCCATGGTAATGTTTCTCCTTTTTTGAGCCGGAGGCCCCGCTCGACCTGAGCGCATCGGAGCCCGGCGGTGCGAATATACGGCCTGAAAGGCCGGTTCATCCCGAGCAGGTGTTGAGAAGAATCGTCCACCCTGGGCACACACAGGTCTGATCCAAGGGCCCCCAAGAACAGCATTCGGCTTATGGCGGAAGAGACATGGGCTATTCGCTTCGGGGCTTGGGTTCAACAACCTGTTGCCGCGCCGGCCGCACGGGATACTTCAGTTAGCATAAATCCTCAGCACCCCGGGAAATATGGGTTTGTGGCTGTATTTTAAAATGGCCGGTTTTTGGGTCGGCTGATTTTTGGGATTGCCGGGTGGTTGGTTTACCGGTTTGTGGAAAGGCTGCTTGATCGGAAGCCAAAGCGCGCTTGCTTGCAAGCGCACGGGACAAAGGCCTGTGAGGCACTGAAGAAAATCCATCCCAAAGCATGTTCAGGCGCAAATACGACTCGCAATCCGGTATGTTACAGGATTGACCTCCTGGCATATGCGCCGGCACGGGGTTTAGGAAATTGGGGCGAATCGAAAAATCAAGTTGAGGGGCGTCGGTAATCTTTTTTAAAGGTTTGGAAATTAAAGAATGGCAGGATTTCGCCAATTTTGCTTGTTTGCGCCACGTGGCCGGATGCCCTGCTGCCCTTTACATAAGGGGATTCGTTTGTATGGGGCATTGGAAAAAGGCGCGGTTTGTTTTGCGATCCGGATTTTTCTGTTATATTATCGTGCCACTCTGACCTGAGGCTGCTTCGGCCGCTGAACGCGTGCGATGAGATGCTCATACAAGGAATACGGCCCGGCACAGGGCCATCCCGAAGTCATCATCCATGCCGTTGCATGATAAGAGCAGTGTATCCGAATGGATGGCGGCGCAGGTTATTTCGGCATAAAGGAGCCCTGCCCTGTTTATGGGCGACCGCTTGTGATGCTGGACCACGGGTATGACGTGGTGCTCCAGAAAGGGCTAGTCCTATGTTCAACAGACACGAGGTGCTGATCACAGCAATCAACCGGATATTTCTTGAAGCCTTGACCTGCGAAACCGAAGAGCAGCTCGGGCGCATCTGTCTGTCGGTGGCCGAACAGGCGACCAAGAGCCGTTTCGGCTTTTTAGGAAAAGTCGATGAGACAGGCAAGCTGGAGGATTTGGCGGTCAGCAATCCCGAGCAGGACCCTTGCAGGATGGCCGGTAGACGGCAGTGCAGATCGCAGGCGCAGGCCGGACAACTTCACGATCTTTACAGTCGCGGCCTTAAGGAAGCGTTTTTCACCAACCAGCCCAATGCGCATCCGGACAATGTCCCGGCGGGTCATCCCCAACTGCATGCGTTCATGGGTGTCCCCCTCAGCTCCAACGATGGCGTCATCGGCATGGTGGCCGTGGGCAACCGCGACGGCGGGTATAGCGGCGAGGATTTACAGGTGTTGAAGGATCTGGCCGGTGCCATCGTGCAAGCGCTGGTTCACAAGCGCACCGAGCAGGCGCTTGCCAATGAGCTGGCCAACAACAAGCGCTTGCAGGAGATCAGCGCGCGATTGATTCCCGAAGGTGATGTGGACGTCCTGCTCACGGAAATCCTGAAAGCCGCCCTCGATTTTCTGAACGCGGACATGGGCAGTATCCATCTGTATGACAGCCTGGCAAGCCAGCTGCGCATCATTGCCCAACACGGGCTGAAACTCTCTTACCTGAAATTTTTCGAGCGTGGGAAGGCCGATACTTGCTGTGTATGCGGCACCGCACTGGAAAGCGGGCAGCGCACCGTGGTGCCGGATGTCAACACCAGCGAGATTTTCGCGGACAACCCCCCCTCACTGGCGGTTCTGCTGAAGGCCGGCGTGCGCGCGGTGCAATCCACACCGTTGGTCTCCCGTTCGGGTCAAATACTTGGATTGATCTCCACGCACTGGCGCCAACCGCATGAGCCCGGCCAACGCGAACTGCGTCTCTTGGACACGCTGGCGCGACAAGCAGCCGATGCCATTGAACGGCAGCAGACCCAAGTAGCGCTCCTGCAATCGCACGAGCGGCTCGAACAGCGCGTGGTGGAGCGCACGCTCGAACTGCAGATCCGCGCCCGTCAACTCCAGCGTTTGGCGCTGGAGCTGTCCCAGGCCGAAGAAAGAGAGCATGAACGCATTGCCGAAATACTTCATGATGATCTCCAGCAGTATCTTTCAGCGCTTAAATTCAGGCTCTGGGATCTTCTTCCAGAGGAGCGCATGGATCTGGAGTTGAAACAAAAGGTAGCGGATCTGGAAGGACTGATCCATGAAAGCATTCAAAAAATCCGCCGGCTGTCCCACGAACTGAGCCCCCCGGTTCTGAAGCAAAACGGTCTTGTGGCGGCACTGAATTGGTTAAGCAGAGAAATCCAGGAGAAGCACGGCCTGAATGTGACGCTGTCTACGCAGGGAGAAGTGAACCCGGATTCGGCCACGATTGCTTCCGTTCTCTATCGCGCCGTGCGGGAACTGTTGTTCAATGTCATCAAACATGCCGGTACGGCTTCGGCCGCCGTGGAGGCGGTAAGAGACGGCAAATGGATTCGGATCAGCGTCACCGACCAGGGCAAAGGATTCGATCCGGAAAATTGCGTCATCGAAAAAAATGATGCCGGATTCGGCTTGTTCAGTCTAAGGGAGAGAATCAGCTACCTGGGGGGAGGTCTCGTGATCAAGAGCGCACTCGGCAAAGGGTGCCGCGTTGAGCTGACTGTTGAAACCAGCGTGCCATTGAAATTGCCGTCAGGCATAAGCACCACCCAAAGAATGCCCCTGGCCGTACCGCCGGGCCTTCAGGCGCAAAAAACCGGCCAGGGCAAAATCCGGATTCTGCTGGTCGACGACCATACGATCATGCGCGAGGGGCTGGCCAATCTCTTCAAAGGCAAAGAAGGTTTCGAAGTGGTGGCTCAAGCCGCAAACGGTCGCCAAGCCGTTCAGCTGGCAGCCGAAGTCCGTCCCGATATCATCCTGATGGATGTCTCCATGCCGGTGATGGACGGCATTGAGGCCACGGCCCAGATCAGCAGGCTCCAGACCGGCACCCGCATTATCGGCTTGAGCATGCACGACGATGACGAGACACGGGAAAAAATGCTGTCCGCCGGCGCGTCCGCTTACATCTACAAGGCCGCTCCCGCCGGCGAACTGATCGCGGCGATCAAACAGGTGATCAGCGGTTAGCGGGCGGCTTGCCCAAATGGTGGAGAATTGTATGTTTGAAACCATCTTGGTCCTGATCCATTCGATCCTGGCCAACCTTTCTTTCCGCAGCCGAAGGATAGGTTTCCTGATCAAAGGCAAGGAGAGACAGTTGATTATGGACGGCGAGCTTCTCATGGATGAAATGAAACAGGCCAACATCACCACTCGTGACCTGTTGGAAGCCGTCCGAACGACCGCCAAGTGCAACGACCTGTCGGCGGTGCGGGAGGCTTTCCTGGAAAGGGACGGCCACATCAGTATCATTCCCAAATAAATCTGTGCCGCCAACTGCGCTCAACCGATCATGGTACGGCGAAAAACGCCGCCGCAATTCCTTCCAACATGGCTCGTTCGCATCTACAGCTTATTTTCCGATCCAATATAGGGTTTTGCCCATGGACCTCCAGCGGCTACGAAACTACCCTGAATATAAAAGAAAAGCAGACGCAGCAGCGAGGGAGCAAGCATGAGAGACTTTGAAAGCCTGCGCCATCGAATGATTGAAAACCACCTCAAAGCCAGGGGTATCGCGGATGCGGCCGTTTTACAGGCCATGCGCGAAGTCCCGCGCGAGGAATTCGTCCCGGACCACCTGATGGAATTCGCCTATGAAGATTCGCCCCTGCCCATCGGAGAAGGGCAAACCATCTCCCAGCCTTACATTGTAGCCGCGATGACGGCGTTTCTGGAGCTGTCCAAAAGCGACCGTGTTCTGGAAATCGGCACAGGGTCCGGCTATGCCGCCGCTGTCTTGAGCCGCATCGTCCAGCAGGTATATACTATCGAGCGTCACGAGAGCCTGATTGAATCGGCACGGGAACGCTTCTCACGGTTGGGCTACCGCAATATCGAGGTGATACAGGCCGATGGAACGCTGGGGCTGCCCGACAGAGCCCCTTTCGATGCCATTGTGGTAACCGCCGCCGCACCCCATATCCCTGAGCCGCTTAAAAAACAGCTTGCCGTCGGCGCGCGGCTGGTGATTCCGGTCGGATCCAGTTCGCGCGCCCAGGAGTTGATGCGGGTGCGCAGAATCTCGGAGGATGAATTTTCAAGCGAGGATCTTGCACCGGTACGGTTCGTTCCGCTCATCGGGGCAGCGGGGTGGAAAGATACCTTTTCGGAAAGCACACCGGCCAAGCCGGTCCGATCGAAACCCTTCTCCGAAATCATCGGCAAGCACGCCGATATCGTTGCGTCCATAGAGGAGACCGATCTGCAACCGCTGCTCGACCGCATCGGCGATGCCCGCATCGTTCTACTGGGAGAAGCCACGCATGGGACGGCCGAATTCTATGCCATGCGGGCACGCATCACCCGGGAGTTGATCCAGCACAAGGGCTTCAGGATAGTGGCCATTGAAGCGGATTGGCCCGATACAGCGCAAGTCAACCGTTATATCAACGGCCAGATCGCCGAAACCCCGCCCGAGAAACCATTCGGCCGCTTTCCCACTTGGATGTGGGCCAATGTCCAGTTCGCCCAATTTGTGGAATGGGTGCGCAACCATAACCTGGAAAACGGGTATGGCCAGCAGGCCGTCAATCTCTACGGCCTCGATCTTTACAGTATGTACACCTCCATTGGAGAAGTGCTGCGGTTCCTGGATACAAAAGATCCCGGCAGCGCCGCCCTCGCCCGACAGCGCTACGGCTGCCTGACCCCCTGGCAGCAGGATCCGGCCGCGTACGGAGCGGCGGCCCTATCGGGCGAGTACAAGGCCTGCGAGGCGGATGTGGTCAAGATGTTGCAGGAGATGCTGCAAAAACGCACCAAATACGGCCCGGGCGATTACCACCGGTTTATGGACGCGGTTCAAAATGCACGCCTGATTGCCAACGCCGAGCGCTACTACCGGGTGATGTATTATGGATCCCGGCAGTCCTGGAATTTGCGCGACAGGCACATGTTCGATACGCTGCGGCTTGTGCTCGATTTTCACGGAGAAGACGCCAGGGCGGTGGTCTGGGAGCACAACTCGCATATCGGTAACGCAGCAGCCACGGAGATGGGGGTCAGCGGTGAAGAAAATGTGGGCTCCTTGTGCAAAGGCGAATACGGTGGCGAAGCCTATCTGGTCGGCTTCGGAACGGATCACGGCACCGTGGCGGCCGCCTCGGAATGGGACCGGCCCATGGAAGTAAAGGAAGTACGCCCGGCCCACGCGGGCAGCTACGAATCCATCTTCCACCGCAGCGGCATCAAAGCCTGCGTATTGCCCCTGAATGCCCCCGATCGCTTGGATGTGCGCAAAGCTTTCCTGGATGAAAAACTCGAGCGCGCCATCGGTGTGGTCTATGTGCCGGAAACCGAATTGCGCAGCCATTACTTCTATGCCACGCTGCCGGACCAATTCGATGAGTATGTCTGGTTCGACGAGACCCGCGCGATCACGCCGCTCAGCGATGTGCGCGGGCGCAAGTTTCCGGCTACGTTTCCCTTCGGCGTCTGAAATATTAAATATGACCAAAAACCATTGCGAGGTGACGTTATGCCCAAATCAGATATTTTCGAGAAAACACTTCACGAAACCCAGGACTGGATCAAGGACGTGGAATATGAACTGGGTTGGGAAGATCTGAAACATCAGTCTTTTCAGGCCTTGCGGGGCACCCTTGCGGCGCTGCGCGATCGGCTGACGCCCGAGGAAGCCGCCCATTTAGGCGCTCAGTTGCCGGCCTTGCTGCGCGGGTTTTATTATGAAGGCTGGCAGCCGGCCCACAAACCGGAAAAGATCGGCGAGGGCGAGTTTTTCAAAAGGGTCACGGCCAATCTGAACACCAACACGCCGGCCCAGGATATTGTCCGCGCCGTGTTCAAAATGCTCTACCACCGGATTTCACAAGGTGAGTCCGAAGACATTAAATCCATTCTACCCAAGGAGTTGGCCTCATTATGGCCGCAAAAGGCCGAAAGCAAAGCATAGCAGGGGCGGTTCCGCAAAGCATCCATTTGCTTTCCGGAACCCCCTTCTTGCATTCAATCAAAATCTTTTGCAGTGAATAAAGATGATTTCGGTCTCGGGAAGCCGGCAACAATCCTTCTGGCACCTCGCAAATCACCCGGCAAGGGTTAGCCAACCAACCCAACAAACCCAACCAACCCAACAAACCCAACAAACCAACCTATGTCGTCAGCGCCCCGCCGTCCACATAGATCGTTTGCCCGGTCATGTAACTGGCCCCGTCCGATGCCAGGAAGAGAACGGCAGGCACGATCTCTTCAGGTTCGGCGATGCGGCCCATGGGCAAAAGAGAAGTGACATGCTTGGCAATATCCGGGTTGGACCAGATGGGCTGGCTGAAGGCGGTGCGCGTCAGGCCCGGTCCCACGGCATTGACCTGAATGCCGAACGGCGCCCATTCGCGGGCCATGCAGCGGGTCAGCATTTTGAGAGCGGCCTTGCTGCATCCGTAGGCGGCCATACCGAGCTCGGCCTTTTCCGCCCCCACGGTGGTGATGTTGATAATGCGTCCGCCCTTCTGTTCGATCATCTGCCGGGCGACGGCACGGCTCAACAGCCAGACCGCCTTGACATTGGTATTGAACACCTTGTCCCAGCCGTCCTCGCGCAGGTCGAGAAGACTTCTCAGAAAACTGCGCGCCGCATTGTTGACCAGGATATCGATGCGCCCGAAGGTTTCCACGGTTTTGGCGGCCAGCTGCTCGATCTGTTGCGGGTCGGTCAGGTCGGTAGGCACCGGCAGTGCTTTGGCGCCGGTTGCACGGATCTGCTCGGCCGCCTCGCTCAGCTGCTCGGCCGTCCGGCCGGCGATGACCACGGAAGCGCCCGCACCCGCCAATCCCAATGCAATCGCCCGGCCGATGCCTCTTCCACCGCCGGTCACGATGGCCACTTTACCGGATAGATCGATTTTAAAGCCCATCTGAGAACCTCCTTATGATGAAATTTTTGCCCTGCTCATTCGCTTTTCGATAACTTCCGCACGATCCGCGCCCTATTGTCTATTGTCTATTGTCTGCGCTCAACAGAATCGGGGCCCGTGGAGAGCTTTTGAACCCCCGCTAGTACTTCCTGACCAGCTTGTATTCGGCCGGCACCTTAAACAGGTCGGGATCGAGCTTTTTCAACTCGGCCTTTTCCAACGTGGTGGTGATCGAGCCGCCGCCCGGGATATAAGTGATGGTTTGCACGGGATAACCATCCAGATCGCGAACCAGCCCGAGGATGTTCATTTGGCGCAGCAAAGGATTGTTTCGGAAGGCTCTGTCCGACCGCTGGCCCAGGGCTCTGAGCTCCTCCCAGCCTGGAATGTCCTTGCTGGTCCAGTACACGGATTCGGTCATCAACAGGCGGACCCAAAACTTCCGGCAGCTGTAGCCGGCAATGCTTCTGATTTCCTGGGTGGGCGTCACCGCAGCGCTTTGGGCGACGGCTGTCATGACGGTGTTCAACAGGGGATTGTGTTCGATGCCTTGCGTTTCGATGCCCAGGCTGTCGAGGCCCATATTGTCCAGTCGACCGAGCGTGTAAGTCTTGGCGACCTTGTTCAGTTCATAATAAATCTCTTCCTTAAAATTCATGATGGTTAGACGATTCCCCAGGTCCAGCATGACGGTCTCGGCGGCGAAGTACTGCTTGAGCACAGCGGCGCCGTCCGGTTGACCGGGCATGCCCCGGCTGATCTGCTCCGATTCGATATAGAGATCCGCGACGGCATTGCCCGCAAAGAGCAAGAGAAGCAGAACGGCCACGAAAGACAGTACGACTCTTTGGTTATTCCGCATGGTCATTCCTTGTGACAGGCAAAGATTTTGCATTTCACGGCCCTGTATCCAATCCCGTTCTTATTCCAAACGGTGCCCAAAAGGCAACCTGCGAAGTTCACTTGAGTGGCTAACCCGTAAAAATCCCGAAATCCCGCCTTACCTTCCGAAAAGATAAAGACAGGCCAGTATGGCGCACACCACCCCCGCCACATCGGCGGTCAGGGCCGCGGCCAGAGCGTGCCGGATGCGCCGCACCTGAACCGCCCCGAAGTAAATGGCCAGTACATAAAAGGTGGTTTCCGTGGAGCCCTGCAACGTGCTGACCAGATAGCCGGTGTAACTGTCGGGGCCGACGGCCGGATCGTTGATGATCGCCGCCAGAATACCGTAAGCGCCGGAGCCTGACAGAGGCCTCATCAATGCCATGGGCAGCGCTTCGCCCGGCAGCCCCAGCGGGCCGGTCAAGGGTGTCAGCAGATTCACCAGGGCATCCATGGCGCCGCTGGCCCGCAGCATGCCGACCGCGACCAAAATGGCCACCAGGTAGGGGATGATGCGCAACGCCACCTGGAATCCTTCTTTGCCGCCCTCGACCATCGATTCATAGACGCGCACACGCCGCATGGCGCCGAAGGCCAGAAAGCCTACCATCAAGCCGGGAATGATCCATGGAGAAATGGATCGCCCGTACAGCACCGCCAGGGGAATTGCGGCGGCCAGTCCTGCCAGCGCAGTCAGGCTGACCCACAGCGGATAGGCCCCCTGCGGATTGTCCGCCGCCAGCGCATCTGCGTGTGGGGGAGCCTCCTGGGCCGGGGTCGTCTGTTCTGCGCCTGATGGGACAGGGGCCATGCGGCGGTAGAGTTTAGCGGCCAAAATGGCGATCGTGGTGGAACCGATGGTGGCGAAGAGCGTGGTCGGCAGGATACCGGCCGGATCGGCCGAGCCTGCCGCGGCCCGCAGGGCGATGACGCCGGTGGGCAGCAAAGTGACCGAGGAGGTGTTGATGGCCAGAAAGAGCGCCATTGCATTTGTGGCCGTACCGGGCCGGCTATTGAGTTTTTCCAGTTCCTGCATGGCGCGGATGCCGAAAGGAGTGGCGGCATTGCCCAAACCCAGGGCATTGGCCGAAAGATTCAAGATCATGGCCCCCATGGCCGGGTGATCGGCCGGAACATCGGGAAAGAGGCGTACCATCAGCGGACGGATCAGGCGGGCCAGAATCGCCAGCAGGCCTCCGGCTTCGGCCACTTTCATCAATCCCAGGAAAAGGGTCATCACCCCCACCAGCCCGATGGCAAGCTCCACCGCACCGGACGCCGCTTGAATCATGGCCGTCGAGAGTGCCTGCATGGGCGCGCTTTGTCCTTCCACAGGCAACCAGGTGAGTTCCCGCCAGGCGGCGAAAGCGAAGGCCGTACCAACCATGATGAGAAAGACAATGTTCATAGGGCTGCAATTTTCTCAGGCCGGATTAACGCCAGCATACTTCATCTGAACACATCGTCATAAGAGTCGTCTTCTTCCTTCAGAAATGCCGCGCACCGCGAATTGCCGGGGCAGTCAGATCGGTGCCATCCTTTTAGCTTATGTCTGGGCAAGCTTCAATTTTAAAAACACAGGCTGTTTGGCCCCGATTGCAATTGACAAGCGCCGGAATTCGGAATTAGTACTCGTATCGGTGTTTTCAATGGAACGTGCGAAGGACCGGCCGTTCGATCAGGTCGTACGGTGATCGGACGATCGGTTGGATGGATCTATGCCGGCGAAAAAGACCAAAAGGTGTGTCACCTCCCAGGAATACCCGGTGGAATCCTGCGACCTGAACGCCCTGACCCGCGAGCAGCTGCTGGCCTGTGCTGATGTCAGCAAGGCGATCACGGCCGAATTGAATCCGGACAGACTGATCCCTACCATCATGGAGCGGGTCTCCAAGCTCCTGCCTTCTGAAACATGGTCGCTTTTTTTGCTGGACGAAGCCACCCAAATGTTGAAATTCGAGATCAGCGTGGACATCGATCCCGCCATGGTCAAAGATTTCCGCCTGGCCCTGGGCCAGGGCGTGGCGGGTCAGGCCGCATTGACGCAACGCTTGATGATGGTGGAAGATGTTGCCCAATGCGAATATTTCTTCGACCGGGTCGACAGCGCCACCGGCCGCAAAACAACCTCACTGATCTGCGCGCCGATTGTGTTCGCCGGTCGCACCCTGGGTGTCTTGGAAGTGGTCAACCCCAAACGGATGGACAAGGCCGTCCTGCCCTTGCTCAGTTTGTTGTCCGATCATCTGGCCGTGGCCATCGAGAACACGCGGCGCTATCAGTTGATGGAAAACATGGCCGTTCACGACAGCTTGACCGGCTTGTTCAACCAGCGCTATTTGTACTCCGCCCTCCGGGAACAGTTGATCGCCTGCCGCAGGGAGGCCCGGCCGCTGTCGTTGGTCTTTATGGATATGGATGATTTCAAGCACGTCGTCGACCGGTTGGGCCACCTGAACGGCAGCCGGGCGTTGAGTGAAGTGGCCTCCCGCATTCAAGCCCACGTGCGGCCGCCTGCTTTCGGGGTGGCTTACGGCGGCGACGAATTCGTGCTCGTGCTGCCGGGCTGCGACCGGCCGCAGGCCTTGTCCCTGACCAGCCAGATCCGCCGGGCGGTCAAATCCGCCCCTTTTCTCGTCCAGTGGGGCCACAAAGTCATGCTGACCGCCAGTTTCGGCATCGCCGCCTTCCCCGTGGATGCCGAAGACAGCACGGGCCTGCTCGCCGCGGCCGACAATGCCATGTTCCGCGTCAAGACCACCGGCAAAGACAGGGTGGAAGAAGGAAGGCGAAAAGCGGAAGCATGAAGCTGAAAAGTCCTTGCTTGCTAATTCTGGGGGAACTCGATCTCGACCCGGCGATTTTGGCGGCGGCTCTCCGCCGTGTCATTCGATGCAATCGGGTTTTCGGGCCCCATTGCGATGACTTCGATCTTTTCCGATTCGGCACCCTTTCCGATCAGATATGATTTTACGGCTTCGGCGCGGAGGCGTGATATTCTTACATTTAAATCGATCGGACCGCTGCTGTCCGTGTAACCGCGGATGATGACCGTCTGCTCAGGGTGCTTGACCATCTGGCTGGCTATGCTGTCGAGCAGCCCGAACGATTTCCGGTCAAGCGCATTGGAATTAAGATCGAATGTTATCAAGACTTTCTCTTTCAGCAGGGATGGTGAACGGTTTTCTTTTGCAGGCCTGAAAGGCATCACTTCGGTACTCAATCCGGCACTCGGGTCGGTGCTCAGGTAGCCACTCACGCGGTCACTCCGAGGTCCTTGTTCAGCGCCAAGATAATTGAAATGATAAGATAGATAGGCAACCAACAGCAAAATCGGCACCGCATAAAGCCATTTCCATCTTGGCCGGTATTGCGGTGCTGGAGCAGGGTTTTGCCCAGAGATGGCCTGCGGCGGAAAATCCCAACCGCTGCTTTGCATGCCGGAGCTTCCGGCCACCCGATCCTTTGCCGGCGGATCATCCTTCAGCCTGCGGGTTTTGATGGGGAGGTCCAACTCTGCGGCACCTTCGCGGATGACATTTTCATCGATTTTTTCCAATCCGCGGGCCTCCCCGGTCAACAACGCCCGATCGCAGACCCTATTGATCAGCCGGGGTACGCCGCCCGTCAGCTCATAGATGACGAAAATGGCCGCGGGCGTAAAAATTTCGAGATCGCACCCGGCTGTTGCAAGGCGATGTTCGATATAGGCCGCGATCTCTATTTCTTCGAGAGGCTCAATTTGATGGCGGATCGTGATCCTCTGCGCCAGGTCGCGGTTTTCGGGCCTCGACAGAAGATCGTTCAATTCCGGTTGCCCGACAAAGAAAATGTCGATCAGTTTACGGCCTTGCAATGCGATATTGGACAGCCATCGCACCTCTTTGATCAGGTCGTGATTCAGCCGCTGGGCCTCATCGATGATCAGAACCTGCTGGCGGCCGTTATGGCCCTGGTTTAAAAGTTCGCGCAGATGAGGGATGAAGTCGTCCCTGCGGTCAAAAGGGTGCTTAATTTTAAAACCGTCCGACAGCAGGTTGTAAAAATTCTTGCTGTTTAAGCCCGGGGAGGTCAGCGTCACAAGGGCTATATCAAAGTCCATCTCACTGATCAGCCGCTTGATCAAAACGGTCTTGCCCGTTCCAACTTCCCCGCTCAGCCGAACGAACCCGCGCTTGGCCATAAGGCCATTGCGCAGTAGAGCCAGGGCTTCCCTATGCTTACCGCCCAGCCACAAAAACTTGGGATCGGCGGTGATCTGAAAAGGCTTCAGTTTTAATCGATAATGTTCAAGATACATACCATCTGGTCCCACAAAGCTGGATAGGTGCGAACAATAGCCGACATCCTTCTATGAAGAGGCTTTGGTACTCACTTTATGCCACCACACGTATTGAATCGTAATCCTCATTCATATTGGCTCCAACGCGGAAAAATGGTGCCGAGCAACTCATCCGAGAAGATACGCGGTTCATCAATTTTATGAATAGGTTCCATACTGTATTAGGTTAATAATTTTCAGTGCAATAAATTTCGGGTATGCTGTCCATCTAATTGGCAACTCATATGATAAGCGAATTCAGATTATGACGATAAACAATGACAACAAAGCCATGCATCTCAGTATCATTATAGTGGACGACGAAGCCAATATCCGCAAAACCCTTTCTTATTGTTTGGCGGCCGAAGGACATACGGTTATTGCGGTAAGCAACCCAAACGATGCTGTCGAGGAAGCTCGAAGGCGGTCCTTTGATCTCGCCTTCGTTGATCTGAAGTTAGGCGATGAAGACGGTATGGAATTGATTCCCGTCCTGCTGTCAGACTCACCATGGACCAAAATAGTAGTGATCACGGCCCATGCCTCTATTGAAAGCGTCGTTGCCGCCATGCGGCATGGCGCCATCGACTACATCGCTAAACCCTTCACTCCGGACCAAGTAAAGCTGCTTATCCGACGGATCAGCAAGATTCGCGAACTGGAAAATGAAATTGCCGCACTTAAAGAAAATATGCAGCGACTTGGCCCGGAAGATCGTCTGCAGAGCAAAAATGTTGGTATGCAAAGAATCATCGAAACGGCAAAAAAAGCCTCTCCTTCCGAGGCGAGTATTTTGCTTAATGGGGAAAGCGGCACAGGCAAGTCTGTATTTGCCAGGGCAATTCACCGCTGGAGCCTGAGGTCAGCCAAACCCTTGGGTATAGTGGCCTGCCCGGCGGTTCCCTCCGATTTGCTCGAGAGCGAGCTGTTCGGCCACGCAAAAGGGGCTTTTACCGGTGCGGTGCGGGATAATCCAGGACGCATCGCGGCCTGCGAAGGTGGGACGCTTTTCCTGGATGAAATCGGCGATATGGCACCATCTGTTCAAGCCAAATTGTTGCGGTTTGTGCAGGACAAAGAGTACGAACGCCTGGGAGAATCGAAGCCTCGCAAGGCTGATGTGCGCATCATAGCGGCAACAAACGCCGACCTGGAAAAGTCGGTAGCTGACGGCAAGTTCCGGGAAGATCTATTCTACCGGATAAACGTAATCAGTTTGACGATTCCCCCGCTGCGCGAACGACCCGAAGATATCATGACCTTGGCTACGGATTTCCTCGCTTATTTTTGTCGATCCAATCATAAATCGAAACTCGGATTCACAGAGGAGGCCGAGCAGTTGATAGCAGGTTACGCCTGGCCGGGAAATGTTCGTGAGCTTCGCAACGCGATCGAACGAGCCGTGATTCTGGGCAGCGGGGAACGGATTGGCAAAGCAGATCTTCCAGCCAATATCCTGCCCAGCGCCGGCCTACCATCCATTGGCGATAGGGTGCCATTATCCACAATAGAAGAGTTGCACATCAGAAGGATATTGGCCAACACAAGCTCGCTCCAGGAAGCGGCTGACGTTTTAGGCATCGATCAGGCGACCCTTTGGCGCAGGAGGAAAGCCTACGGAATCTGAACCCACCTCTCCAGCCACCCACCTTGCATTTTGCAAGGCCTATTTCACCTAGGCCTTGCAGATTTCAAGCCTTTCACTTTAGTTGATATTTCAACTACCTGAATTTCCACATTTTTTAAATGGCACAGGTGTTGCTCATAATTTATGATGCGTGGAGGATCATGCCCCATGACTTTGAAAAAAAAAATTTCAATCGGATATGGCGTTGCTTTTGCCCTCATGGGCCTCGTTATCGCCTGGGCGGTTATAAACTTGGTTTCCCTGGGCAAAGCCACTGATGCAATTTTGAGCGAGAACTACCGGAGCATTATCGCTGCAGAGAACATGGTGGATGCTTTGGAGAGACAGGATAGCGCAATTCTGCTCATGCTCCTGGATGATACAGTGAATGGCGTCGCTCAATTCAGGCAAAACGAGGCGGTCTTCATTGAATGGCTGGCACGCGCCAAGGACAACATCACGATCGCTGGTGAAGCGCAGCTTGTTCAAGGCATCGAGGGGGACTATTCGGCCTATCGACATCATTTTTCGAGTATGACCGATCTGCTCGGTCGGGAAAAACAGTCCCTGCGGTTACCTAATTATCAGCGCACGATCTATCCTCTCTTTGCAAAAGTGCGTGAGGCCTGCATCGGCCTGCGCAATCTAAATGAGGAGACCATGTACAGCGCCAGCGTTAAAGCCGGGAATGTGGCCAGTCGCGCTATCTGGTCCACGGTGGCCGTGGCGGCTTCAGCCTTGGTGGTCGCCTTGGTGTTCAGCATGATTCTGGCCGAACGGCTTGTGGGGCCTATACGACGCTTCATGGAGGCATCCCGGAAGATTTCATCGGGTGACTACGCTGTTCGAGTGCCTGTTGAAACCAGGGATGAATTGGGCCGTTTGGCCACTGAGTTCAACCAAATGGCGACTCAGCTCGGCCGCTATCACGAAATAAATATCGAGCAGCTCATCTCGGAAAAGAACAAGGGTGAGGCGATTCTTTCAAGCATTGAGGACGGCCTGGTTGTTTTCGATACCAGGTTCATGGTGACAGGCATCAATCCATCCGCGCGTAAAGTGTTGGGCCTGGGTATAGCGGAGCCTTCCACATTGCAAGCCAAAGACATATTTCCCGATGCCGATGTGTATGACCTGATCCGTAAAACAGTGGAAAAAGGGGGCCAACCCAATCTTCCCGATGAACAACGTATCATCACCTTTAGCGACGGTGAGAGGTCCCGACATTACTTGTTTTCTATTACGGTCATCAGAGGGAGGAACCGGGAGTTGTCCGGCATTGTGATGCTGCTGAAGGATGTCACCCGCCTGAAGGAAGTCGAGCGATTGAAGAGCGAGTTTGTTATGGCGGCCTCGCATGAACTTCGCACCCCTCTGACCAGTCTTGGAATGAGCGTCGATCTGCTCCTGGAACACGCTGCAGACGGCCTTGCCGAAAAGGATCGGGAGCTTCTCCAGGCCGCCCACGAAGAAGTGCATCGGATGAAAGCGCTGGTTAATGACTTGCTGGATTTATCCAGGATCGAGGCCGGTAGAATCGAGTTGGAGTTGGAAAGCGTTCCGGTCCAGACCCTAGTTGCGCACGCCCAAGCCGTTTTCAAGGGCCAGATGAAGATGCAGGAAGTCAATCTAACCGTGGAAATGGAAAAAGATCTCCCAAGCATCCGCGCGGACGCCAACAAGATTACCTGGGTGCTGACCAACTTGATTTCCAATGCCCTGCGGTACACCGGCAAGGGCGGCCACATTCAGCTTATGTCAAAAATGGCAGGATCACAGGTTCATTTTTCTGTGCGTGATGACGGGCCAGGTATTCCTATGGAATATCAATCCAAAATTTTCCAAAAATTCGTTCAGGTGAAGGGCCAGGAATCGGGCGGGACAGGCCTTGGCCTTGCAATATGCAAGGAAATCGTGCGTGCCCATGGGGGTACGATCTGGGTGGAATCGTCCCCCGATCATGGAAGCACCTTTACATTCACTTTGCCGAGAGCTCAATAGGAGGTCAGCATGCAAAAGCAAACCAACATCCTCGTGGTAGACGATGAAAAAAATATACGCCTGACTATGTCAAACGCTTTAGAGCCGTTGGAAATTCCCGTCCTGACGGCGGTAAACGGAGAAGAGGCGCTTCAAAAACTGGGAGCTGAGCCATTCGGGCTGGTGTTTCTTGACCTGAAGATGCCGGGAATGGACGGTATGGCCGTCATGCGTCGCATAAAAGAAGATTGGCCCAAAACCAGAGTCATCATCATTACAGCCCATGGAACGATCGCTTCGGCCGTGGAGGCTATGAAGCTCGGGGCGGTCGATTTTATACAAAAACCTTTCAGTCCTGGTGAGATTCGGGAACTGGCTACACAAGTTCTTGCGCGCGAAGCATTGGATGAAGAAACCGCCATAGATTATCGATCGTTGATCGAGCTGGCCAAACGACACATCACCGATCGAGAATTTGCGGCCGCTCGTGAAACGGCACGCAAGGCCATTGCTGTCGATCCGGGCCAGCCAGGTGCTTACAACCTGCTTGGAGCACTGCTTGAAATCAAGGGCGATGAGTTGGAAGCACAAAAGTTCTATCGCGCGGCGCTGGACATTGATCCCACATACAAACCGGCTCAGGTCAATCTGGACAGGGTTACCTCCTGGTACAAGTTCGGCCGGATCGACATAGGCAAAGAAAAGGAAGCACCCGCTACCCAGGACAAAGCCGACCAAAAGGATGCAGATGAAGGATAACATTTATATTGTGATCGTTGGTTGCGGCCGGCTCGGATCATATCTGGCCAACCAGTTAAGCCGTGCCGGGCACTCGGTTGTTGTAATCGATTCGGATGAGGAGACATTTCTTGATCTGTCACCAGATTTCAGCGGCTTTCGAGTTGTCGGCGATGCTACCCAGATAGCGGTATTAAGAGAGGCCAAGCTGAAACAAGCCGACGTTTTCTTCGCCACCACGCATTGGGACAATGTCAACCTGATGGTGGCTCAGATCGCCCGCAAGTTGTTCAATGTACCGCATGTGCTGGCCAGGGTATTCGACCCGCGGCGGGAGCAAATCTTTAACCAACTCGGTATTGAAACCATCTGCCCGACCTCGGTGGCCGCGGAGATGTTTCTTTTGGCTGTAGCCAGCGACCGGGCCGCGGGTGGAGATAAAAAGTCATGAAGGTGCTTATCGTCGGATCTGGAAAGACGCTCTTTTTTCTTTGCCGGAATTTCGCGGCCAAAGGATATGAGGTCGTTATTATTAACCGGAACCGGGAAGAATGCGTCCAACTCGCCCGGCAGCTTCCCGCAATGGTGGTTTGCGGCGATGGCAGCGATACCACCATCCTCCAAGATGCCGGAGCTCTGGGGGCAGATGTAGTGCTCGCCATCACCCCCAACGATCAGGACAATTTGATCATTTGCCAATTGGCTTCCCTTCAATTCGGCGTGCCCCGTACGATTGCTTTGGCCAATGATCCTGAGAATACGGAAATTTTCGAAGGGCTCGGCGTTTCCTCTTTTTCCACGACTCACATTGTCGGCAGTCTGATTGAACAGCGGGCTTCTCTGGAACAGATTATCAATCTTCTGCCGGTGGGTGAAGGGCGGGTCAATGTCACAGAAATCATACTGGACGACCAATCCCCGGTCTCAGGCAAACTCCTGAAGGATATCGTTTTGCCAACGAATTCGCTGGTAGCGGTGGTAATCCGCAATAATCAGGCGATTGTTCCCCGGGGGGCCAATCAATTGCTTCCAGGCGACAGGGTTGTATTGATCACCTTGCCGGAGAATCATGGTCCAGTGCTGAAAGCATTTACCGGAGATCGGTCCTAAAGGAATCCAGTTGAGAGAAGCTAGGCACATAAAGGAACGTTATGTGGCAGTACTTTCGTCGGTCGGGATCATTTTCCTGATTTGCGGAGGGTTGATATTAACGCCTTTATTTATCTTGACTGCTCACCCGGCGGAAGCCAAACATGCGATGGCTTATGTGCTTCCTGCAGGTTGCCTTATCATTTTAGGGTTTGCCTTACGGCGACTTTTTCGTCCCGCACGCATCACCCTCTCGGTACAGGAGGGCGGCGTCACCGTCCTGATCAGTTGGATTTTGGTCATCGTGGTGTCCGCATGGCCGTTCATGTCAACATTAGGACTTCCCTTTTCAAGGGCTCTGTTTGAATCGGTGAGTGGATGGACCACCACCGGCTTGTCGGTCGTAGATGTCACCAAAGCCGGCCCGATGATTCTGCTCTGGCGCAGCATCATCCAACTTGCGGGCGGAGCCGGGTTGGCCATCATCATGATGTCGGCCATCGTCGGTCCCACGGGCGTTGGCATTTCAACTGCCGAGGGGCGCAGTGATCAGCTCGTTCCCCACGTGCGGCAATCGGCACGTTTGGTTCTGGTCATCTATACCTGCTACGCCGGCGTCGGTGTCGCGGCATATTGGCTAACCGGCATGTCTCCCTTTGATGCTTTGAACCACTCGTTTAGCGCAGTGTCTACAGGAGGGTTTTCAACGCGTGCGGAGAGTATCGGCTATTGGAATTCCATGGCTGTTGAAGCGGTGACACTGCCGCTGATGCTGCTCGGGAACTTGAGTTTTGTTACCGCCTGGCTTCTCTGGCGCGGCAGTTTTCTCCCTGTCGCACGCAACGGCGAGGTCCGCCTGCTGATGGTACTCATCCCCTTAGCAGCGGCCGCTCTTTTTATTCTGACCAGTAAGACGATCTATCCCCAGCTTGGAAAAGCGATTAGGGTAGCCCTTTTTGAAACGATGTCCGCAATCACCACTACAGGCTTTTCCACGGTCAGCTACACAAATTGGAACGCCTTGGGCGTTTTTATGTTGATCGTATTGATGCTCATCGGCGGGGGGACATGCTCCACAGCCGGCGGAATCAAACAGTTTCGGATCTATACGTTATGGAAGCTGATCTTCTGGGAGATTAAACGCTGCATCATGCCGCCTACCGTGATATTGGAGCACCCCATTTGGGAGGGCAATCGCCTTGCGTTTGTCAAAGACGATAGAGTTCGCCAGATTACTGTTTTTATCTTCTTGTACATCCTTACGTATGGTCTCGGAGTTCTGCTTTTGTGTGCATGCGGCTACAGCCTTGACGACTCTCTTTTTGAATTCGCCTCCGCTATAGGAACAGTAGGACTCTCCGTGGGCGTGACGTCCGCCCAAATGCCCGATGCCGCCTTGTGGGCGGAGATGCTCGCCATGTTCCTCGGACGGCTGGAATTCATTATTGTGATCGTCAGTTTGATCAAGCTGGTCAAGGATGCTCGTTTGCTTACGGCAGGGCCTAAGGATTTTCAAAATGAAAGAGGACGAAAATAATTCCATGGTTGGAAGGCAGTCACGAAATCCTCGCTTTCTTATATGTGATACCACAGGTAATATGGATGGGCTTGCGCCAGCCGAGGAGATATGGGTTTCCAGCCCAATTCAATGCCTGGATAAAACTGTGGATGAGGCTCCCGAGCTTATTATCATATGTTTTGGTCAGATATCGATCAAAGAACGTGAAGCTCTCGTAGAGCTGTGTGCGGCGCTTAAGCGTAACCGTCATACCCGTCATTATCCGGTTGTAGCGATGATTAGTGGAAAACAGCGAATTCTTCTTGAGTCTTTGAATCGCGCTGGTGTGGATTTCGTCAGATATATAGGAGAAATGACATTAGATTCGATGCAGTTAAGGAAGTTTATCGATAATCTGGGATCAGATGATCGATTGGAACGTCATTTAACAGCACTATGTCCATTTTTGCATTACAGCGAGATCGACTCACGTCACGAATTGACGATGTGCGGAGCTTATCTGGATCGGATGATCCTTGGCGGACGATGGTTGCACGACATTTGTGAAACGCAGAGCCATCTTCACTGTGAATACTATCTGAATCCGAGGATCAAATCGTGACGCTCCGGACAAAAATTCTCAAAATGCATCCTGCCAATCTCGTTTTAGCGAGTTTTGTTCTGGCGATCGCTCTCGCAACGTTCCTGCTCAAACTTCCGATTTCCACCAGAGCCGGTCATATCGATTGGATTGACGCGCTCTTTACGGCCACCTCCGCAGTGTGCGTCACCGGTCTGGTAGTGGTGGACACGGGAAGTTATTTTACTGTATTTGGACAGGGGGTGATCATCGCGTTTATACAAATGGGCGGCCTCGGTGTGATGACCATTTCGGTAGCCCTTTTCCAGTATCTCGGCCGCAGTGTTTCTATCCGACACAGGATGGCCATGCAGGATCTGTTCGCCCATACTCCTCGTGAAGATATCTTCAGTCTTGTGAAAAGCATTGTATTATTTACATTTGGCGCGGAAGCCGTGGGAGCTGTCTTGCTTACTGTTCACTGGAGCCATGAATTGCCTTTTTTGCAAGCGATGTATACGGCGGGCTTTCATGCAATATCGGCCTTCTGCAATGCAGGCTTTGCTTTGTTTCCCGACAGCATGATGCGCTATAATGATGATATCTTCCTCAACACGACTGTATGCGGATTGATCGTGATCGGAGGCATTGGGTTTCCTGTGCTTTATGAGCTTCAATGCTGGGTGAGACATAAACAAAAAAAAGGCCGGCTTTCAGTCCAGACCAAAACAGTTCTGCTGACGACCTTGATCTTAATCGTAACCGGTGCGCTCATGTTTGCTTTTTTGGAAGGCCGCCCCCCAAGCAATACCCGATCATGGGCACACCAAATAATGATAGCAGTATTTCAATCCATCACTTGTCGCACCGCCGGTTTCAATACTGTGGATATCGCATCATTGAAAGATTCCACTCTGGCGATGATGACCTTTCTTATGTTTATCGGGGCTTCCCCGGGCTCTTGCGGTGGTGGTGTAAAAACAACGACCTTAGCGCTCTTATCCGCATTTACGATAGATAGGATGATGAGAAGAAAACGCGTTAATATCTTTAAAAAAAGTATCCCGCCGGAAACTGTTACCCGCAGCGTATCCTTGGTGTTGGTGTCGATGGCGGTCATCGGTGGGGTGGTGTTCCTGCTTTTGATGGGTACCCCTGCGAGCGGGAACGAAGCGGTTGAGGCCCACGGTTCTTTTCTGGTCCTGCTGTTCGAGACCGTTTCCGCATTTGGAACCGTGGGCTTATCCCTGGGGGTGACCTCGGCACTTAACACTTGGGGTAAATTCTGGATCATATCGATGATGATTATGGGCCGGGTGGGCATTCTTACATTCGCGTACATTATTGCTGGAACTAAAGCAGTTAAAGGCGTTGAATACTCTGAAGAGAACTTGATGATTGGATAGAAGAACGGAGAAGGCACATGAAACGTTTTGCGGTCATTGGTCTTGGCAATTTCGGCTTCCATACAGCCAAGGCCCTTTTCGAGGACGGCAATGAAGTGGTGGCAATCGACATTGACAAATCCAGGGTGCAAGCTATCGATCCGTCTTCGACCGAAGCCATAGTACTTGATGCAACGGATAAGGAGGCATTGAAGTCCCTTGGGCTTGAAAACATGAATGGGGTAATTGTCTCCACTGGCACCAAGATCAGCATCAGCACCCTTATCTGCCTCTATTTGCAGGAAATCGGGGTGAAAAAAATCCTGGCTAAGGCCCTGGATGATGATCATGCTAAAATCCTCAGGCGGGTAGGGGCAACCGAAATTATCCATCCTGAGCGAGATATGGCCGTGCGCGTGTCGCGAAGCCTGTCCCGACCCAACGTGTTGGATTTCATCCCATTAGCGGAAGAGTTTGACCTCATCCAAGTAGGGCCACCGAGGGAGTTCATAGGTAAAAGTCTCAGGGATCTGAATCTAAGAGCAAAGCATAATGTGCATGTCATTGCCATCAAGGAGTTAGTCCCTGAGAATTTTTTATTGGTTCCACCGGCCAGCTTTGTGATTAAAGATAGTGATATTTTGATCATGCTGGGCAAATCCGAAGATATCCGGCGGATCAAGGCTCTGAAATGATCCCCATATAGTTATCAAGTGTAGAAAACTTATATGGTCCCCGAGCGCCACCTTCCCGCTGGTTCCCAAGCTCCAGCTTCCCATGCGAGATAGAAAGCCACCATCCGTTATGGTGCCGCCAAAAGACGCACACAGACGTTCCACATAACTTTTCGGCCCGATGAAAATGCGGTTGCTCCCAGCTGTTCACCGGCAACCTGTGGGAAGGGAAGGGAAGCGGAGCTTCCCGAAACGGGTTCCCAAGCCGGAGCTTGGGAACCAGCGCAATAATAAGTTTGTCGGCCTTCCGAGTGTCGGACCAAAATTTTGGGGGTTCAAAATACGTTTCTCAGACCTTAAATTATGGGGCGTTGGAAGAAAACGCCAGGAACGAATCGCCGCTGGCGGGCACACCGCCGGCAAGCGAATGATCCATCAAGGAGGAAAAAGCCATGAGCGATGGGTATTCTCTTATGACCCGCCGAACCTTCATCCTCGGCACGGGAGCTTTTGCGGCAGCCTTAGCGTTCGCGCCCGGCGCCGTGCTGGGCGATGACCGCGCATTGATCCGGCGCGCGATCCCCTCAACGGGAGAGATGTTGCCGGTGATGGGCATGGGAACGTCGCGAACGTTCGATGCCGGGCAGGATGCGGCCGTCAGAGCACAGCTGGCCGAGGTGCTGCAGGTGTTCTTCGATAATGGCGGGAAGCTGATCGATTCTTCGCCGATGTACGGCCGATCGGAATCGGTGGTCGGGGATCTGCTGGAAGCAACCGGAAATCAGCACAACGTCTTCGCCGCCACCAAAGTCTGGACCAACGGCCGGCAGAACGGTATCGAACAGATGCAGGAATCCATGCAGCGCATCGGCGTCGATGTCATGGACCTGATGCAGATTCACAACCTGCGCGACTGGCAGACCCACATGCCGGTCCTGCAGGAATGGAAAGAACAGGGCCGGTTTCGCTATATCGGCATTACCACCTCGCACGGCCGCTATCACGATGAATTCGAGAAACTGATGCAGACACAAGCGTTGGACTTCGTTCAATTCACGTACAATTTGGAAAACCGTGTCGCTGAAGAACGCCTTTTGCCCCTGGCGGCCGACCGGGGCATCGCCACCTTGATCAATCGGCCGTTTGAGCGCGGCGGCTTGTTTCGCCAGGTCGAGGGCGCAGCGCTCCCGGAATGGAGTGCCGAATTTGACTGCCGCACCTGGGGACAGTTTTTTCTCAAATTCATTGTCTCCCACCCGGCGGTCACCTGCGTCATACCGGCCACCACCCAAGTGCGTCACATGAAAGACAACATGGGGGCCGGTTTCGGCCGACTGCCGGGTGCAGCGATGCGCGAGCGAATGCTGGCGTTTTATGCGTCACTATAAAATATATGCCTAAGCCATCTGAGCGAGTTCAAATACCGTCCTTCGTTTCTCCCTTCATTTCTCCCGCGAAAAACCTCAGGTGAGAATAACGCAATGGGACTGCATTTATAACTATAAAACAAAACAATAGTTGACTTAATGAAACTATAGTTTATAATGCGAAAAATCCACCAGATGATGGAGATACCACAATATGCGCCCAATTTCCTCCGACCAGGACCCATTGCGCTATCCACTAAATGAGATTCTTGGCACCCAAGCCCATGTAAGACTGCTCAGGGTAATGGCAAATGAAGTCGAAGGCCCCCTGACAACTTCGGATGTTGCCAAACGAGCGGGGCTGACCCTTCCAGGAGCTCAAAAAGCCCTGGAAAAGCTCTTGAGGTCGGGATTTATTTCCAGGGTGGGTGGCGGGAGAAAACACCAATATGAGATCCGTCGCTCGGACCGGCTCATGCAAATGACCTTGGAATTGTTTCAGGCGGAAAAAAAGCGGTATGAACAACTCCTCGCTGCGATCCAAAATGAAATCAAAAACCTGATACCGCCCCCACATTCAGCATGGATTCAAACAGTTTCAAAAGCGATCGACGAGCCTTTGAGATTAGGATTGTTCCATGAATCCGTTCATCTGACCAAATGCGTACGTCAACTGCGGGATGGGCTCAGTAAAGTTGAAAAGGAGTTCGATCTTACAATTGAACTCGAGGGCTACACAAAGGCGGACATTCCAGATCTTGAGCTTGACGGCGTTACCGCTTTATACGGTGTCTTACCGGCAGCGTCGAAGGGCCTTGCCCAGCAAACAGCAAAGAAAATCCTGACACATAGGGAAAAGGATCGCCAACTGAAAATACTGACCCAAAGATTGGCCGATGCCATTGGGAAGGATACTTCTCTCATAAGACGCGCAAAAAATCATATCGATCGTTTGCTGAAGGAAGACCAGGGAGCGGCGGCCAGGGATATCATTGAATGGCGCAATATTCTTGATACATATTCCATTCAACGATTGGGTCGCTTTCTCACTTCTTCCAGCGAACGCGCCAGTCGCTTGCGCCAGAACAACCCCTTTTTTGCCATTTTAAGTGCCGCCGAACGGGTGCAGCTGCTGCGTGACTTGGAGAATAAAGAATGACCCGCGATCAACTTGAGCACGCGATACGCGCATCCTGTGATGTATCAAACGATACCGAGTTATGGATATTCGGTTCTCAAGCACTATTAGGTGCCTTCCCGAATGCACCGGCAAGCCTTCGTGCATCCATTGAAGTCGATATCCAGCCAAAGAATCGACCTGAACCGTTGGTGCTATCGATGGCGCTTTGGGCGAATTGTCAATGTTCCATCAAACACATGGCTTCTATGTCCATGGGATATCGATTGAATCTGCAGTGTTGCCTGATGGCTGGGAACAGAGAACGATAGCCGTCAGCAACCCCATATCGAACAGGGGGAAGAACAGGTCTATGCATTGAGGTGCACGATCTTGCCGCCAGCAAACTTGCGGCTTTCAGGCAAAAAGACAAAGAATTTGTACGCGTACTACTGATTGAATAAATGATCGATCAAATGATCCTTGCTGAAAGAATAAAATTTTTAAACATCGAAGAACAATTACGCGAGCGTCTTCTTCGTTGGGTAAACATTACTGCGGAGGAATTGGAAGGTCATGAGTAGCCGGCCATCTTCCTGTCCGATCAGCTATCTCTGAACTTCAGACGGGTCGCACAATGGGGGGGCGCACAATGGGGTCAGGCCAAAGCTATCATGCTCAAAATTGAAATTAAAGCCCTCATATCGACAATTCCACGATTTCACGAATAACCTATTCACCGCAGAACCCCTTTGACTTGCTTCAATATATCTGCCGTTAGCCCTGGGTCATGCATACACGGCCTCTTGGTCGATACGGCGTTTCAAGTATGGATTCATCTTATTTCTGTAGCTGATAATATCCACCTTTGATCCGAGCTGCTCTTCCAAGTCCTGCTTTATGCCGATGATAAAATACAGATCCTGTTTTTCCAGTTCGACGACAATGTCGATATCGCTTCGATCGGTAGAGGTGCTGCGTGCGGTCGATCCGAAAAGGCCAAGTCGTTTTATGCCATATTTGGCCTGATGGCTTTTTTTATATCTATTCAGCACTGTTATTAGTTCGGCTTTTTGCATGTGCCACCCCTTTTTCTGGTGAAATGCCTCGGTGACGTGGCTGATTGGAACAAAGTTAACTGAATTATAGGGTTATGTCCCTCGTTGAGCAAGCCATATCGTTCCGAATAAAGAGCAGTAACGAGACGGAGTGCCGGGCACCGAATGCTGAGTGGGGAGTCCCCAAAAGAGCAGTACAGATGTTGAGTGCTGCGTGCGAGGAGAGGACAAGAGCCGAGTTCCAATGGGCGGGTTCCGGCTCGCCTTCGCAAACCGGGAATGTGGTGGTTGGTTCGAAAGGATATTCTGCATCGGTTCAATCGCCCGCCCCTTTCAAGAGAAGGGTTGTTTCGGACGGGTCCATTGGCGGTTCTTACCCAATTGCCAATCGGCGGTCTTGCGCCACGGTGGCAATTCCACAGGCACTCCACGGCAGCGCTTGCGTCGATTTCATTCAAAGACTCGATAAAGGTGCCATTGCTCGGGCACGCCTTTAAGCTGGTGAACGCCGATATCCTTGAAATTGATACCCGACCCGGCAACGAGATCCTTTATCGTTTGCGATACGACGATTTCATCCGGCTCTGCTTTGCTTAAGATTCTTGCGCCAATGTGAACAGCGATGCCGGCAAGTTTACCGCCGATTGCTTCACATTCGCCGATATGAACCCCGATGCGCACCGACAGATTCATTTCCTTGCTGGTTTTTCTGATGGCCATGGCACAGCGCAGCGCCTGGGCAGGACCATCGAAGGCTATGAAGAATCCGTCTCCCGCATTATCGATTTCTCTTCCGGCATAGATCGAAATCTCATGCCGGACGGCCTTATGATGCGCTTTTAATATGTCTTGCCATTGCTTGTCGCCGACTTGTGATAGAATTTCAGTAGACATGACGATATCGGTAAACATGACGGTATAAAGAACCCGATGGATATTGATATTGGAAACCGACCCGGTGACAAATACTTCGATCTTATCAAGAATCATCTCCGGACATCCTATCCAGGGAAGGTGATCCTTTGATGGGATCACATGAAATTGGGCGCCTGGAATTTTCTCTGAAAAATAGCGTCCTTCCTCAACACTGGTTACCTGATCATCCTGTGCATGAATGATCAATGCCGGCACCTTTATGCTGTAGAGAATGCTTCGGATATCAATTTCACGATTCATCCTCGTCAAGGCAATCGCGGTGGCCGGACTCGCACTGAGGCGCAGAAAGCGAGCCCACCATCGTCTAAAAATGGGATCATCACGGAATCATGTTCAATGTCTTCAATAATGCAATGGCGACGGTGGCATAACTTTGGTATTTTTTGAGGCTTTGCAAGCATCCTGGGTCTGAGCTGAGTACTGATTGCTGAGTACCGGGTCCCGAGGCGGGACGGGTTCTGAATCGACAAATCAACGAGTCAACAATTAACGAATCCACGAATCAACAAATTTTCAATCAGCGTTCCAAACAAGCTCCCGTGGGCCTGCTGTTTGTGGTTTTGGATAGCCGGTATTCAGGATCATTTGGCGCGGTCAAGATCAAGTACCCCCAGCTCGGTGGGATAATCAGTGTAGAACCCAGGCTTGACAATAAAGTTCACGGGTGTAAGTTAAACCATCCAGGTGGATGGTATGTGGATGATAGGAGGATGTTTATGAACGTACGGGAGTTTAGACCCAAAGCCGGTGAAAGCACCGAAAAGATCACCATCAACCTGGGAGTAGTGGACCTGGGTCAAATCGATTTACTGGTGCGGGAAGGCTTTTATTCCAACCGCACCGACCTGATCCGAACTGCGATCCGCAACCAGCTGGCCACCCATTCAGAGGTGGTCAGGCAAACGGTTGCACGCAAGACCTTCGTCCTTGGCCTGCAGGAGTACAGCCGCCGCGATCTCGAGGCAGTGCAGGTGGCCGGGCAGACGCTTCAGATTCAGGTACTGGGTCTGGCCCGGATTGCCGAGGATGTATCACCCGAACTCGCCCGCGCCACCATCGATTCCGTGGTCGTGCTAGGCGCCTTGCATGCCAGTTCCGCGGTCAGGGCCGCTTTGGCGGACCGAACCCGATGACCGGCATTGCATGTACAAGGAGACATAGATGTTAGACATAAAAGCCGGAATGCGTGAAGCCACCCGCTTGACCCGCGCAGGAAAGCTGCATGAGGCAGTTAAAACCATTCAACGCATGCTGAAAGGTATCGGCAATCACCGGGCAGGGACGTACTCACACCCGCCGCAGCGGCATTCAATCAATGCGGTGAGATCTGAACATGCGGAGGATGGCTCCGGACCCACGCAGACGAGGCAAAACCGCACGGCCACGCCCATGCATGAAAAATGGCGCGGATACCGCGGGCCATCTCCCTGGGCTGATCCCGTCCCGGATCGATCCCCCGACATCGTGCCCGACGGGGGACGCTTTACCACCGGTACGTATACCAATCATGCCGGAACGCGCAGCTACAAGCTGTATATTCCCAGCGGCTATCACGGGCAACCGCTGCCCTTGGTGGTTATGCTTCACGGATGTACCCAAGACGCCGACGATTTCGCCGCCGGTACCCGCATGAACGTTCTCGCCGAAGAGCATCAATGCTTCGTCGCCTATCCGGCCCAGCCTACCGCCGCCAACCACTCGCAATGCTGGAACTGGTTCGAGGAGGCCCATCAGCAGCGCGACCGCGGCGAACCGTCCATCATTGCCGGGCTCACTCGCCAGATCCTTAAGGACCATCGCATTGACGCGCGTCGGATCTACGTGGCCGGCCTATCGGCCGGCGGTGCAATGGCGTTAACGCTGGCCATGACCTACCCGGATCTTTACGCGGCAGTCGGCATCCATTCCGGGCTGCCCTATGCGGTCGCTCAGGATCTTGCCTCCGCCTTTGCCGCAATGTATGGCCGTCAAAGGACCAGGGACAGATGGCACACTGCGGGCTCGCCCGGTACGCAGCTTTACGCCACGCCCGTTCCCGCCATCGTGTTCCACGGCGACCGGGATACGACGGTGCATCCGTGCAATGGCGATCGGGTGATCGCCCAATGTGCGTCTTCTCATGTCGGGCGGGGGGCAGCGCCCGATGGTGGCGCTCCGCAAGCAACCGTTGAGCGGGGACAAGTCCCGCACGGCCATTCCTATACGCGCACCACGTACCGCAGCGCGGGTGGGCATCCTGTCGTGGAACATTGGCTGGTGCATGGTGCCGGCCACGCTTGGTCGGGCGGCAGTTCCGCCGGCTCTTACACCGATCCCAAAGGGCCTCATGCCTCGCAGGAAATGCTGCGCTTTTTCTACGACCATCCACAGGGCGAGATCAGGGTAAGCGGGCAATAGAGGCCACATGTCGGCGTTTCGTGGTCGGACCAAGGTAAACAGCTCGAACCAATGAAACTAATAAACGTTTCGCCGGATGGCGCCTTCAAAAACTGAAGGCTGCATCCGGCGTCATGGGGAGAGAATTTAAATATTTTATTTTCTGAACGGTTTGAAACCCAATTTTCTGCGGTGTGATTCAGCTTCTAACCATTTCAATAAAGTTCAGCGGTTGTTTTTCATTGCCCGCAAACTGATTCCTTTGGTTCCGAATTCAAGAGCGCTTGAAGGGTGGGGAACATCTTGGAAAATTGCGTGGCGTTCCAGGATTTCGGCCATTGTAAATCCTGCGTTGTGTACTGCTTTGATAAGGTCTGCTTCCAGCAGACCGCCGGCGATTCACCCGGTCCACAGGGAAATGTCATCCAAAGCCTCGCGTGTCATTTTCTTCGCGAAACTGTCACGGCTAAATGGAAGGCGGGGCGGCATTTTCATTTGCATGCACCCCGGGAACGGGCATGCCGGCCGCTTTCAAGCGCTATCGGCGGCTTTGCTATCGGGGTCGGGCCACGCCATCTATTTTTGCACCCTTCCTATGCACCTGTACCGGCAGGTGCATGCGAGGCCAGGTTCAGGGTTCAAAACAAGGGTTTAATCAAGTGGCGCTGGAGCATTTTCTTCTGACGATGTGTCTTTATTGATGATTTCGGCCGGATGGCCGCGCAGCGATCATCTTTCTCCAACGCAAGCAGAATGGAGGCATGCTTGCGGCGGGAGTGGGCCGCACGCATGCTCATTCACGCGTTCGGGTTTTCTTTTTACTCATCCACTTTCGAGCCATCAATTCCCTGAGGCTTGTTTTTAACCCATCTGATCCTCCCGGAAGCCGCCAGATAACTGACTGTTTCCGGTATTTGGGAGTCGAGGATCCTGGTTTGATCATGCATTGAACTGATCAGATCGTACAGATTGGTTTCGACAGCTAAGATTCGATACGACATGCTGGCTCCTTTGCTGGTTAAGTTTCATTCACCTAACCAAAGTGCAGCAGGTTCAACAATCAGATGTAAACCCCATACGCACCGCTTTTTTCCCCCAAACTGAGGTCGGGGGCCTTTGGTACACAATAAACGACTTTTTTTTCTCCCCTCTCGCAGCGTTCCGGCGCCTGCCGACGTTACTTGACGGCACGAAAGGTTACCCTTTTGGCCCTCTTGTGCTTCGGGCGTTTCCGAAGGGATCATTTCACCATGAAGCACATGCAGCGCATGTAGATATAGGGCATAAAATTCATGCATTTCTCCATATCCGAAGTGGATCGGATGGGTCCATGATTCTGTTCAAGGAATAAAGCATAGCCTGTATTGTCATCAAAGGCGATGTCAGCAATATGAAAGAGTAGAAGGGTTCTTTTAAGGGATTCCTTTGAGATCAGAACCTCAATATGGGGGGCGAAGGAGTCTCTGGTTGAGCTTGGATTAGACTTCTCTTCGTTGGGGACACCGGAAGCACGATAGTAATTGAGTAAAAGTTCACGCCGGCTGCGTGCCGGGGAGTGCTGAAATGAGAATGCATCTTCTTAAATACTGGGAGCGAGTCCGTTCCAGCTTCTGGTTTGTGCCTGCTATCATGGCCTGTGGTTCGGTTGCGCTGGTCTTCGTTACCGTTGCTATAGACGAGAGGATGACCGGTAGCTGGCTGCAAGGCATAAGTTGGGTCTACACCGGCGGTGCGGAGGGGGCAAGCGCTGTGCTGGGGACGATTGCCGGTTCCATGATGACCATTGCGGGAGTTGTCTTCTCGATGACGCTGGTCGCCCTGACGCTTGCCTCCTCGCAGTTCGGCCCCCGGCTGCTGCGCAATTTCATGAGCGACACTTCGAACCAGGTGGTGCTGGGCACCTTCGTCGCCACTTTCCTCTACTGCCTGCTCGTCCTGCGCACTATCCGGCATACGGAGGAAGACGCCTTTGTTCCACACCTGTCCGTTACGCTGGGTGTGTTGTTCGCGATCGTGGGCATGGGGGTTCTGATTTACTTTATCCATCACGTATCCGTTTCCATCCAGGCCGATGAGATCGTCGCGCGCGTTGGTGCGGAGTTGATCGAAGGGATCGAGCGCTTGTTCCCGGAGCAGATCGGCCGGGAAAATCCCGGGAGTGCGGCAGAAAGCGGCGGCGCGGACATCCCCGCGTCGTTCGATGCGCAAGCCCGTCCGGTTAAAGCCGCCGGAGACGGCTACCTTCAGTTCATCGACACAGATGCACTAATGCATTTGGCCACTCAAGAAGACCTGCTGCTGCGGGTGGCGAAAAG
>QZKV01000182.1 GCA_003599575.1 Desulfobacteraceae bacterium | reverse complement strand
GATCGGATTCATTTCGGCTCTCCTTTTCCAATGCCGCCGCGGGGAAATCGATTTTTCGGGCGGCGAATTTTTATAATGGATAAGTTAACGCGTTCAAGGCCGGGCGCAATCAAGGACGTGCATGAAAGCCTGCCCCGCCAGCAGGGTCGGATACGGCGGGATGGTTGTAAACCCAGATCGATTTTCTCCCGCAGGGTCGCTGAGGCGCGGTAATGATGAATCGTTAATCATCACCGCGCCGAAGGCAAGCAGAGCCATCCGGTGCGGGCGACCGGATGGCTCTGCCGGATTGTGTTCTGTGCGCCTCTGTATCTCAATGCGAGCCTTTTTTCCCGCGGTCCCTCTCCCGTGAAAACTCAAGGGAAAGGGGCCATGGATGGACTGATTAGAGGCCAGGCACTTTGGCGGGGCGGCCCGACAGCGGGATGGCGGCGCGGTCCTGGCCAGCGGTGTAAGACCAGCCGGTCTTCAGGCCGATGACAAACCATGCCAGGGCCCCCACACCGATGATGAATACGGTATCGCCGACAACGCGCAGCCAGCGCAGCGTCTCTAAAACAGGCAGCTGCAGGAAATCGGCGCTGCGGGCATACCACAGCCCATGGGTCATGCTGGCCCAGGCCTGGGCCAAACCGACCGGCAGCAGGCTGAGCACGATCATGAGGGCCAAACCGATGTTCATTCCCCAAAAGGCGGTGCGCAACGGTCCTTCGCGCCAGACCCCGCGGGGTTGCAGGCGCCGCAGCACGGTCAGGATCAGTCCGAGGGCCAGCAGCCCGTACACGCCAAACAGAGCCGCATGGCCGTGCAGCGGCGTGGTGTTGAGCCCCTGCATGTAGTACAGGGCGATGGGCGGATTGATCATGAACCCAAAAACGCCGGCTCCCACGAGGTTCCAGAAGGCCACGCCGATGAAGAAGCGGATCGGCCAGCGGTAAGCGGACATCCAGGGCGCCCGGCCGCCCATGCGATAGGTTTCCCAGGCCTCGAACCCCACCAGGGCCAAAGGCACCACTTCCAGGGCACTGAAGGAAGCCCCGATGGCCATGATGGAGACCGGCGTGCCGGAAAAATAGAGATGGTGGAAGGTGCCCGGAATCCCGGCGAACAGGAAAATGGCCGAGGTCAGCAGCACGGCGGCGGTGGCCGTAGAAGCCCGGATCAGCCCCATGCGTGAGAAAACAAAGGCCAGCGCGGCAGTGGCAAAAACCTCCATGAAACCTTCCACCCACAGGTGCACCACCCACCAGCGCCAATATTCCATGACCGACAGGTGGGTGCGGGCGCCGTAGAAAAAGCCGGCCGCGTAAAACAGCCCGATCGCACCGGAAGCGCCCGCGAAAAGGAGCACCAGCTGCCGCCGGTGGCCCTTTTCACGCAAAGCCGGCCACAGGCCGCGCAGCACCAGCACCAGCCACAGCACCAGGCCGATGAACAGCAGGATCTGCCAGAAACGGCCCAGGTCCACATACTCGTAGCCTTGATGGCCGAACCAGAATCCCGCATCCAGTCCCAGCACCTGACGGATTGACAAAAACTCGCCCAGCAGCGAACCGCCCACGACCAGCACCAGCGCGCCAAAGAGGACGTGGACCCCCAGGCGCTGGAATTTGGGTTCACGCCCGCCCACGGCCGGCGCCAGATAGAGACCGGCGGCCAGAAACGCGGTGGCGATCCAGAAGACGGCCAGCTGGATGTGCCATGTGCGCGCGGTGGCATAGGGCAGAATATCGGAAAGGGGAATGCCGAAGAAGCTGTGACCCTCGATCGTGTAGTGGGCCACCAGCGCGCCTAACAGCACCTGCACGGCGAACAGGGCGACTACGATATAGGCATACTTGGCCGTTGCGCGCATCGAAGGGGTGGTGGTGAGCTGATCCAAGGGATCGCTGGCCGGCGGGACGGGCAAATCTTCTCTGTCGTCGCGGAATTTCTTGAACCACACCAGGGCGCCGATGCCGGCCAGCAGCAGCGCGATGCTGACCAGCGACCAGAGCAGGCTGGCGGGCGTGGCCTGGTTGCCGACCAGGGGTTCATGGGGCCAGTTGTTGGTGTAGGTGACCGCGGTCCCGGGCCGTTGCGCGGCCGCCGCCCAAGAGGTCCAGAAGAAAAAGGCGGTCATGGCCCGGCGGCGGCCCATGTCGGGAATCGCCGACGTATGCAGCGCATAACTTTCGCGCAGTCCGTCCAATTGCGGATCGTCCCCAAAAAGGGCCATATAATGTTGGGCCGTTTCATCGATCGCCGCAGCCCGCAGGGGGCTCAAGGTCAATGTGCCGGTCGCGGGAGCATAGGTATTGCCGCGCATCGTCTCGCCCAATTCGGCATTAACGGCGGCCCGCTCGACGGTGCCCAGCTCGGAAAAGTTGCGTTCGAAGCGCTTTTGGCTGAGCAGCCCCTGCAGGGCCAGCGCTTCCCGGTGCAGCCAGTCGGCCGACCAGTCGGGGGCCTGGTAGGCGCCATGGCCCCAGATCGACCCGATTTGCTGGCCGCCGATGCTTTGCCAGACCTGCTGGCCGCGTAAAATGTCTTCCCTGGTGAAGAGCTGCCGGCCGTCCGTGGTGAGCACCCGATCCGGAATGGGCGGTGCCTGGCGATAGACCTCGCGGCCGAACCAGCCCAGGATAAAAAAGGCGCCGAACACGGACAGGCCGAAAATGATCCATAAGCGTCGGGTGTTGGTCATGGTTGTGATCCTTTCGTTAATCATTGAATTGTTAAACCGTCGATGCGGATACGATTCAGACGAACTCTTGGAGAGCAACCTGTGTACCAAATTTTTTTTGCTTTAATAACAAAAGATTAGAAATGTAGTTGTATAAATAACCACATTAGAGTGTTGTCCATACGACCACATTGTTGTATTTTTCACCACTATGAAAACCATCGACCTTCTCATCGACATTGCCCTGGACATGACCGCCGGCTTGACGGCCGAGGCACGCTACCAGCGGCTGTTGGACGCGCTCAAGCGCGTCATTCCTTACGATGCCGCCGCATTGCTGCGCTTGGAGGGAGAGGAAATGCGGGTGGCCGCGGCCATCGGTCTGGCCCCCGATGCGATGGGCCGGCGCTTCCGCCGCGAGTCCCATCCCCGCCTCGACATCATCTGCAACGCCGCTGCGCCGGTCCGTTTTCCGGCCGACGCACCTTACCCGGATCCGTTCGACGGCCTGCTGGAGGATATGCCGCCCTCCGGCGGGCGCATTCACTCCTGCCTGGGGTGCCCGTTGCGCGCGGGCGAAACGCTGATCGGCGCGCTGACCGCCGATGCCATCGATCCGCATGCTTTCGACGGCCTGGACCTGCGTTTTATTCAGGCGGTTGCAGCGCTGGCGGCCGCGCAGATGCAGACCATCGATCTGATCCAGGCCCTGGCCCACAGCGCGGAAAAAATGGGTTTGATCGCCAAAGATTTGATGCAGGATGCGCGTAAAACCAGCGGCTTGGAACCGATCGGCCGCAGCACGGCCATGCAGCGGTTGCGCAGGGAAATCGAACTGGTGGCGCCTTCGGATTTCAGCGTCCTGGTAACCGGAGAGACGGGGGTGGGCAAGGAGCTGGTGGTTCGCGCCATCCATGCCGGCTCGCGGCGGCGCGAACAGCCCATGCTCTATCTGAATTGCGCGGCTCTGCCGGAGGCCTTGGCCGAAAGCGAATTGTTCGGCCATGTGCGCGGCGCTTTCACCAGCGCCGTAGCGGACCGCACGGGCAAATTCGAACTGGCCGACGGCGGGACCCTGTTTCTGGACGAGATCGGTGAATTGCCGCTGACCGTTCAACCCAAGTTGTTGAGGGTTCTGCAACACGGCGAAATCCAGCGCGTGGGCGATGGTCGCGCCAAATCGGTGGATGTCCGCCTGCTGGCGGCCACCAACCGCGATCTGGAAAAGGAGATCTCCGCCGGCCGTTTCCGCGCAGACCTGTTTCATCGCTTGAATGTTTACCCACTGCGCGTCCCCCCTCTGCGCGAGCGGCGCGAGGACATCCCCCTGCTGGCCGGCTATTTCTGCGACAAAATTCAGCGCCAGTTGGGTTTGGGGCCGGTGCGCCTGTCTTCGGACACTTTGCAGTGCCTGAACCTATTGCATTGGCCCGGCAATGTCCGTGAGCTGGAGAACGTCATATCAAGGGCGGTGCTGAAGGCATCCGCCCAGACCGCAGGCAACGGGCAGGTTGAAGTAGGTCCGGCGCATATGGGGCTGGACAGCATCGCGTGCGTTCCGGACGGTCCGCTCACGGCGGCTGCATCCGTCGCGCCTCTTCCCGGCCGGCAGGCAACGCTCCGCGAGGCGGTGGACAGCCTCGAAAGAGACCTGATCGTGCAGGCCGTGACACGTCACCACGGCAATTGGGCGGCCGCGGCCCGGCAGCTCGGCATGAACCGCAGCAATCTGTTCAAACTGGCCGTGCGCCTGGGAATTCAACGGAAGGGGCGCGTGTGAGGGCGGCGCCCCGCACCCCAGCGGAAGCCGAACCGGGCAGGGGGTTTACGATCTGATACAAAACGGGGTGCACATCATTTTCCGGACCATGCCTCCAGCCGGTGGCCTTCCGGGTCGTGGAAGTAAAAAACGCGGGCGCCCCACCTGGAATGGATGGGGCCCACGGCGACGCCTGCCTCCATGAGGTGCCGATGCAGCGCATCCAGCTCGTCGACCTGCCAGGCCAGGGTAAGTCCCTGGCCCTGGGCGCCTGCAATCGTCGCACGCGCGGCATCGGCGACGCTGATAAAACTGTCCGGCGTCACCTGAAACTCCACGAACCAATCCAGGGCATGGTGGACGGCCAGCCCGAGCACCTCGCGATAGAAGCGCACCGTGGCCTGCCAATTGCGGCAATACAAAATGGTGTTGGTGGCGCGCACGTTGAAAATCGTCATGAGGCACCCTGCAACCCGCTTGAAAATGTCTATCTTGCACCTCGGGAAAGCAATCCGCAGATCGAATATCGAATTTGGAACCAAATTCCAATGGCCAACATTCAATTTGTCCTTTTGGATCGGGTGATGTAAGCAATGCGGTTACGGGAGCTTCTATCATGGCCGTGAAAATCAGTCGCATCACACCCGCAGTTGGAAAGTCCGCCCTGCTGTTGGCGGCGGCGCTGGTGTGGATCGCCGCGGGCGCCCTGCTGTTGATCCACGCGTATGCCTGGCTGCATGGTTGGACCTTGCGCACGCTCCTTTTCGCAGTCAGCGGCGTTCTCCTGGCCCTGGCGATCCACCATTTCGGATTCCTCAAAATCGCGGACCGCAATCTGGCGCGCATCCTGCCCATGAAGGGCAGGCGTTGCCTTTTCGCCTTCATGAGCTGGAAGAGCTACATCCTGGTAGCGGTCATGGCCGGTATGGGTGTGGCCCTGCGCCATCTGCCGATTCCAAGATCCTATCTAGCCGTTGTCTATATCGGCATCGGCCTGGCGCTTGTGCTTTCCAGTCTGCGTTACCTGAGAAGCGCGGCCGCAGGCCGTGCGCGGCAAACCTGAATCGGCGCGCCTGATTCAAAATATTAGAATGAACGCATTGATCGGGCAGGGGCGTCCGGCTTTTCATCCATCTGTGCTTTTGGGTGCATATGCCAACCAACGATGAAACCACCATCCGAACCGAAGAACTGGAAGTAACGGTGCGCGGCTTCCGCCTGGCCGCCCGGCGCATCGATCCGTACGGCGTTCAGACACAGCACCGTCCGGTGCTGGTCTTCCTGCATGAAGGCCTGGGCAGCATGCAGTTGTGGGGGGATTTCCCCCAGGCGATCGCCAGCGCCTGCGGGTTGCCGGCGCTGCTCTACGACCGGCTTGGACACGGCCTGTCCGAGCCGCTGCCCTCGCCGGCGGTGGATGTCGCCTACCTGGCGCGCGAAGCCCACACTTTTTTGCCCGAGGTGTTGTCCGCCTGCGCCGTCCGGTCGCCCGTTTTGATCGGCCACAGCGACGGCGGCACCATCGCCCTGCTGTATGCCGCCCGGCGCCCCAAGCAGGTGCTGGGCATCGTGACCGAGGCAGCCCACGTGTTTGTGGACGATCGCACCCGCGACGGCATCCGCCAAACCGTCGCCGCCTATCGTGAAAATGATTTAAAAACCCGACTGTCCAAGTATCACGGCCCCAACACCGAGGCCCTGTTCCAGCGCTGGGCCGATACCTGGCTGTCGGATGAATTTGCCGCCTGGAACATTGAGTGGCAGTTGAAAGCGGTGCAATGCCCTGTGCTGGCGATCCAGGGGGATGCGGACGAGTACGGGACGGCCGCGCAGATGAAATCCATCGCCGCCCATGCGGGGGGGCGATCCGACACGTTCCTCGTGCCGGGTTGCCGTCATGTGCCCCACTATCAGGCGCGCGAAGCGGTCGCGGAACGAATCATCGCCTTCGTGCGGGCGATAGGGCCGACTTCCCCCTCCACTTCGCCGGGGCCAGAGTGAAACGCCGGGCAGCTTCGCCCGTCCCGGTGACGAATGCTTCGGGTTCCTTCAGCCCTCGTCTTTTCATTCGGGCGCCGGTTTTTTTTGAATCCGGCGGATGCGAAAGGGAAACTGACCGCAGGGGCGATCATAAAAGTAGCGTCGCAGGGTGTTTTCAATAGCGCGAAAGGCGATCCGGTCCCAGGGAATCTCCTCTTCGCGCAGCAGGGCGACTTCGGCGCTTTCCTGAGTCGTTTTGAATTCCGGCGTCTGCAGGCGCGCGCGGAACATCAGGTAGATCTGATTGACATGCACGACATCAAACAGTAGATAGGGCAGCAGGTCTTCGACCATGGCGCCGGACTCTTCCCAGGTTTCACGGCGGGCGCCGTCCGATACGGTCTCTCCATTTTCAAGATACCCGGCCGGAAGGGTCCACATGCCTTTTTGCGGTTCGATGTTGCGGCGGCACAGCAGAATACGGTCTTCCCATTGCGGAAGGCAGCCCACCACAATTTTGGGATTTTGATAATGGATTTCTCCGCAGCCCCGGCAAATATAGCGCGGTCGATCATCCCCCGGCGGAATCTCCAATGTTACCAAGGCGCCGCATTTAGAACAATAATTCATGAGGAAAATCTCCAGATGGACGAAGCGGCGGCGGGACAATGCCGCCGGTCGATACCATCCAAATGAAAAAGGCACCCGCAGAATATACCCCGGCCCTCGTTCGGGCATCGGGATCAAGCCTGGCGCCTTGTGGATTCTTGGTATCAACCCTCATTATGGGCAATCATAACTGCAATTCCCATAGATGCAACCGGTAAATTCATTGTGCGTTGCATCGCGCCAATGAACTTGGAGGAAAAACGGTGCAATCAAAAAAAGCACCAACCTTCAAAACTTGACAGACCGGTTTCAACCGCCAGATTAAAAGAAGCCGAGTGTGCACGCAATCGCCTGCTGCATCGTTCCTTCAGGTTCTACGGAAGCATAAAAGACCAATGATCTGCATAAACGAGGTCGCGTGAAAACCTTGCCCCAAAAAATCAAACTGCAGCAAATCGCCGGCATCATCGCGGAACGATTTAAAGGCCGTGAAATGGTGACCTGCTACGTGGGATCGAACGCGGCCACCCCTACGGCCGCCATTGAAGCTTTGACCGAAGCCCTGAAAAGCGGCACGCCGCGGCTGCCCTTTTTAAGAATGGTGCACTTGCTGTTGCAGGGACCGGTCCCCTACCTGGAGGAGGGTTTGCAGGATCGGGTGATGACCTATTCCATCTTCTCGGGCGGGGCGGTACGCCAGGCGGCCAATCGCGGACTTGCTTTTTATCTGCCCTGCACGCTGGGCAACTTGAATGTGTTGATCGGGGAGGGGCAAAAATTCGCTCCGGATGTCGTTGTGTTCAAAGTCCGGCGGCATCCCCAAACCGGGGAATACAGCCTGGGGCTCTCGGTGGAAGCGCTGCATACGGCGATCGACCAGGCCAAAATCGTCATCGCCGAAGTGGATTCCAGCATGCCCTACACCCTTGGGCAGAGCCTTGTGGATGCGCAGTCCATCGATTTCCTGATTGAGGAAGGCGTCCAGCCGGTATACGATTTCCCGGCACCCGATTTTTCACGCCTGAAGGCTGCCGAGCGGCGCATCGGCACTTTGATCACCGAGCACTTCATCCGCGACGGCGTTACCTTGCAAGTCGGCATCGGCAAAATTCCCGACGCCGTGGTCAGCATGATCAGGGAAGCCGCCCCAAGGCATCTGGGGGTTCAGACCGAGCTGTACGGGGACGGTTTGATGATGCTGCAGCAGGCGGGTATTGTCACCAACCGCAAAAAGACGGTCAACATGGGTTACAGCACCACCAGCCTGATCATGGGGTCGCGCGCTTTGTACGATTACGTCCACATGCGCTCGGGCGTCCAAATGCGACCGTGCACCTACACGAACGCCATCGACACGGTCCGCCTCAATCGGCCGTTTATTTCGATCAATACGGCCATCGGCGTCGATCTTTTCGGCAACGTCTGGGCCGACTTCATCGATCCGCGGCGCTATTACAGCGGCGTGGGGGGACAGCCGGACTTCATCCGCGCCATCAACGAACCGTCCATCGGCGTTCCCATCATTGCCATCAAAAGCCTAACGGATAAAGGCGAATCCAAAATCGTGCCCACCCACCCGGCGGGTGTCAGCCTCACCGCATCGACCTACGACGGCCTCGTGCTGGTCACCGAATACGGCATCGCCGACCTGCGCGGCCTTACCTTGGGTGGCAAAGCCCTGGCCATTGCCTGGGTGGCCCACCCCCGTTTCCGGGACGACTTTTTGCGCCGGCTGCATGATGATCCCGTGATCACCAAACCGCACACCTACCAACCGGGTAAACCGCCGGACGGGGTGATTCTTTATCGCGGCGACATTGCCCTCGCCAGCGAGTCGAATGCGGACGGATAGCCGGTGGCGAGCGTCCATCGGCCCGGGCGAAATCCACGCCTCACGCAGAGGTGAAAATATGATGCACATGATTTTAAAAGCCGTGTGGCTGCTGTCGGCGCTGTGGATGGTTTTGCCGGCCATGACCGGCGCGGCGGCCGCATTTGATTTGCAGATCAAAGACAACAAGATCTCCGTTCAAGCCGAACGGGTGCCCTTGCAGGCCCTGTTGCAACGGATGTCGGCCTTCGGTATCACGGTGCGTATCGATCCGGCGCTCAATCCGTTCATCACTGCGGCGTTTGCTGACAAGGACCTGGAAGATGGGCTCAAGTCCCTGCTCAGGCCGTTGAACTCAGTTTTTATCTGGAAACCGGACGGGTCCCGGGACGGCGCGGGCTATCGCCTGGCGGAGGTTCAGATTTTCAAACCGGGTGAAAAGGATCGCATGATCCATCTGGAAAGAGAACCGGACTCGGCCGCGCTGCAGGCGCCGATAGAGGATCAAAGCGCGCCCGCGCAACTCGAGACCCGGGTGGTGATCAAGGCCGATCGGGTTTACGTGCCGGTGGTGCTGTCGTATGACGGCCGGAAAATAGAAACCAGCCTGGTTTTCGATACCGGCGCCAACAGCATCGTGATCCATCAAAATGTGGCCGAAGCCCTTGGCATAACGGAGCATGTGGAGGCGAAGGGATACGGCGTGGGGGGCATCGAAATCAACGCCAGGGCAGTCCGCCTGCAATCGGTCCACGTCGGCCCCTATGAAAAGCAGGACCTGCGCGCGGCCATCGTGGATTATTCGGGGCCGCCCGACAGCCAGTACAATGGGTTGCTGGGCATGAACTTCTTACGCGGCCTCACATACCAAATCGATTTCGACGCGCAAGTGATCCGCTGGGGAGAGCAGCCTGCCGGGCAACGGTGATGATTCCCTCAAAGTTAGCGGGCTCGTAAGGCCGCGAGAAAGATTCCGCCTTCGGTCGCACTGAGCCATCCGTTTTCCGACTTTTCAGGCATCCAGCAAAGTTTCATCCTTCCCGAACAGCTCCAGCAGGCTCCGGATGTTGCGGGAATCGCTGGAACCATCCGAACTGACCAGGGCCAGCGCCTCCTTGACGATCTCAAGCGCACAAGCCCCGTCTCCTTCATATACCAGCCGGTCTTTCTGAACGGAAAAACGCACCCCGCAGTCGTACTTGTGGGCCACACTGTTGAGGATCTTGCGCCAGATTTCCCCTTTCCAGGCACCTTTCTTGTTGGCTTCCATGGCAGTCATCCTTGTCAGATGGTGATGCGATGAGGGACCGACAATAGTACTTTCGGAGGCTGTGGGTCCTTTCTTTAGTTCTTTATACGTTATTGACAATCCGGGGTGGACCCTTAGCCTTAAGCAGTGTTTCAAAACGGGATGACTGTTCAACCCGCAAGGCAAGAGAATGAAGATCCCATTACTTCGTCGCACGTTTCAATGAGTATAATGGCCTCTCGGACACCGGACCGGAATCGGAACGACTTCTCTTTGAACCGGTCACGAAGCGCCAGAACCTACTCGGATTTGGAAGTGGGATTGAATCGAGGAGGAATCAATAATGAAAAAGATGCCATCGCGAGATACCAGCGGCCACTGCAAGGGCGAATGCCGCGACCGGGCGTTCGAAGCACGGCAAGAACGTCAGCGCGACATCCATTCCACCGATATGGACTACAGCACGCCCGCTGAAAACAGCCCTTCCTGGAGCAGGAAGCGCAACGCCCCCCCGGGATGGTTGGGCGGCCGCGTGTAACTTCTTAAAACCTGCACATCCAAGAGAGGAGGGTTCGCCTGCCCTCCTCAACCCCCGCCTTCCCAGCCGAGTTCGCCGGCATGTCCGTCATACGAATTTTGGGTATTGGCATTTGCTGCGGATTTCGCTATGCGTGCTTCGAATTTTCACACCCACAACTGCGCCGAAGCAGGTGCATTGAAAAAGCGACAAAAAGAAAATCAAGGATATTCCAACGACATGGATGCCGAACGCGAAAAGTATGCGCGCCAAGCCCGGATGCTGGCCAACCGGGTAAAGAAGCGCCACCTTCACCTGCGCAAACGATTCAGCCGGCAGAACATCGATGTATTTCGACTGTACGATTGGGACATTCCCGAAATCCGCGCGGTTGTCGATTGGTACGCCGGGCATCTGGTGGTCGGAGAATATGTTCGCAAACAATCCACTCCCGAATGGCTGTCCATGATGGGGTCGGCCGCGGCCGAAGCCCTGGGCGTGCCGCCGGATCATCTCCATCTGAAAGAGCGGTTATACGGCCGCTCGGAGGGACAACGCTACAGCCGCATCGCTACGACCAATCGGATGATCGTGGTATCGGAGTCGGATCTGCAGTTTTATGTCAACCCGTGGGATTGGGTCGATACGGGGCTGTTCGGCGATCACCGGCTGACCCGACGGATGGTCCGCGAGGCGTGCGCGGGAAAAGAGGTTTTGAACTTGTTCTGCTACACGGGCTCATTTTCCTGCTATGCCGCCAAAGGCGGGGCCCGTTCCACCGTCTCGGTGGATCGTTCCAAAACAGCCATTGCCTGGACACGGCGGAACATGGCTCTCAATGGAATCGGCGGGCCAGAGCACCGGATGATTCAGGCGCATGCTTTCGATTTTCTGAGCACATCGAAAAACAAGCCCCAGCGCTTTGATCTGGCGGTGGTGGACCCGCCTTCATTTTATACCCGGCGCAGCGAGCAGGATCATTTCGATATCGCCACCGATCACCCCATCCTGCTCAATGGCGTAGCCGAGTTGATGCGACCGGACGCCCTGATCTTCTTTTCCACCAATCACCAGGATTTCACCCCTCGGCTGGACGAACTGAACTTTACCGAAGTCATTGAGATCACCGCGGATACCATCCCGGAAGATTACCAGCGCAAACGATCTCCCATCCATCGCTGCTGGCGCATCCGGGTTTGAAAACAAAAGAAGACCGGCCCTCTGCGGAAACATGGCCCGAGCGCCAGGCAAGGTCCATTGGGAAACGGGCCACGGGTAAATGGGCCAACGGATTACAGCGCTCCGCTGCGCCGTATGACCGCAGGTACCTTCTCTTTTTTCCTGAAGTCGTGCACTGCTTGCATGGCCGACTCCCGGCTGGCGAATTGACCGATCCGCACGGTAAAAAAGGCAACTTTGCGGGCATCCTGCACTTCGAAAATAAATGGCGCATAGCCCGCTTTTTGCAGGCGCTCAAACCACTCATCGGCATAGGCCTTGGTGCGGTAGGCGCCCACTTGAATCGTAAACAGCGCCTGCACGGCAGGGACAACTCCGGATAGATCTATTTTTGGCGCCGCCGCCGCGGCCGGCTCGGTTAGAGCCGCGGCGGTCGACTTTTCTGCGCCTGCCGAAACATCCTTTGGCGCCCGGACCTCTGTCGGAAGCGCCGTTTCAACCACCGGCGGGCCGGCCGCGGTTTGCATCGATGCCATACCGGGCTGCCGGTCCTGCGCCTGGGGGTCGATCTGCCCCGTCGGGGTCCCCTGCACGGAAGCAGCCGTCTGCGCAGAGGCGGGGGTTTTTACTTCAGGCCAAACGGCGCCTTCTGCGGAGGTAGTCGGATCGGCGCGCCCACCGGATAGGCGCAGGTCGTCCAGGTCTGTTTTTTCCTCCGGCGCGGCCGCCTGTTCCCGCACCTGTATCCCGGAATCGGATGCGGCCGTATCCTCCGCACGCGCGGGAGCCCCAGCCGGCAGGGCAACCGGAGGGGCCGGTATCTTGCCCCTTACGACGGTCCGTGCCGGCACTGGAGCGGCGCGACCGGGCAGAAATTGAACCGCGGCGGCAATCAGCCCGATAAAAACCAAAAAACCGCCCAGCCATTTCAATGGAATCGACCCGTTCTGATTGCCTGTCGATAGGGTATCCTTCAACGCAAACACCTCCACAATTATTTCGGACCCGGCATGTTCCGCCGGATCGCATTTTCACGAGCCCATCCAAAGCAAAAAACCTGCCAAGCGCCGGAAGGAAAATTTTTCATAATCCTTGCGGGGCAATGCATACCTTTCTACCTGCCGACGGCCGATACCGGCGATGACAAAAATCGGACCGACGCACCTCCCATCTGCAATTTTCGGGGCAGCGCAATTTTCGCCAGTCCGAAGTGCGACGTATACCATCGCTGCAGTCGTTGCAACGGCGGAAACACGGCAAAATCGGTTTTTCTGGAACCAATCGCATGAGTCTGCTAAGTTCATAGGCTTTGAAACCAGCAATTCTCGCTGACCAGAATTCAGCCGGAGTGCACGGGACAGGTCGTCCGCGACGGAGCTGGTTGCTTTGAGACGATCAGGAGCGTAGCTGACATGCCAAAACGGTCCATCACCCCTGCTTATATCTTCTTTTTCATCCTTTTCTGGCCCGATACGTGGCGCATCGCCATCGGTCTTACGGCCGCCGGGTTGCTGTCTCCTCTGATCCTGACGCCTGATCTGGGAGAGTTTGGAAAAGGGATGATCTTTTTCATGCTCGCCTGTATGGGATATGCCGCCGCAGCCCTGCCGGCACGCGCCATTTCCAGGTTTCTGCAGAAGTGGATCCTGAAAGGCCGGCGCATCTAGTCCGTTCTCACTTGAACGAAGTGGCGAGCGTATCATTTAGACCCGCCCCTCCAAATTAGAACGAACGCTCGCTTCAATCCGTTGACACGCCGGGCCGACCGCTGTAATGACTGTCACAGAGTCGACCGGAACTGGTATTACCGAACACACCCCGCCTGCGTCGCCGCGGCCCTTGACCGCCCGGCCGGGCGAAGGCGGCAAATGGCCGTTCATTCACGGCCTTGTGAACAGGAGCAATTGACATGTTTTGCACCACCATAGAGAAGGCACACCCTTTGGATGCCATCGAACGAATCACACTATGGCATGCGAATGGAAGGGCATGTTTAAACGAGGCGGAATCGAAAGAGATTTTGCGGCACTACGATGTTCCCGTCGTGGCCGAAGCGATCGCCGCCGGCGAGCCGGAGGCCGTTGAAAAGGCCGGGCGGATTGGATTTCCGCTGGTGCTGAAGGCGTTGGGGGCGAATCTGACCCATAAAACCGAACGCGGTCTGGTCAGAATCAATCTGCAATCCGTGGAAGAACTGCGCCAAGCGTACCGGCAATTGCAGTCGGCCGCCGGTCAGGATTGGGAGGGCTGCCTGATTCAACCGCTGATCGCCGGACGCCGGGAGTTTGTGGCCGGAGTAACCCGTGATCCCCAGTTCGGTCCGGTCGTCATGTTCGGGCTGGGCGGCATCTTCGCCGAAGCATTGGGCGATGTGGTGTTCCGCATTGCCCCCCTGGACAGGACCCAGGCCTTGCAGATGATGGAGGAGCTTTCCACCCGCAAGCTCCTGGCTGATTTTCGGGGCGAAGCCGCGGCCGACATGGAACAGCTGGCGCGCGTCTTGGTGGGTTTGTCGCAATTGGCCCTGGAAAATCCATCCATCAAAGAAGTGGATGTCAATCCATTGATCATCTCCCCGAACGGCCGCGCCACCGCCGTGGATGCCCTGGTGGTTCTGGACGACACCCCAGCGGCCGGGCGCAGCGTCCTGCCGGAAGAAACGGATGATCCCGAACGGGTCGCCGGAATCAATGCGGCCCTGGAGGCGATGACCCACCCGCGGGCCATCGCCGTGGTGGGCGTGGGGCGGACCAGGATCAGCGCCTTTCCGGGCATCTTCCGGTGCGTCCGCAATTTCGGTTTTCCCGGAAGACTCTATCCGATCAATCCCAAGGCCGACGACATCGACGGCATAAAAGCCTACCCCAGCCTGTGCGCTTTGCCGGAGCCGGTGGACCTGGTCATTCTCTCCGTTCCGGCCCAGGCCGTGCCGGAGGCTTTGGAAGATTGCGTGGCGTCGGGAAATAAGAACGTCCATATATTCACTTCGGGCTTCAGCGAAACCGCGGAGGAAGAAGGCGTCCGGCTGCAGGAACAGATCAAACGCATTGCCGATGAGGGCGGCCTCAATATCATCGGCCCCAATTGCATGGGATTGCATGTGCCGGCATCGCGCCTGCTGACCTGGACGGCCGCTTCGAACATCAGCGGCCCGGTGGCCATGATCAGCCAGAGCGGCGGAAACGCCCAGGATTTTTCCAATTACGCCGTAAACCGGTTCGGTCTGCATTTCAGCAAAGTGATCAGTTACGGTAACGCTTTGACCCTGGACAGCACCGACTTTCTGGCCTACCTGGCGGAGGACGAGGAAACCCGCATCATCGCCATGTACCTGGAAGGCGTCAAAAACGGCCGACTGCTGCTGAGGCAGGTCACGGAAATCAACCGCGCCAAACCGATCGTCATTCTCAAAGGCGGTCTGACCGAATCGGGCGCCCGCACGGTGGCATCGCACACCGGTTCGCTGGCCGGCGGAGAAAAGATATGGCGCGCCTTTTTCCGGCAGACCGGTGCGGTGGCGGTGGATTCCCTGGAGGAGATGGCCGATGTCATCATGGCTCTGCACCATCTGCCTGCCTGCACCGGAAGGGGCGTGGCCATTCTGGGCACCGGCGGCGGCATCGGCGTGGCCGCGGCCGACAGTTGCGCCAAGGCCGGGCTGCATTTGCCGGCTCTCCCGCCCGAACTCATGCGGCGCTTGCGCGCCTACATCCCGCCGGCCGGCAATATGATCCGCAACCCCATCGATGCCCATATCATGCTGACCAATCTGGATCTGCTGGGACCGACCCTGCAACTGCTCGCCGGACAGTCCGACCTGCACATGTTTATCGTTTCCCTGCATTTGGATTGGCTTTACGGTCTGGAACAAGGCCGGCACATAGAAAAAATCGGCGCTTACATCGCCCAGGAGGCACGCCGATATACCAGCGGCAAGCCGATCGTGGTGGTTTGGCGCCAGTATCAGCCCAACGAGGGGATTAAAAATGCCCGCAAGAGCCTGGAACGCATTCTGATCGAAGGCGGCGTACCGGTTTACGAAGGCCTGGACCGGGCGGTCGGGGCTCTCGCAAGAACGGCCGGATACCACATGTTCCAGGCGGGCAGGACCGCTTGAACGAGAACCGGCGCTTATACCGTCCCGCCAGATCCAAAATGATCAGTTCACCGGATGGTGCATCCGGCAGGGCAGGTTATGTAAATAAATTCCCGGCCGCGCCATCGGCCCGGCGCACGAAGGGAAACACCACGCCTGCAGAGTGGCAGTGATTTTAAACGCGTATGGGAGAAAACCGCCGCCGCATAATCCTGTGCTTGGCGCGTCCGATCAAAAGCTTGCGCCGCTGGGGGCACGAACTGCCCGCCCTGATCTTGCTTGTGCTGGTCATCGGGCTGGTGTGGATGTTCATGGAAATCGCCGATGAAGTGCTCGAAGGAGAAGCCCACCCCCTCGACCGCCGGCTGATTTTGGCCATGCGCAACCCGCAAGACCTGAACGACCCGGTCGGGGCCAGGTGGGTGGAAGAACTGGGCAGGGACTTTACCGCTCTGGGCGGCATCGGCGTGCTGACCTTCATCACGCTGGGCGTGATGGGCTATCTGCTGCTGCATCGCAATTTCCGCATCATGGCCCTGGTGGTAATCGCGGTCGGCGGCGGCACCCTGCTCAGCTTCATGTTGAAAAGCAGCTTCGACCGCCCGCGCCCGGATCTCGTGCCGCATGCTTCGTATGTCTATACGGCTAGTTTTCCGAGCGGCCATTCCATGATGTCGGCCGCAACTTACCTGACCCTGGGGGCGTTGCTGGCGCGCGTCCATCCGAAGCGGCGGACCAAAGCCTACATCTTGACGGTTGCCGTTCTCACCACCTTTGCCGTGGGCATCAGCCGCATCTACATGGGGGTCCACTGGCCTTCCGACGTCCTGGGCGGCTGGACTCTCGGCGCTGCCTGGGCCCTGCTGTGCTGGCTGGTGGCGCGCTGGCTGCAGATGCGCGGGCAGGTGGAACAGGAAGCCTGAGCCGGAGTTTCAAAGCATTCGGCCGAGCTGCCGCGGCCGTGGAGATCACCTGATGGCTCGGTAGATCTTGAACTGAAGCCAAACATTGGCCGCCGCCCACAGCAGGGCCGCTGTCATCAAGGCGATGCCGGTGGCCTGAGCCAGATAGGCCAGGGCATGATCCATGCGAAGCAGGCCGAGGGTTCGCAAAAGGTACTCCCAATCGTGGTAGTCGCTGACTTCCCTGCCCGTCACCCCGCCCAGCAGGACAAGATTCAGGGCGCGTGCATCGTTGACGTAGGGCGCTATGTCCATGAAGCTTTCCGCCAACCACCACTGGGCCACCGCGGCGCCGAAGGCGTCCCGGGTGCGCAGCAGCAACACGGCCAGGCAGACCGCAGGCATTATCAGCTGGCCGAGCGTTCCGCCCAAGACCTGCATGAAGCGTCCCAGCGGGCTGAAGATGATATGCCCCGCCTCATGAAAGGGCAGATTGACCAGATGCATGAAACTGCGCCCGGCCGCATTGGAATCGACGGAGGCCAGCAAAAAACCAGTACTCCACAAAGCAAGCACAACGAGCAGCAGAGCCCTGGCGGCGATCGCCACTGGCTGGGGCTCCGCGGGCAGGGGGAAAAGCAGGGTTTGAAAGGTTGAGCGCCTGTCCGTTTGCCTTGGGTCGTTTGGGGGGGAAATCGTCTGATCCTCCCCTTGCCGCTCCCGGATCTTGGCAAAAATGACTCCGCAAGCCGCGCACACGGCACCACCGTCGTCCTGTTCAAAGCCGCATTTAAGGCAGATCATGCTTACAAATCTCCAGCATTCTTAAAAAAGCCGACCGCAACGGCCGGAGTTTATTGTGGCGGTCTTCAAGCAGGTTTTGCAAGCGCAAAGATTTTATAAGCGCCCCGGAATCCGAGGATCTCAAGGCCGGTCAACGGCTGGGGGCGGGACGAGAGACAAGCTTGCCTAAAATTTCATCCGGCAGAACATCCCTGTTCTTTTCGGTGACCGCAATCAGAAGGGTATCCCGCCGGTGTTTGATGGCATTGATGAAGTCATCGCCCTTGAGTGCTATTGAACCTACAATGGCGACGGGCGAATCGAGGACCTGGAGCAGCGTCTTGCGGAACAGGGTTGAACAGCATTCCATCCTGCCGATTTCGTCCACCACCACGACCACATGCTCGTTTTCCGGGGACATGGAGGGCACGGCGATCTCGTCGATCTTCTGCACGTCAATGCCGTATCTTCCCACCCGGCAGCGGCTGCGGATGTCCAGATGGGCCATGACGCCTTGACGGCCGTCCAGCGTGGCGACGGAAAATCCGATCCGGCGACCCTGATCGCGCAATTCCCTGGTCAGGAACCCCGTCAGCGGCCTGTTCAGGCGCTGAACGATTTTTTCAAGAAGGGTGGTTTTCCCGCACCCGGGGCGGCCGGTAAGAAGGATGTTTTTCAATGCCGCACCTGAACGGTTCCATAAAGACTAGGCTGCGGCTTCCTTGGGTTCGATCATCAAAACCCGGCGCACGGAGCCGCGCACGACATCAATTTCGACCGGCCGGCCGATGGGCCAGTCCGCAAGGAAGCGATGCAGATCATCCACGCTTTGAACGTCCGAACCATGGATGGCCACGATCAAATCACCCGCCTGCACGCCGGCCAGACCGGCCGGTCCCGGCATTTCCACGGACAAGACTTCAACGGCCAGATTTTTGTTTAAACTGTGAAAACGAACAATCCGCCGATCCAACGGCCGCTGCCGTGCGGCAATGCCTAAAAACCCGCGGCGTACCCTGCCGTGGGTCAGGATCTGAGAAACCACCCACCTGGCGGTGTTGGCCGGAATCGCAAAACCGATGCCCTGGGCCATCGCGATAATGGCCGTGTTGATGCCCACCACTTTTCCGGTCGAATCGACCAGCGGTCCTCCGGAATTTCCGGGATTCAAGGGGGCGGTGTGTTGAATGATATTTTCGATCAAACGTCCTTCAGTGCTTCGCAAAGCACGGCCGAGCGCACTGACCACCCCGGTTGAAACGGTTGATTGAAACCCAAAGGGGTTGCCCATGGCGATAACCAGCTGGCCCGCCCTGAGCCGGTCGGAACTGCCCAGGGTTGAAGAGGGCAGATAGGAGGCATTGGCGCGGATCACCGCGAGATCCGTTGCCGGATCCTTGCCGATCAGAGTGGCCGAAAGGCTGGTGCCGTCGGTAAGCCTGACCTTGAGGCTGCCGGCGTTATGCACCACGTGATCGTTGGTCAAAATATATCCGTCCGGAGCGATGACCACCCCTGAGCCGGCGCCCACCTGATCGGCGGCCTGATGGTACGGGTGATTGCCAACTGAAATGCTGACCACCGCCGGCCCCACGGCGTCCACCACCGATACCACCGCCCGCGAATAAGCATCCAGCAATTCCATATCGGTATCGATGATGGTTCTTTTTTCGGGGTCGCCGGCTGCATCGGGTCGGTCAACTTCCCCATTAATGCGTCTGATTAAAGATTTCATTTCTAGATCCGTCTGCTTTGAATCCGCTCCCACTTGAAAAAAATGTCCCGGCCATCTTCCCTCAAGGGGAGCGGATGGGATGAGTGTGCAAGCGCATCCGCATTGCTTGAATGTCCAAATATAGAGCCGGCTTTGGCCAATTCAAGGAATCAGCCGCGGGGGTGAAATCCAGCGACCCGGATTCAGGGAAATCCAAGGTTTCATCGAACAACAGAGGTTGCGTGGAACGCATTGTCAAAGGCAACGCGCCGGACTTGCAGGTGCCCTCGGCCGGTACAAAGCTGAAAACCGATATTCAAATGGGCCCGGTTTGTGATAAGGTGCAGACCTCCCGAAATCAAATGGACCGATCCTGCGCGCATTTCATTCCTCTCGGCGGATCTCGATTTCAGACACGGCCAGTGCATAGTTCTTCAGGGGGCTGAAAAAAGGTTTCCACGACATTCTCGTGAAAATCCCATTACCGTTGCTGATGCAGTGTACGAGGCCGAGCACATTGATAACCCGATTTGTTGAAAAGACTGGACAAAGCTGGCACACGCTGGAAAGAAAGCGCTTGCCTGCCCATGTATGGGAAAGCGATCCGCTGACGCGTTGGCAAGAGCGCATCATACTGGTGATGTGCCTTATCGCCATTGTGTTGGGGCCTTTCGCCCTCATCCCCTCGCTCCTTTTGGCATACCATGAAGGCTTATGGAAGATCGTTTGGCTGGACTGCGTTGTCTACGCCACATTTGTATGGATCTTGCTCCGCGGCAGCAGCGTGCCTTTGAAAGTGCGGGCCTATGCCGCCTGTCTCGTCTTGTACGTCCTGGGAGTGGGACTGCTTTTTATGCTCGGGCCTGTGGGCGCAGGGTACATCTGGTTGTTCGGTGCTTCGGTGATGCTAAGCACCGTCGTCGGCCTCAAAGCGGCTTTTATAACACTGACGCTCAATGCCTTGACCCTCTTGGCTGTGGCGGTTTATGTGGCCTACGGATCACCGGCGTGGGCGCTGCATCTGGAAAATGCGCTGGAGAAGTGGCTGGTGGTGACGACCAATTTTCTCCTCCTCAACGCCTTTGTCAGCCTGACGACGGCCTTGATGCTCAACGGCCTGAAGAGGGCACTATTAAAAGAACAGGAGGTCGGGGCCGATTTACGGCGCAGCGAACACTATTACCGCTCGCTGTTGCAGAACATCCATGAGGATATATTGGTAATCTCCACCGACTACATCATAGAAGATATCAATGGCCCGGTTTTATGGCTGTCCGGAGAAAAAAGGGAAGACATTATCGGACGGCCCTGTTTCGAGGTTTCGCATGGATTGTATGAGCCCTGCGACCGGCGTGGTGAAAACTGCCGGTTCCAGGAAGTCCTGTCTACCGGCAACCCGTGCACCTGTATTCACAAGCACAAACTGCCGGACGGCTCGTATGTGTGGGTGGACATCGTTCTTTCCCCCATCAAGGACAGCCAGGGTAAAGTCAGCAAGGTGATCGAATCGATACGCGACATTTCAAGTATTGTAGAAATGCAGGAAGAACAAAAACGTCTCACAGCCGCGATCGAACAGGTCGGCGACATGGTCATGGTAACCGATCGCGCCGGCAATATACTCTACGCCAATCCGGCTTTTCAAAAGGTGACCAAATATGCGCGCGATGAAGTGATCGGCCGAAATCCGCGCATTTTGAAAAGCGGCCGGCATGACGATGCATTTTACAAGGGTTTATGGCAAACCATTTCCAACGGGCAGAACTGGTCGGGCATGATGATCAACAAGCGCAAAGACGGCACGCTCTTCTCGGAAAAAGCAACCATATCTCCGGTGTTTAATGAAAAGGGTGAAATAGTGAGCTTTGTGGCCGTCAAGCGCGATATAACGGAGGAGATCCGGATAGAAGAAAAACTGCGCCAGTCTCAGAAAATGGAGGCCATCGGGACGCTGGCGGGCGGTATTGCCCACGATTTTAACAACATTTTGACCCCTCTGCTCGGTTTTGCCGAAATCCTCAAAGACGATGTCCCGCCGGGCAGCCATCTCCACACCTACATCGATGGAATTCAGCGCGCCGCCTCCCGGGCCAAGGATCTGGTGAACCAGATCCTTGCCTTCAGCCGTCAGGCCGAACAGGAACTCAAACCGATCAGGCTCCAGCCCATCCTCAAGGAAGCGCTGAAGCTGCTGCGCGCCTCGATTCCAAAGACAATCGCCATGGAGCAGAAGATTGATGCCGATTGCGGTGCTGTCATCGCAGATCCCATTCAGGTTCATCAAATCGTGATGAATCTTGCCACCAATGCGTACCATGCCATGGAGCCCGCCGGCGGGAAAATGACGGTTTTACTGAAGCAGGTTCGGATCGAAGATAAACCACCGCGGTACCCTGGCTTGAGGCCGGGGGACTACGCCCGTCTTTCGGTGGCGGATACGGGCTCGGGTATTGCGAAAGATGTGCTGAACAAGATCTTCGATCCATATTTCACAACCAAAGATAAAAGCAAAGGCACGGGATTGGGCCTCTCCGTCGTGCAGGGCATCGTCAGAAGCAGCGGCGGCGATATCACTGTCTACAGCGAGCCGGGCAAGGGAACCGAGTTTCACGTCTATTTGCCCATTATGGCCCCCAGGCTGGAAAAGGCCGCCGTTGATCCCGCACAGCCGATTCGCGGCGGCACGGAAAATATACTCCTGGTCGATGACGAAGAACCCATTGCTCACATTACCGGACTGATGCTGGAGCGCTTGGGTTATCAAGTGACCTCGCGAACGTCCAGCCTGGATGCGCTCGAAACGTTCAAAGCCCATCCCGAGCGTTTCGATTTAATCGTCACCGACATGACCATGCCCACCATGACCGGCGATAAACTGGCTCGGGAGATCCTCAAAATCCGCCCCGGTATTCCCATCATCATCAACACCGGTTTCAGCGAAGCGCTCAACCCTGAAAAAGCAGCCGCCATAGGTATCAAAGGATTCCTGATGAAGCCGCTGGTCAGATCCGAACTGGCCGCCATGGTGCGCAAGGCCCTGGATGAGGCCGGGAACCGCAAGTAGGCGCTGCCGGCCCGCGCCCAAAGGATGCCGCCGAAGTTCTGCAATCCAACCGGGCGGCCCTTTCAGGCTTGACAGTCCCCTGTTGATGCGAATTTTACTAGTTTTTGAACAAGTACCGCCCAGGGCGGTAAGAAGGATGCACAATGAAAAAGAAATCACGTACGAAGCTATCGCGGCGGTTGGGAATCGATTTGACTCCCAAAGCCCGCAAAATAATGGCCGAAAAACCGTATCCCCCCGGGGAACACGGCCCTGCCCAAAAGCGCAGGGCCAAAGTGTCGGATTACAAGCTTCAGCTGATGGAAAAGCAGCGGCTTCGCGCGCAATATGGCCTCGAGGAACGTCAGATGGGCAATTATGTGCGCAAAGCCATCCAGCAGCACGGCAACCCGGCCGACAATCTGGTCCGGCTGCTGGAAAGCCGCCTGGACGCTATTGTCTACCGGGCCGGCTTCGCCCGCACGGTGGAAGCCGCCCGCCAATATGTATCCCACCGGCACATCATGGTCGACGGCCGCTGGGTCAACCTGCCCTCGCAACAGATCCGTTTGGGTCAGACCGTCTCGGTCAAAGAGAAAAGCCGGGCATTGCCGGTTTTTATTTCGGCCAAAGAAGAGATGGTTGCGCAGCCGCCCGGCTATTTGCAGCGCAATGCGGAAGATATGTCCGTGCAGATGCTCTATACGCCGAACCGCGCGGAAGTGCCGGTCTCCTGCGAAATGCTGCTGGTGATCGAATATTACTCCCGCAGATAAAAAGATCGGCACTGTTGATTGCCGCATCAAACAGTGCCGATTCAGCGCACCCAGTGTTTTAGTACCAGGTGCGGTATCGAAACTAAATGGGGCAAAAACCCCATTTCAACGCCGCGATCCACCCAGGCTTGATCAATTCATCGCCAGTGCCGGAAACCAGGGCGCCGCTTCCAGGTGCGCATTTGCAACAGCCTGCAGGGCGTCACGGCGAAGCCGGTGCGCGCCGGCATCGCCGCGAAGGTGTGACCGCCGGAACCACCGGCGGTTCTGCCGGACTATTCCTTCAATTCCCAGGGCGCGTCCACGGACATCTCCTTGAAGGTCGGATGATCGGTGGGAATCTTCAATGAGTGCCGGGCGGCGGCCTTGAACAATTCCCAATCGGCCTGCTGGTAGAGGGTCATGCGCTGCGATGCCAGCGACCCTTCCGCATGGATCGTCAGAATGCCTCCGAAAGCCGAAGACATCCGATTGATCGCCTGCAGCACCTTCAATCTTTCTTCCGTGGACATATCGGCTGCGCCGCCCAGGTATTTGTCGATATACGGCTTTGTTTCGGGATTCTCGTAGTCCTTGGGCGACGGCATGGTCCCGGCGATGCCGCCGGTAATGTCCTGCAGATACTTGATGGCCTGGTGCCAGTTGTCGGCGAACCAGAATTTGGCGCAATTGGTATAGACATAGTTGGGCTGTGCAAAGCCCGTCTTGGGGTCCACCTTGGCGTCCAGCGCCGCGGCTTTGCCCAGCGCCTCGGTGACCTCCGCATACATGGCCAGCCAGGCCAGCATGTCCATGATCCGCGTGGCTTTGGTCAACCCGTTGTGTTCGGCGATCAGCCTGGCCAGACCGGCCATGTTTTGGAGCTGCACATGCTTGTAAGTGGCGGCGGTCAAGCGATGGTAGCGGGCGAAGGAGGTCGCGTACAACCTGGAAAATTTCCATTCGCCGGCCAGGAACACGCGTTCGTTGGGAACGAAAACATTGTCGAAGATGATCATGGGATGCCCGCCGCCGCCGGCAATGCTGCTGTCGGTGGCGAGAAACTTGACCCCCTTGGTGCCGCAGGAAACCGCGCAGGAAACGGCATAATCTTTGCCGGTTTCGTTGTGGTTGCGGGAGGGCAGGACGACCAGTTCGTTGGAAAAAATGGAATGGCTGATGTGCAGTTTGCAGCCGTTGATGACAATGCCGTCTTTTTGCCGATCCACGATGCGGACGTAAAAATCCTTATGTTTCTGGCGCGGATCTTCGGCGTGCAGTTCCCGGTTGCCCTTGGGGTCGCTGACCGCCGCGCAAATGCCCGGGTCATTGTCCCGGCACCACTGCCTGAAGGCATCCACCCGCTGGCCGTATTGGGTTCCGGCCATTTTATCCATGGTGTGGGCCGCATAGGCCACCCCGTTGAGCGCATCCACACCCGTGAGCTTGGACCCGCCCGCACCGAGGCGGCTCAAGGTCTGGGTGATCGTCCGGCGGCGCTGGATGTCCGCACCGGTCTTGGGCACATGGTAGGCAAAGGAGTACTCATCACCGTTTTCGCGGACATTGAACAAATCGCGGTACTCGGGTTGCATGGCCACGTGAAATTCGGAGGCCGAACGGTTGACCATCTGCCGGTACGGGGGGAAAGAGGGCACATCCTCAACCTTCTGACCGTCCTGATAGACCACTCTGCCGTCTCTGAGGCTCTCGATATACTGCTCGGGTGTCTTAATCATGGTTCCTCCTCTGGTGGATAGGGTTTTTGGGTGCGCCCGCAGAACGGAATCAATTCGGTTCGGCGAATCCTTCGATCCCGATACGCCCCCTTAAAGAATTCTGAATAGGGCGCTATGGGCATCGGTATCGAACCCGTTTGAGCGTATGTTGCCCGCGGATGAGGGCATCTCTCCCGGGACACGGCAACGCCTGAATGGGGAAACGTTAAAGCAAAGCCTGTACCGATATGCGGCCCGTGCGGGGATTGATTGTAATTACGGCAGCATGGCCGGCACGGGGATGCCGTCCGATAAATATGCCGGGATAGAATTTGCTAAATATAAAAAAATTGATTAAATGTGACAAATTAGATGCTGTCTAAAAGCAATTCCCCTGCGGAGTGAACAACGATGCATGCGAATCCAGATGGTGCCGATTGTGATCGGACCGATGATTACAGGCGCCTGATGTCCATTGCGGTGCTGTTTGAAAGTGAGTTTTCCATTGATTGGCTCCAGGAGCTCTCCAATTTAAAAGCTTCACACATCCTTCTTCTGCTCGATTGCGGGATACAAAAAAAAGAACTGGCCTTGGTGCGGCCTGGGTTTTATCGCGTGGTCAACGCCAAGCAGGCCGTAAGCCGATACCATGGCATCTCCGAAAAAGAAAAAGAGCAGCTGCACCGCAGGATGATCGGTGTGCTGATCAATGAAATTTCCGAGGATGGACGCAACGCCAGGATTCTGTCCAGTCACCTGCTGGCGCTGAGCACCCTTTGTTTCGAGGATTGCCAGTGGCTGATCAAGGCCGGCGACGATTACGCTGGAAGCGCCTTGGAAAACGAAGCCATGGCCTGTTATATCAAGGCCACCGATGTGTTGAGAACCATATCATCCGAGGCGGCGGACCGGCTTTTCGTGGAAGCGGTCAACCGCCTGGGCAATTTCACCTATATCGGGGCGGATTTAAACTGGATCGTGGCCACCTTTCAAGAGGCCTTGCGTAAAGCCGTGACCTCCAAAAACCGTCCCATGCAGGCGTTGATCAGCATCCAGTTGGCCAATAAGTTCTGGCTCAAAGCCGATTACGGCGCTTCTGCGCGCCATTTCAAGCGGGCCTGGGAAATCGCCGAACAGGTGGGCCGGCTGGAATTGCTCAGAACCTTGTCCATGTTCAGCGTATTTTATTACTATTGGCGGGGGCGATTCCGCGAGGCCATTGCGGTGTATGAGAAGTACGCGCAGGACATCGATCAGTTTTCAAGGCTTTCCGCGCCGCTGTCGGCCTCCATCGCCATTGCCTACAGCTACGCCAACATCGGCAAAGTCAATCAGGGCGTCGGCATGTTTCAGGCACTGTGCGATCACTGCCGGAAAATCGGGCTCCCCAAGATCGCCGAATCCGGAGAGCTGATGTTGTGCGACATTTTGATCAGCGTCCGGCGCATTGATGACGCCCATCGGCTCTTGAGCAGCAAGAAGAAGAGCAGTTTTCAACAATTCAGCATCAGTTTCCAGAAAGATATCTTCCTTTTGCAAGCCTATGTGCATTACCGGCGGAGGGAATTAAAGCCATCGGTGGCCTGTTTGCAGCAGGCCTTGAAACTGGCCGATGAGAGTCAGGCCGCCGGCAATCCCTTCTCGTCATTCGGGTATATGCTGCGGCTGAGCTGGGATATGGAACTCCAACGATATCCCCGTGTGGCGGCACTGGATCTGGACAAAGAGATTGAACGCGCGATCCACAGCCCGAGCCTTGTGTTCCAGGGCACCGGATACCGCTATCTGGCCATGCTGAAGAACCGTCGCAACGCTCCTTTGCCGGAGGTCCAGGGCCTGTTGAACCGGTCCGCGCGGACATTACGGCAATCCGGGCACAAGCTTGCTTTAGCCAGAACGCACATCGAAATGGCCCGGATATACCTTAAGTCCGGCGACAAAAGAAGGGCCAAAGAGGCCGCCCATCAAGCGGCCGGGGCCGTTCTGGCCCAGGAAGGCCTGCCTTTTCCGGACGACCTCAGCTTCCTGATCGGCCCCCTGGACGGCAAGCGCAGCGTCATGGATTCGATGATTCAACTCAGCCAGGAGATGGTGATGACCGCCCACAGCCGGGACACCATTCGCCAGATCATCCTCACCGTCATCCGCATCACCGGCGCCGAAAGGGGCGCCATCTTCCAGGTCGACAAAGAGGCGCAGCCCTGGGAATTTGTTCTGAAGGCCGCCAAAAATCTAACCGTCGAAGAGATCGGCCAGCCCATTTTCCAGGATTCCATGCGAGCCATACGCGAAGCCGCGGGCGGCGGTCAGGTGGTGATCAAAGAGATCAAAGATAAACGCGCCTCTTTCAGCACGGCATCCGGAATGCTGTCGTGCATCTGCGTGCCCATGTTTCTGCGCAAGGAGATCGTGGGCGTGCTTTACTTCGACAACCGCTGGTTTTCTTCGGTTTTTGAAAAAGAGAACCACCCGATCTTCACCTATTTCGCCGCCCAGGCGGCGATCGCCATCGAGAGTGCCGATGCGCACGAGGAGATCGGCCGCCTGAAAAAAAGACGCATCGAAGAAAACTTGCATGCGCAACCCGGCCCGCAACCCACGCGCCTGGACAGCTTTATCGGCCAATCGGCCGCCGTACGGCACATGCTGGAAAAAGTCACCCGGGTGGCCGCCACCGACGCCACGGTCCTGATTACAGGCGAAACGGGTGTGGGCAAGGAGTTGGTTGCGTCCGCCCTGGTGCGGCAAAGCCGCAGGGCCGACAAGCCGTTCATACGGGTGAACTGCAGTGCCTTCCCCGAAACGCTGATCGCCAGCGAGTTGTTCGGTTATGAAAAAGGCGCCTTCACCGGCGCGCATGAAACCCGGCCCGGACGCTTCGAGCTGGCTGACGGCGGCACGCTCTTTCTCGACGAAATAGGAGATATCGGCACGGAGATTCAGGTCCGGTTGCTCAGAGTGCTGCAAAGCGGAGAATTTGAAAGGGTCGGCGGGCGCCGGACACTGCACTCGGATTTTCGATTGATCGCTGCGACGCATCAGAATATCGATCAGATGGTCAGCCAGGAAAGGTTTCGCGAAGATCTTTATTACCGCTTGAATGTCTTCCCCGTCCACGTGCCGCCTTTGAGGGAAAGAAAAGAGGATATCGCGCTGCTGACCCACTTTTTTCTGGATAAATTTTGTAAGAAGTTCGGCAAAAAGCAATTGAATATTCGCAAGGCGGATGTCCGCCGGCTCATCGATCACCCGTGGCCCGGCAATGTACGGGAACTGGAACATGTCATCGAGCAGGGAGTCATCATGAGCAGCGCCTCCGTTTTCGAACTCCCGGAATTCGGAAAGCAGATCGATCTAAAGGAAGCCTCTTCCCCCGGCCGGTTTCCCACTCTGGACGAGAATTTGAAGCAGCACATCCTGAAAGCGCTTCGAATGTGCCATTGGAAAGTCAGCGGAACGGGCGGCGCGGCGGAACTCCTCGACATCAACCCCAGCACCTTGACCTCCAAAATCCGGAAACTCGGCCTGCGCAGGGAGCGGGGGCAATCCATTTTCCCGTAGCCGTCCCGCCTTAGGCAGGCCTCCTTCTTGATATCTGTTTCCCGATATCTCAATTCAATTTTCAGTTACGGCTTTACGGTGGCATAAAGATTTCCTGCTTTGCGCAGCAATACTTTCTTTTCGAGCAATCCCTTGATGATCTCGTCGTATTTGATGCGGTATTGTCCGCTGAAGTAGAAATCGACAGTGTCTTTGAACCATGCGGTCTGCATCAGGCGCGGGTAAAAGGTATCTTCGGGTGCGCCCCGCTGCATGAGCAGCGTATAGACCGTAATCTTCTTCAGAAGATCGTTGCCGATATCCGCTTCGTTCTTAAGAAACCGCCGGACCCGCTCTGTGCTGCGGGAAATCGCCTCATTGACTCTCGTAAAGGGAGGCCCGTGCCCCGGGTAGACTCTCTGCGCGCCCAGAGACGCAATCCGCTCAAGGGATGACAGCACCGCGGGCAAGGCGCCGCGGCCCTCCACCCGCAGGGTCATCACGGCCATATCCTTTTCCCAGAGCGCATCGGAAGAAAGAAGCATCTTCTCTTTTTTATTGAAGAGTGCGATGCCGTCGGCGCTGTGTCCGGGCGTGTGGATGATTTCGAACTCATGCGGTCCGATGGGAACGATCTCCCCGTCCTCAAGCGTGCGGGTGGCCTTGAAGAAATCCGCTTCCTGATGATAGAAGCGCCACCAGGTGGACCAGTCATCGCGGGTGTCCATGTAGTGTTTGCCGAGGGGATGAAGTGCGATATCGCAGCCCGATTGTTCCTGCAGGATGCGGTTTCCGCCCACATGGTCGCAGTGGCAATGGGTAGTGATAATCAGGCCGATCCTATCCATTTCGATACCGACGGCGGACAGGCGGTCGGCCGTATGGCTGAAATCACCGATATAAGCCGTATCAATGAGGATCGGCTCTCTGGAGCGATAGGCAAAGTGGTTGGCGTTGAGGTAGCCTCTTTCTAAAAAAAAGAAATCTTTGAGGATCTCAATTGCTTTCACGTATTCCTCCGGATATCTGAGTTCAGGGCAAATCCCTTGCATTTTTGCCCGGTCAAGCGCGCGGTGGCACTTCCCGGCATAACACCCGATTGACCGCTTGCGCATCCCCATTTGAATCGGTTGCTAAAATGCCACTATCGCCGACGCCTTCCTTTTTGGCAACCGCAGAGAGGGAACCCGGTCGAAAACTGAGTTTCTCGCGATTTGAGAAGGCTTTTTGAACGCCCCCTTTAAGGGCGGTGCAGCGCGCCTCGACAGCTTCCCGGTGCGTCCGTATTTTTAAACGGTGTACCGGCGAACGGCCGCAGCCCCGGTTTTCAGAGCAGCGCAGGGCCCATGCCGGCCGAGACGTGTTCCGCCGGCCGGCCGGGGTTTGTCCGGGGCCGCGGCCACGCTGTGCCCCGGTCGTTTACATTTGCCCCTTGAAGGCGGGAAGCCATGATGGACGAAATTCGTGTCAACAGCTGGAACGAAGCCAACGACTGCCTGTATGCGGACTCCTGGCAGGAGCCGCTCGGCCGCTTCCGCTCGAACTTTGTCTTTCGCGGCATGTCCAAAGCCGACAGCGACCTGCGCACCAGTCTCATGAGCCTGCAGGGATCCTACGAACGCGTGGAGCGGCCGCTGCTGCGCACCTTCCGGCGCTACGCCCGCCGCGATGCCGTGCCGGGCGACTCGGTGTGGAACTGGTTGGCCGTGGCACAGCACCATGGGCTTCCCACGCGCCTGCTGGATTGGACCTTTTCACCTTATGTCGCCCTGCACTTCGCCACGCACAACCTCAGGTGCTACGGCGATGACGGCGTGATATGGATCATCGATTATGTCCGCAGCACCACGAGGCTGCCGGATACGCTGCGCCGGATCCTGAAGGAAGAAGACGCTTTTGTTTTCACAGCGGAGATGTTGAGCCGCAGCGCCGGCACGCTGGAAGCATTCGACCGCCTGGCCGAACAGCCCTTCGTGGCCTTTTTCGAACCGCCCGCGCTGGACGACCGGATCATCAACCAGCATGCGCTTTTCTCCCTCATCTCCAGCCCCACCACGCGCCTGGACGATTGGCTGGGCGCGCATGCCGGCCTGGCGTGGCGTGTCATCATCCCTGCCGGATTGAAGTGGGAAATCCGCGACAAACTGGATCAGGCCAACATTACCGAACGCGTGCTCTTCCCCGGGCTGGACGGCCTGAGCAGCTGGCTCAAGCGCTACTACAGTCCCATCCGCCCGCGCCCCGAAGAGGAATAATCCCGCGCCCGACCGGCCGTATCCTCGCTTTCCTTCTCAAGCCGGAGAGAACCACTTCGACTCGATAGGGTACGAACCACATCCATTCCCGTCAGCGCCATTTAATCACGCATGCGGCTTCCTGTGCAGGTCCTTTGTTGGCTATGCCGAACGCCTGCTTATATTGCACGGCAACTTAAGAATGCAGGGAGATGGAAAATGAGAAATCCAGTCGAGCTTGCACAACGTTCACTTGCCGCCGATCCGACCCGCACGGCGGTGCAAGCGCGCGGACTGACGCGCGTTTACGAGGTCGGGGCAGTCCAGGTGACCGGCGTCGACGGGATCGACCTTTTGATCCCTGCCGGCCGTCTGGTGGTGCTCAAAGGCGACAGCGGATCGGGCAAAAGCACCCTTTTGTCCCTGCTGGGCGGGCTTGACCGCCCCACTGCCGGAGAACTGAGCGTGGACGGCCGCGATCTGCGACGCCTCAGCGAAGCGGGGCTGACCCACTTCCGGCGCAGCGTGGTGGGCATGGTCTTCCAATCCTTTAACCTGCTGCCTACGTTGGATGTGCTTGAAAACGTCTGCCTGCCGGCTTTGCTGGCCGGCCGCGCCTACCCGGCGGCGCGACGACGGGCCGCAGAACTGCTTGACTGGCTCGGCCTGGGCGATCGTCTGAGTCATCTGCCGCGCCAGCTCTCCGGCGGCGAAATGCAGCGCACCGCCATCGCCCGGGCCCTGATCAATGATCCGGCCCTTGTTCTGGCTGACGAGCCCACAGGCAACCTGGACAGCGGAAACGCCGTCAAGGTGATGGGCCTGCTGGCCGATCTGAACCGCACGTTTCAGCGCACCGTCATCATCGCCACGCACAGCACCCTGGCCGATCCGTATGCGGCCATGCTGTTGACGCTGCGCGACGGCCGCCTGGCCGCGTGATGCGCCTATGCACGCGTTTTTCTTATACCTGCGCCTGTTCGCCTGGTTCAGCCTGCGCAACCTGCGCGGCCACACAGGCCGTGCTCTGGCCGTGCTGCTGGGCATCGCCTTGGGCGCGGCGGTCTTCACCAGCGTGCGCCTGGCCGTGCACGCCACGGTCGGATCGTTCGCGCGCAGCATGGATCTGATCGCCGGTTCCGCCGATGCAACCCTGGTGCAGCCGGGCGGCCGGGTGCCCGATGCGCTGGTCGCCGCCCTGCTGCGCCATCCGGCGGTGCGGAGCGCTTCGCCCCTTCTCTCGGCCTATGTGCGGCCGGCCGGCCGGCAGGACCCGTTTCTTTTGATCGGATTCGATCCGCTCCTGGACCGCGATCTGCGCGGCTGGACCGCCCGGGACAAAGGGGCCGGCGTCGCGTGGAGCGCCTTGATGAGCGAGCCCTACACGCTGCTGATCGGACGCAGGCTGGCGGAACAATTCGATTGGCAGGCGGAGCGGTCGGCCCCCCTGGTCCATGCGCACAACACCGCCGCGTTTAAAGTGCTCGCTGTCCTGGACCCGTCCGGGCTGGCCCTGTTCGAAGGCGGAAGGATCGCCCTGTGCGATATCGCCACTTTCCAGGAGTTCACCGGCGCTTTCGGACAAGCGGACCGCATCGACCTGTTGCTTAAACCGGACCTTTCACCGGACGACATGGCCTCGCTGAGGTCCATGCTGCCCGCCGGGGTCGTCCTGAACACACCCGCGGAGCGCAAGCAAAGCGGGCTTAGCATGATCCGGGCGTATCAATTCAGCCTGACTTTCCTGAGCTTCGTTTCGCTATTCGTGGGCATGTTCCTGGTGTACAGCCTGACCGCGCTCAACGCGGCGGCGCGCCGGCGCGAGTTGGCCGTGCTGCGCTCGACCGGCGCCTCGGGGAGCATGCTTTTCTATCTTTTCATCGGCGAGGGGGCCCTGCTGGGGCTGTGCGGGTGGCTGCTGGCCCTGCCGATCGGCTCATTTCTGGTCAAATACCTGCTGGCCGGAGTGAGCCGGACCGTTTCGACCCTCTTCGTGCGCGTCCAGGTGGATGAACTGCTGCTGAGTCCCTGGGAAATTCTGCTGTCGTTGGTAGTCACATTGGGGGTGGCCGTGCTGGCGGCCCTGCAGCCGGCCCGTGAAGCCATGCGGGTGCCGCCGCGCGAAGCACTGGATATCGAACCCACCGCGGCGGTCCAACCGCAGCGCATCCGCAAATTGGCTTTTGCGGGCCTCGGATTGTTGGCGCTGGTCTACCCGGTGTCGCGCCTGCCCAGCCTGCCGGCCGTGTCCCTGCCGGGGTATCTTGCGGCCCTCTTGCTGTTCGTGGGATTTGCCCTGCTGGCGCCCTGGGGGCTGCGGCAGTCCGGACGGCTGCTTGGGCCGGCCCTTGCGCGCCTGGGCGGACCGCCGGCCTTTCTGGCCGCCCGCTATCTCAGGGAAAGCGGCGTGCAGACCGCCATTTCGGTGAGTGCCCTGATCACGGCCGTGGCCCTGTTCACGGCCCTGGTGATCATGATTCACAGCTTCCGCGGAACGGTGGCGGTGTGGGTGCAGCAAAGTATTGCCGGCGACCTGTACATCCGGCCCAAGCTGGCCGAGCTGAACCATTTCCGCGATCCGTTGCCGGCCAGCGTCCAGGGGGCCCTGCAGGATCTGAAGGCGCCGGTGGACCTGGTGCCCATGCGCCGGATGGAACTAAGCCTGGGCGGCCATGCGCATGTTTTCGAGGCCATGGATTACGCGGCCTATCGCAGCCGCAACCGCTTCATCTGGCTGGGTGGCGATCCGCGGCGCATCGAAGCCGATCTGATCGCCGGCCGCGGCGTGGCGGTTTCGGAGGTGTTCGCCAACAGCACCGGCCTTGCCCCTGGCGACCGCTACCAGGTGCACATCCGCGGCCACGAGCTGGACGAACCGATCCTGGGGGTGTTTCGCGATTTCCGCACCCAGGGCGGCGCGGTCTACTATTCCCTGGCACATTACCGGCAACGCTTCGGCGATGAGAGCTTGAGCGCGGTGCAAATCAATTTCCGCACGCGCGGCCCCGGCAAGACCGCCGCGATGGGCCGCGTGCGCGCCGAACTGCTCGCCTGCTGCGGCGATGCGATCGAATTGATCGAGGGCGAAGATCTGCGCCGGGCCGTGCTGCGCATCTTCGACGAGACGTTTGCCATCACCACCGTGCTCCTGCTGATCGCCCTGGCCGTGGCGGCCCTGGGGATCGCCACTGCCTTGACGGTGCTGGTGCTGCAGCGCGGCCGCCAGCTCAACACCCTGCGCGCCGTGGGCGCCGGCGTCGCACAATTGCGCCGCATGATCTTCTGGGAAGCCGGCCTGATCGTCGTCACCGGACAGGCCGCCGGATTGCTGTGCGGTTTTCTGCTTTCTTACCTGCTGATCTTCGTGGTCAACCTGCAGTCGTTCGGCTGGACCTTTGACTACCGCATCGACTGGCAGTCGCTGGTTATGGCAGTGCCGCTGATTTTCGCCGCCGCCCTGCTGGCGGCCCTGCCGGCGGTGAAATTGGCCCTGCGCGGTTCGCCGGCTGTCCTGCTGCGGGGGGAGGGGAGGTGATCCGCTGGTTAAAAAAGGGGCCGAGGGGATTTTCTGCGACATAGTAACGACTAAGTTTTAAAATCCACCTGAATTGCCCGGGCCCGATGTCCCGGGGCAAAGCGCGTATAAACCGGCGGGCAAAAAATGGAGGCCAAGATGAAATATCTCATTTTTCTTTTCATCTCCGCAATTTTCCAACACCTTGCCGCCCTCCCCCCCGGCGCTCAGGGGGGCGACTATTTGCAGGTCACCGGCCCCTGCAGTCTCTCCTTTCCGGCCGACCACGGGCCCCATCCGGGCTATCGCACCGAGTGGTGGTACTACACCGGCAACCTGACCGGCGGCAGCGAACGGCGCTTCGGCTTTCAGCTCACTTTTTTCCGCACCCGCCTGAAGCCGCCCTCGGCCCGGCAAGACTGGCCCGAAGCAAGTTCGCAGTGGCGCACCGACCAGATCTATCTGGCCCACGCCGCCGTGACCGATATCGAGGGGCGCCGCCACCTGCAGGCGGAAAACATGGCCCGTCCGGTACTGTCGATGGCCGGCGCCGAACAGGACCAGGACACGTGGAAGATTCACCTGAACACCTGGCATGCGCTCATCGCTCCGAACGCGCACCACCTGCAGGCCGATACCGAAGCGTTTGCCCTGACGCTCGATCTCAAGCCGGCCAAGCCACCCGTTTTGCATGGCGAGGCCGGCTACAGCCGCAAGGGTCAATCCCCCGAACGGGCCAGCTGCTACTATTCGTTTACGCGCCTTGCGGCCGAGGGCGCCCTGACGCTCGACGGCGCCCGCCATAACGTTAAGGGTTCGGCCTGGATGGACCACGAGTTCAGCACGGCCGCGCTGCAGCCGGATATCAGCGGCTGGGACTGGTTCAGCCTGCAGCTTTCCGACCAAACCGAGATCATGATTTTCCTGCTGCGCCGGCCCGACGGCAGCCTAAATCCGGCCTCGGCCGGCACCCTCGTATGGCCTGCGGGGCAAACGCGGCACCTGTCCCGCGACGACCTGCGCATCGAACCGCTTGCTTTCTGGACCAGCCCGCACAGCGGCGCGCGATACCCGGTCCAATGGAAAGTGGCGATCGATTCCCTCGAATGCGAACTGACCGTGGCGGCCAACCTGGCCGATCAGGAGATGCGCACGCCGCGCAGCACCCGTGTGGTCTATTGGGAAGGCAGCGTGCACGCGCAGGGCAGCAGGCAGGGTAAACCACTGGCAGGAGCTGGTTATGTCGAGCTGACCGGCTACGCCGCACCTTTCGAGGCGCCCATGTAGGCGATCTACCCGGCCGGCACATGAAGAATCAAGACCCTCGGGAGATGCAGGGCGTTTAGGGCGTGGCCAGGTCCCTGCGCTCCCCGGTGCACCGGGCAGAAACTACGCCGTGTATATGGTTTCTTGCCTTTTCGCGGGATGCGATTTGGATGAAAAGCCCAGCACGCGCGGTTCGGCCAACCGCTCAAAATCGGCGTACGCCATTTTGATGACCTCATTGTGCGATCCGGCCTCGAAGCCGATCTCATCACGGCTCAAAGCATCCGACACATAAGTTTCCATCCCCCACAGATGACCGAACGGCGGCATGGCGCCGGTCTCCACACCTGGGAATAAGTCTTTAAATTCCTCCTCGTGGGCAATTTCGACGCTCCCCGCCTGGAGTTCGCGTTTGAAGCGCTGCAGGTCGATTGCATGGCTGGCGGGCAAAACCGCCATGGCAATTTTGTCATCTATTTTTACAATGACGCATTTCGCAAGTTCTTTTCCCGGGATGTGCGTTGCCGCCGCAATCTCCTGCGCTGTATACGCCCTTGAATGAAGAATGGATACGTACTTTACGCCCTTTTGGTCCAAATACTCTTTGAGTTTTTTGACAGGCATGGCATTACCTCCACCTTCTCGAACTTTCTCAAAGCGTATGAAAATTCAGGATCTTTGGAATGGGGTCTTGTGTTTATTTTCAAAAGCAGCAGAGACGACGTGGCCTTTTCCGGAATGCTCCCGCAGCGGGCTGCTTACAACACCCATTTGGGCCGGTCGGCGAGCCAGGCTTGGACCGTCTCGCGCAGCCATTCTTCAAGGCCCGGGGCAATATAGAAGCGCGGCCGCAGCAGGTCGGTATCCGCCTCGATCAGGCCGTCCCGCACGGCGGTGCGGGCAAGCTCGGTGTCTGGATAAATCCGCAACCCAATGGTCATTTTGACGGCATCCAGCTGGAGCCCGTCGGCAAAAGCCAGGCTTTTCAGAACGGTAGCGCGGGTTTCCCCCGGCCCGCCCAGCAACAAAAACCCCATGCGCCCGATTTTGTGATCAGCCAGCAAGCGGCTGGTTTGCTTCACTTCTTCAAGGGAGAAGCGTTTGTGCAGGGCATCCAGGATGGGCTGGACCCCGCTTTCAAATCCCAGGGCCACGTCCCGGCAGCCGGCCCGCGCCATGGACAGCACCAGCGCTTCGGATACTTTGCCGGGATACAGGATGGCCCTCCACTGGACGTCCAGGCCGGCCTTTGCCATGCGCTCGCACAGCTCGATGGCATAACTCTCGGGCAGGTTAAAGACATTGTCCACGAAGTAGATCCGCGAATAACCCGCGGCGCGCCAGCGCGACAAAAGGTCGATCACGGCCTTTGGTGAACGCTTGCGGATCGCGGTGCCCTCGATGGCGGCGGTAGAGCAGTAGCTGCACTTCAACGGGCAGCCGCGGCGGGTCTGGATGGGCAGAAAATAGTTCGGGTCAGCGGCGAACCGGGAATCGAACAGGTCCGGTTCGGGAAGCGCAAACCGGTCCAGATCGCGAACATAGGTCCGCGGCGCCTGGCACCCTCGGCCCTTGATGTAAAGGCCGGGCACATCCGCAAGGGGGGCCGACGATGCGAGCCGCTCCACCAGCAAGACGAAGGCCTTTTCGCCTTCGCCCTGGATGCCCATGTCCGCCCCGGTGTAGTCGAGCACGCTTTCCGGGAAAATGCTGTACCCGGCGCCGCCGAGTACAATCGGCGCACGCGCGTTCGCGCGGCAGAAGGTCACCACATCGCGTGCCTTTTCCAGCAGGAAACGGGGCGCCCCGCTGACCTGGTCGTCGATATTGCGAATGGAAATGCCGATCACATCGGGCGGAGTCCGCGAGAGCGCCTGCCTGACCCGCGGCTGCCAGTCGCCCACGGCCATCAGGTCGAGAAACCCCACCGCGTGGCCGGCAGCTTGCAGCGCCGCCGCGACGCAGCCAAGCCCCATGGGCAGGGTGGGCATGTTGATCTTTTCGGTATTGGCCGATATGAGCAAGACTTGCATGGATTTATCCTCAGCGATGGAAGGGTAGCGCGTGATACTACCTTTTCTTTCGCAGTAACGCCACCTTAAAAGCCCCAAGGCGGCGGAGT
>QZKV01000150.1 GCA_003599575.1 Desulfobacteraceae bacterium | reverse complement strand
ACGTTCAGGAAATGCTGCTGTTACGGATAAAAAAGATTCTCAGTGAGCCCCGTCCCGTCATTGAACCCTATTTTCCTGAAAAGGATGTCGCCGAGGGATGATCCGGTGACGGCTTCTTTTAGCGAGCCGTCCATGGGGTCATGGTGGCTGGATTTCGCCGGGCTTGCCAGCTTGCCGGGCCATTTTCTACAGCAACCGCTATGCGCCGGACTGCCATGGAATCGCCTTGCACGCGACCTTCATAACGCACCGGCATGTAGCGGCCATCGACCTTTCGCGGCACCGTAAATTGCAGCCGATCCCCCACCAGCCTGGTTTCTGTGATCGGGTTCGATTCGGATTGGGCAACCAAGATCCCCTCCACTTTTTGGAATGTCTGCGTCAGCTCCAAGCGGTGGCTTCCCTTTCCCTCCAGGCCGGCCGCGGTCCACTCCCAGGTCCCGCTCACATTGGCCGGAACGATCCAGAAATAGATGTCGCGCCCCTCGACCGATGCCGATTGATCCGGCTTCCACTCCCCCATGCCGAATTTGTGCGATACGATTCTCGTGCCGGGCTTCAGTTCGTTTAATATCTTCGGCCGCAGCCTGATATTGAGCGCGGGCGTCAAATAAATCGCGACCACGCTGGCGTCGCTGAAATCGCTGGTAAAGAGGTCCTGCTCCAGAAACCGCACCCGGTCGGCGACACCGGCGTGCTGCGCATTGATCCGGCTTTCGCGGATACGATCGGGGCTGATATCGATGCCCACCCCGCGGGCTTGCCTTTCCTTGGCGGCGGTGATGACGATTCGGCCGTCACCGCAGCCAAGATCATAAATCACATCCTCCCGAGTGACTTCGGCCATATCCAGCATCTGCGCCACCGCGTTCATGGGCGTCGGCAGATAGGGCACATCCGGCGCTTTGGCCCCGCCTGTTACCTCAGGTTGAATCGGATCCTCGATACGGCCGTCCACCCACTTTCCGGAACAGTTCCACAAGACAAGGGCCACGGCCAGGCAATGCATCGCTGCGATCTTCATGGATTTACCTTTCTGAAATGTTTTTCATCCCTTTTTTGATGTCTATCCGGCAGGATCGACAGGCAAAGGCCGGCCAGAAGGACGCCCACCCCCACGAGTGCGCCCTTCCCGCTGTGGACCAGACTGGCGTGCAGCATATAAATGCATGCTGCACTGAATAAAAACGGTGTGAGCGGATAGAAGGGCACCGGAAAAAATCGAGTGGCACCGGGATCCTTGAATCGCAGGATAAAAATCGAGAGTGCCGCCAGCAAAAGAAACAGCCAGAAAACCGGCGCCGTATATTCTACCATCATGACGAAACCGCTGCGGCCCAGAGTTCCCATTAAAACCAGGGCCAGGGCGATCGCCCCCTGGAAAAGCATGGCGTTCACCGGTGTGTTTCTCCGGCGCCCCCATTTTCCAAGAAATCTGAAAAACGAAAAATCCCGTCCCATGGCATAGCTGGTGCGCGCTCCGGTGATGATCATCCCGTTCATCGTGCTGAGGGCGACCAGGAAGACAAGAATGCTGATGAACCGGGCGCCGTTTTCGCCCAGATCGCGGCGCATCAAGTCGGCTGCGACTGCTTCCGAGCCGGTCATCGCGGCAAGCCCCATTCCCTTTACAAGGGCCATGTTGATAAGAACATAGATCGCGGTGATCAAGCCGATGCTGTAAAGCAGGACGCGGGCCATATTTCGGCGGGCCTGGCGGACCTCGCCGGATAGGTACGCGGCCTCGTTCCAGCCGCCGTAGGTGAGCAGGACGAAGATCATGGCTTTGCCCAGGGCTTGCCTGCCGCCGGCAGGCGGCTGGGGAAAAGCGGGCGCAGGCGCATCGGTGGTGAGCCCCACGACGGTAACGAACAGGAGCCCCAGAATGATCGCGCCCATAAGGATTCTCTGGGCCGATCTTCCCTGCTCAATTCCGGCCGCATTGATCCCGGTCAATACCAGGATGGCCAAGCCCGCATAATATGAAGAGGAAAAACGGCCGAGGCGAATCAGCTCCGAGGCGTAATCACCCACCAGAAAAGCGATCATGGCGATGGAGCCGGTTTGGATGACCGTTAGGCGCGCCCATGCCAGCAGGAAGGCCGGAACCCGTCCGAAGGCGCGGTACAGGTAGGTGTAGTCACCGCCGGCGTGAGGATAGGCAGAGGACAGCTCCGCATAGCACAGGGCGCCGGCCAGCGAGATCGCGCCCCCTGCCAGCCAGATCAACAGGAGCGTCCATTTCCCGGTGGCGCTTGCGGCAACAATGGCCGGGGTTTTGAAAATGCCGGCGCCCACCACCACGCCCACGATAATGGTCACCGCATCGAATACTGAAAGTGTTTCACGGGGTTTGGATAGATTGGCCGTGCTGTCCGCGTTTTCCATGACCACCTGCCGTTTGCCCGGAAAATGAGACCGTCTTAACCGATCGACCGTATGTTTCGTTTCCGATTCTCTTCTATCTATCCACGCATCAGGAAATCAGCCCCGCACAGGAGAAATTAGCCCCGGACAGGAGCAGGGAGGGATCAAACCGGTGCGCCTTTGTATAACAGATGGTAAATTGTGCCGCAAGATCGCAGAAGGGCTTTATCTGCAGCAGCCATAATAAAGACGCCGCATAAATCCTTTCTTGTTGAACTGGAACCCACCGCCGTGTATTGAAATGAGCCGGCCGCGAAAAACAGCGTTTGAAACAGCTTTTTCCAAAACACTATGCGACATTCATTGCGATCATCCGGTTGAACCCGGACAGGCGGTGAGAGCGCACCTGTCAAGCCGGGGCGTAAACAGGAAGGAAAACGATGCGTAGAAACGATCGATTAATTACCCATAGCGAATCTTTTTCTATTCTGGAAAACGGTCAATTTGGCACCCTCAGCACAGCATCTTGCGATGGTGAACCGTACGGTGTGCCTTTAAACTACTGTCTGATCGATAACTGCATATATTTTCACTGTGCCCTTGAGGGAAGAAAAATCAACAATATTGCCGCCAATCCTAAAGTTTCCTTCTGTGTGGTAGGTAGAACCGAGGTTCTGCCTGATAAGTTCAGCACCAAATATGAGAGCTGTATTGTGCAAGGTTTTGCATATGAATCATTCGGAGAAGAAAAACAAAAGGCCCTTGAAGGCATTGTACGTAAATATTCCGTGGATTTTGCTTCGGAAGGGTTTGAATTCATCGAAAAGTACAAAGACAAGACGAGAGTTTTCAAGATAACGATAGAAACCATCTCAGGAAAGGCGCGAAGGTAAAAGGCACCAGGGGGACGCCTGCATTTTAAACTCTCCAAAAGAACCCGGTTCGTTGCCCGCGGGTAAATCGAAAAAAAAATTCTCGGCTTTGCGGTTACGACTTCTTGCGCGACCGTCAATATTTGATGCGGGCGTAAATGGTCTTCTTGGACGCATTCATGACGTCTTCGAGGGTCAGGAGGCCGTTTTCGGCCAGGAGCGGCAGCATTTTCAGGAAGATGTTGGCTGTCGCGATGGCATCTCCGATAGCGGTATGGCGGCCCTCTATGGATACACCCAGCCGTTCGGCAATTGCTTCCATACTGTGATTGCTTTGGGCCGGATGCAGTACGGCCGAAAGCAAGAGAGTATCCAGCACGGGGTTGCCGAAGCGGATGCCGGTGGACGCTTCCTTGACTTGCAGCAGGCGCATGTCAAAGGCCACGTTGTGGCCCACCAGGATCGTATCGGCCGCAAAACGATGGAACAGGGGCAAAACCTGGTCGACAGCGGGTTTGTTTCTGACCATTTCGGTGTTGATGCCGTGAATTCCAATGGAAGCCGTGGGAATGGTGCGGCGCGGATCGATCAATTGGTCGAAGCTCTCTTCGCGCAGCAACCGGCCGTTGACAATGCGTACCGCGCCGATGGCGATGATTTCGTCGCCGCCACTGGGATTCAGGCCCGTCGTTTCGGTATCGAATACCGAATAGGTGAGTTCGCTCAACAGCCTGTGGGCAAGTTCCGGGTCCGGCTCGCGTTGATCGAAAAGATCGAAATCGAAAAATTCAGGTCTGCTCCGGCTCAGAATGGTGGCGCGCCTGGGCTGTTGGAGGGCTACGGCATCCACCGCCGGCATAAAGAGTCGCAGGCACGCTTGATCGTGCTTGCCGGGGAAGGAAAAAGCGCCGATGTCGGTGCTGTGGCGCTGGAGAATTTCCCTCAAGGTGAAAGGCAGCTGCTCATCGCGGACGCGCAGCAAGCCATCCTGCCAGGCCCTGAGCAGGTCCATCTTCACCGGTTTGCCAGCCCAGGATATATCCATGTGGATGATATTCTCTTTTCTCTCAATCTGGCAGGCGAAGGAAAATGCCCCGCTTTCTTTTTGAATCTGCATCAGCAAGAAAACAACCGACAGGGTCAATGCGTAGGTGTCGGCCTTGATGAAATACTGCGGCAGGTCGATCTTGGACCGTATGGCAAGATTGAGTTTTTCTCCGGCCTTTTTGCGGATCAAGCTGATCAGGGACGATATTTCAATGGGGGCCAGGGGCCATTCGGATTGATGTTCAAAGCAGCAGTCTGCATCTATTTTGCCAATGAGCGATCCGAGGGTGATGGATTCATCAAGGATTACTTTTCTTAAGCGATCCAGTTGAGGCGGATCCATGTCCGGGTAAGCCCTGATCGCCTCAATAGTGGCCCGTATGTTGGCCGATGCCGCCCTGATTCCGCGGGTGAGCGATGTCAGAGAAGCCTCCATCCGGCCGGTCGATTGAAGCCGTTGGGTGATGTCTACCACGATGAGGATAAAGCCGGCATACGCGTTTCGGTGATCCAGAACCGGCACGACTTCCACGCGCAGCAGCTGCCCGGCCGAACCCAAAGTTACGAAAGAAGAAACCGCATTTTTATGGCTCTCCCTGAATTTGGCCTGGATTTCATCCAGGGCGTGCTGGAGCTGGTTAGCATCGATGGCATGGCTGACGGGACGCCAAAGGCCGACCAGGGCGCCCGGCGCATTTTCCCCATTGTAACCTCTGGCTTTATCCGCCGCACCGCTGAGCAACTGTTTGGCCTGCTGGTTATACAGCACAATGCTGCCCTGGGTATTGCAGACGATAACCCCTTCGGGCAATTCGGCCATGATGGCCGCGAGCATGTTGCGTTCCTTCTCGGCCGTTGCGCGGATGCTCTCAACCTTTTCATGGCCGTACTGCTGAACCGCCTCCAGGCGGGCTGCAATCGTGTTGATGGCATGCACCAGCGGGCCGAAAATGGGTCCGCTCTGTTTTACGAGACGGTGGCCGGCGTTGGCGCTTCCGATCAGCGTGGTCTCCTCTACCATTTTGTGCAAAGGGATCAGAAAAAGACGGAAACATAAATCGATGCCGATGATGATCAGCATCAGCAGCAGAATGGCTGCCACCAGCGCCCGGCCGCTGTTGCTTTGCAGCGCAAGGGCCAGCGTTCTGCTTTGCTCGGGAAAGAGGAGATAGATGAGTGCAAGCGCCAGGGCCGCCGTGAGGCCGATAGCGGTGGTAAGCAGTGCGATCCATTTGAGTTTGCTGCGGGTATTCATCTTTCAACTTTTATCTTCACCTTTAACCTTTTCCCCTTCACATCCGGAATCGACGCCCAGAAGCTCATTGACTTTTTCCAGTACGGCGGTGATGGGGAAGGGTTTGGTGATATAGGCATCGGCGCCCAGAAGCATCCCTTTGGTCACATCCACCTCGCAGCCTTTGGCCGTCAGAAAAACGACTTTTATTTGCCGCCACTGCGGATTCAATCGGATGATTTCGCACACCTCGTAGCCATCAATGCCCGGCAGCATGACATCCAGCAGAATCAGGTCCGGCATCGCGCGCATAATGGCTTCGATGGCCGCTTCGCCACTCGTAGCGGTATCGACCTGGTAGTTGTTCGTTTCCATCAGAAACTGCAAGAGCACCAGGAGATTGGGTTCGTCATCCACGATCAATACTCTATGTGGCACGGCAGCCCCCTTTTCTGATTAGTTGGGTTGAATACACCCTTCCCGCTCTTCCCTGTGCTTTGACTGCATTTGCTTATGCCGTTCATCGAATGCCGCCGGTAAAATCGATGTCCAGGCGTCTTTGGGAGCCTTCGATGCGTTTGAAGATTTCCTTGAGCAAAGTTTGTTCTATGCGCGACAGCTTCTTGGGATTCATGAAATTCTCCGGCGCTTCGCCCTTTTCGATGCTGTTGATCTGGCCCAGCAGCCGCTGCTGCATCAGGTAGTTGTAGGCTTGATCCAAATCATTGTAGTCTTGGTCGTTTAAGACTTTCAGGAGGAACAGGTGATAAAGCCTTTCCTGGGTGTTGGTTTCGGAGATGTTATGATGCAGTGCATAGATGCGTGCAAAATCGACGATGGGGGTCATGGCGTTTTTCAGGTTGAACTGATTGCGATGCTCGCCCTTGGACTCCAATACAAAGTTGCGGAAAAAGCCGATGGGCGGTTTGAACCCAAGGGCGTTGACGGCCAGATCTTTAAAAAAGCGCGTCCAGCCGGAAAGCGTATCGAATAAAAAGAGCCGCAATTCATCTGCCAGATCCATGTTGCCGTAAGCTCCCCTGAAATCGAAGAAAATGGCGGCTTCCATCAGATCCTTGGGGGTGGAGATGCGAATCCAGTCTTTGAAGTAGTTCTTCCATTTGGAAATTGGCTGGCACCATCTGGGATTCTGGGCCATAATGCCGCCCTTGCACAAGGCGTATCCGGCCTGATTCAGCCCGGTGCACACCTGCACGCCAAGTTTAAGAAAATAATGGTTTACCTGTTCGAGCTCGTTTTCGGGCACATCGGCAAATACAATGGCGTTGTCCTGATCTGTTTTCAGCGTTTGCTCCATGCGGCCTTCGCTGCCCAGAACCAGAAAGGCAAACGGGACCGGCGGCGCCCCGAGCTGCGCCACGGCAAATCCGATGAGCTTGATCAAAATGGCATCGGAGATCTTGGAGATCAATTTGGTCGTGATGCGTGACTTGGCGCCGCTGTTGATCATATTGTGAATCAAATGCGGCACCCTTTTTTGTTTGCGAATGATCTCTTCGATGTCCCCGGCCGCCGAAAGTTCGCGGATGATGAAAAAGGGTGATTGCTCCTGGGCCGAAAGAATGTCCCTGTTGGTCAACACCCCGAGCACTTTGCCGCTTTGGTCGGTGACCCCCAGATGTTTGACATTGGCATCCACCATGGCCAGCAGGGCTTCGGAAACCATTGCATCGGCTTCGATGGTGCAAAGGGGTGTGGACATGATATCGGCAATGGGTTTTTGGATGTCGAGGCCCGGTGCGATCACTTTTTTTCGTAAATCGCTGTCCGTGACCACCCCGATGAAATCGCCTCGGGGCACCTGCACAAATATGGAACTGCAGCCCCGGCGGGTCATTGCGTCGGCCGCTTCCTGAATCGGGGTGGTCGTGCCGCACGCCAGCAGATCGCTGTGGAAGATATCCTGGACCCGCAGATTGAAGAACTGGGCGGAAGGCGCCCCCGGTTCCGCACCGCTTTTGACAATTGCGGCGTAGGACCGGTCGATCATGCGTTTTCCGAAGGTGTCGGTAAAATATTCAGAAAAGTTTTCATGTTCCCGGCACAGCTTCAAAAAACGATCTTTGCCCAGCGTGTAAAATTCGGTGTCTTCAATGACAAAGACGGTGCGCACGGAAAGCCCGTCATTGAGCAGCATGGAAATGCCGCCATAGATATTGCCTTCGCCGAGTATGCCGCGCAGCACTTTCTCTCCGTTTTCTTCATTGTAGCGTTCTACGGCGCCGCTTTTGATGATGTAAAGGCGGTCGACCCTGGAACGGCCCTGCAGGAACAAAAAGGTCCCTTTTTTGCTGTTTTCCATCGACAATTCATTGGAAATGCTTCTGAGTTCATATTCGGGCAAAAATGAAAAGGGCGGGATGGCGGACAGAAAATGGACCACCTGTCCCTGTTTGAAAGAGGAAGCATACGCCTGGTCAAGCATCCGCTCGTGAAACGTTTCCAAGAAATAGTTGGCAAACGCAGGGTGGCGGTTACAGATATCGCGGAAGATAGTGGCTGGTATAGCCATTACGGTCGACTCTTGCCGTACGACCGCTGTTCGGACGGCGACAGCATTGTTGACCAAAAGTCCGATACCGCCGAAAATATCGCCGCTGGTCAGGATTCCCTTCAGGTTTTTGACGCCGTCCTGTTCGAAAAAGATCTCCAGCTCCCCATCTTTGATGATGAAGACCTTATCGATGGCACTCTTGCTTTGGGTGCCCAAGGTCTTGCCGCTGGGATGGGTTTCTTGCACGAGCTGCGAGCAGATATGCCTTATTTCCTCTTCAGGCAGGGTCGAAAAAACCGGCAGGCCCGATAGAAAGGCAAACGCCTGGGAGGATGTGTCTTCTTGCGCCATGGCTTTTCCAATGCCCTTGCTGCAGATCATCAAAGGTCGCTGCAACATGGCCGTTCGTGCACGTGGGCGTTTACATAAACGCGCACGTGCACGAAACAGCTATCGATATTTTGAAGGCATACCGGAATCGCAGAATACCTTCGCTGGCACACCTGAATCATTCTTTAATGCGCCACAGCTTTTCCGGCGCCCAACGGGACACGAATCTCTTCCACCATCTTTTGGATATCTTCGGGAACATCGGATGTAAAGCGCGAAACGACAATGGCCACCAGAAAATTCAATGCAGCTCCGATGGCGCCGAAGGCTTCCGTCGAAATCCCCATGAACCATGAGTCGGCCTTATCCGGCGCCATGGCCGTTGAGGCGATAAAGAACCAGCCTTTATACCAAAAGATGTAGATGAGTGTCGATATCAACCCGGTCAGCATGCCCGCGATGGCGCCCGCGCGATTGGTGCGTTTGGAGAAAATGCCCATCATCAAAGCCGGGAAGATGGAGGATGCCGCCAGACCGAAGGCCAGGGCCACCACCTGTGCGGCGAATCCAGGCGGATTGAGACCCAGGTAACCCGCCACCAAGATGGCGAAGGCCATGGCGATGCGCCCCGAAAGCAGTTCCTGTTTCTCATTGATGTGGGGCATGAAGATGCCCTTGAGAAGATCATGGGAGATAGCCGAGGAGATGGCCAGCAGCAAACCTGCCGCTGTGGAGAGGGCTGCGGCGATGCCGCCGGCGGCCACCAGGGCGATGACCCAGTTTGGTAAACGAGCGATTTCCGGGTTGGCCAGCACCATGATGTCATTGTCGACTTTGACCATCTCGTTGCCGGCCCAACCGTAGGATTGGGCTTTGGCCTGGAAAGCCGGGTTATCTCCGTAATACTGGATGCGGCCGTCGTTATTCTTGTCTTGGAACTGCAGCAGACCTGTTTTTTCCCAGTTTTTGAACCACTGGGGTCGCGCTTCGTATTGGAGGTTGCTCTCAACAGCTCCGATGGGATCTGATTGAACCGTTCTCATCAAGTTCAAACGCGCCATGGCGCCCACAGCAGGGGCCGTGGTGTACAGGATAGCGATAAAAACAAGGGCCCAACCGGTGGAGAAGCGGGCATCGCTGACTTTAGGCACGGTGAAGAAGCGGATGATGACGTGCGGCAGGCCGGCCGTGCCGATCATCAGGGAGAGGGTCAGCAAAAAGACGTTGATGGTCGCCCCCTTTTGGGCGGTATAGGCCGTAAAGCCAAGATCGACGAGCACCCGATCCAACCTTTCCAGCATATAGGTACCGCTGCCGTCCGCCATGGTATCGCCCAGGCCGAGCTGCGGAATGGGGTTGCCCGTCAGCTGCAAGGAGATGAAGACGGCGGGAATGGTATAGGCGAAAATCAGCACGCAATATTGCGCGATCTGGGTGTAGGTGATGCCTTTCATGCCGCCGAGCACCGCGTAAACAAACACGATGGCCATTCCGGCCACCAGGCCGGTTGCGAAGTCCACCTCCAGGAAACGGGAAAAGGCCACCCCGATGCCCTTCATCTGGCCGATAACATAGGTCAACGAGGCCACGATCAGGCAGATGACGGCCACGATGCGCGCCTGTTTGGAGTAGAACCGGTCCCCGATAAATTCAGGCACCGTGAACTTGCCGTATTTTCTCAAATAAGGCGCCAGCATCATGGCCAGCAGCACATAACCGCCGGTCCAGCCCATCAGGTAGACCGAAGCATCATAGCCTTGAAACGCAATCAATCCGGCCATGGAGATAAAGGAAGCGGCCGACATCCAGTCCGCCCCGGTAGCCATACCGTTGAGTATGGGATGAACCCCTTTGCCGGCCACGTAGAAATCGGAGGTGGTGGAGGCGCGCGCCCGGATGGCGATGATGATATAGATGGCAAATGTCAAGCCGATCACTATAAACGTAGTTGCCTTGAGTGACATCTTTGCACCTCCCTATTCTTCTACTTTATACTTGCGGTCAAGTGTGGTCATTCGAATCGCGTAATAGAAGATCAAAGCCACGAAGATATACATGGACCCTTGCTGTGCGAACCAGAAACCCAGTGGGTATCCGGCGATCTGGATGTGGTTGAGCGCATCTTTCAGCAAAATGCCGAAGACGAATGAAACGGCGAACCACACGATGAGGCAGCCGGTCATTAGCCGCAAGTTGGCTTTCCAATATGCTGCTGCGTTAGTCATTGTTCCAGCCCTCCTTGTTTGTTTTGGGGTTCTTTTTTGCTATTTTATTCGACGTTGTTCTTTTCTTACTCGTACGCCTACTCGTACTCAGCGGAGCGGCGCTCGTACTCGATTCAATTTTGAGAATGCGTGCGAATACGTGCAGGTGTACGAATCGGTAGTACAGTTTTCCTCCTGCGTCTTTTTTTCATACGGAACACTCCGAATAGAGCCGACTGAGCATAAGGGTTGGGATACTCGTCTACGTACTCCATAAAGGCGTTTGTCCCCCGCGAACTGTGATTTCCGCGTACGCGTACGAGTACGGATACGCGTACGAGCTCAAAAAGCTGAGGCGGTCACTGCATTTTCCTGCCCGCCCCGGCGTATCCCAACCGCTGCAGGGCCGCTTGCATCTCCTCCAAAATGGCCGGATCATCGATGGTGGCCGGCATGGCATAGGGCACGTTGTCGGCGATTTTGCTGATCGTGCCGCGCAGAATTTTGCCCGAGCGGGTTTTGGGCAATCGCTTGACGGTGGTCACCACCTTGAAGGCCGCCACGGGGCCGATGCGATCGCGTACCATCTGGATGACCTCTTTCTCGATCTCGGCCGCGGCGCGGGTCACGCCGGCATTGAGCACCAGAAAACCGACCGGTACCTGTCCTTTGAGTTTGTCTTCCACACCCAGCACGGCGCACTCGGCCACATCGGGGTGATCGGCCAGGACTTCCTCCATGGCCCCGGTGGAGAGGCGGTGCCCGGCCACGTTGATGATATCGTCGGTGCGCGACATGACGAAGATATAGCCCTCCTCGTCGATGAAGCCGGCATCGGCGGTTTTGTAGTAGCCCGGAAACTCCTTGAGATAGGACTGGATGTAGCCGCTGTCGTTGTTCCACAAGGTGGGCAGGCTTCCCGGCGGCAACGGCAGCTCGACCGACAAAGCCCCGATCTCACCCGGCCGCACCGGCTGGTTGGCGCCATCGAGCACCTGCACGTTCCAGCCCGGCACCGCTTTGGTCGGCGAGCCCTGCTTGACCGGAAGCTTCTCGATGCCCAGGCAGTTGGCCGCAATGGCCCAACCGGTTTCGGTCTGCCACCAGTGATCGATGACCGGCACCTTGAGCTTTTCCTCGGCCCAATGCAGGGTGTCGGGGTCGGTGCGCTCGCCGGCCAGGAAAAGCGCTTCAAAATGGGCAAGGTCGTAATCGGCGATCAGCTTGCCGGCCGGATCCTGCTGTTTGATCGCCCGAAAAGCCGTAGGCGCCGTGAAAAGTGTTTTTACTTTATGCTCGGCGATCACCCGCCAGAACGCGCCGGCATCAGGTGTGCCCACCGGTTTGCCCTCGTAGAGGATTGTGGTGCAGCCCTTTAGCAGGGGGCCGTAGACGATGTAGGAGTGTCCCACCACCCAGCCCACATCCGAGGCGGCCCAGTAGACATCTCCCGGGTGGACGTTGTAAACCGCTTGCATGGTCCACTTGAGCGCCACCATATGGCCGCCGTTGTCGCGTACCACCCCCTTGGGTACGCCCGTGGTGCCTGAAGTATAGAGAATGTAAAGCGGATCGGTGGCCGCCACCGGCACGCATGCAACGGGCCGGGCGGCGGCCATCTCATCCTCCCAGTCCCAATCCAGCCCATCTTGCAGGCGCGCTTTTTGTTGGGGCCGCTGCACGATGATGCAGCTGCCCGGTTTGGCGGCCGATAATTCGATCGCCTTTTCCAGGAGAGGCTTATAGGGGATCACGCGGTTGACTTCGATACCGCAGGAGGCCGAGACGATCACTTTGGGCTTGGCATCGTTGATGCGGGTGGCCAGCTCCTTGGGCGCAAAGCCGCCGAATACCACCGAGTGCACGGCGCCGATGCGGGCGCAGGCCAGCATGGCGATCACGGCTTCGGGGATCATGGGCATATAGATCAGCACCCGGTCGCCTTTTTGAACCCCTTTGGAGGCGAGGACACCGGCACAGCGGGCCGCCAGATCCCGCAGCTGGGTATAGCTGAATCGCTGGACCGTTCCGGTCACGGGGCTGTCGTAAATCAGCGCGGCTTGATAGCCGCGGCCGTTTTCAACGTGAAGATCCAGGGCATTGTAGCATGTGTTGACCATGCCGCCGGTAAACCACCGGTAAAACGGCTTGTTGGTATCGTCCAGGACCTTGTCCCATTTTTTAAACCAGTGGCAATCCTGGGCCGGGATGCTCCAAAAATCTTCGGGGTCGTGGATCGACTGCTCGTATTGCTGTTGGTAAGGGCTGGTCATGACTACCTCCGACTTGGGTTTACTTCCGCATCATCGCTTGAATCTCCTCGACGATGTTGGGATTGGCCAAGGTGGTGACGTCGCCCACATCGCGCTTGTTGGAGATGGCGGCCAGCACCCGGCGCATGATTTTGCCCGAGCGTGTCTTGGGCATGTCCTTGACGATCCAGACCTTGCGCGGCTTGGCGATTTTGCCGATTTCGTTGCACACGGCGTCGGAAATGCGTTTTTCGAGATCCGGGTGGGCGTTCACTCCCGGTTTCAGGGCGATGTACAGATCCGGTTCCTTGCCTTTGATGTCGTGAGCCACCGGTACCACGGCGGCCTCGGCCACTTCGGAAACGGTCAAGGCGGCTGATTCGATCTCCTTGGTGCCCAGACGGTGACCGGAGACGTTGATGACGTCGTCGATGCGGCCCAGGATGCGGTAATAACCATCCTGGGACTGGACGGCGGCATCGCCGGTCAGATAAGGCCAGTCCTGCCAGCGTTTGCTCTTGGGGTCTTTACAGTAGCGGGCATAATAGTTCTGGACGTAGCGGTCGCGATCGCCCCAGATGGTTTGGAAGGCCCCCGGCCAGGGATTGCGTATACATATGTTGCCGGCCTTGCCCGACCCGGCCGGCAGTTCATTGCCGTCCTCATCCAGAATGATTGGATGAATCCCGGGCAGGGCCGGTCCGGCGCTGCCCGGTTTCATGGGGGTAATGGCCGGCAGAGTGCTGCACAGGAATCCGCCGGTCTCGGTCTGCCACCAGGTGTCCACGATGATGGCCTCGCCTTTGCCGACCTCTTTGTAGTACCATTTCCAGACTTCCGGCTCGATGGGTTCGCCCACCGTGGTCATGTGCTTGAAGTGATAGTCGTATTTGGCCGGCTCATCGGGGCCGATCTTGCGCAGGGCCCGAATAGCGGTGGGGGCCGTGTGGAAGATATTCACGTCCAGCTCCTGGGCAATGCGCCACGGCCTTCCGGCGTCCGGATAGTTGGGCACGCCTTCGTAGATCACGGTGGAAGCGCCCAGGGAGAGCGGTCCGTAAACGATATAGGAGTGTCCGGTGATCCATCCGATATCGGCCATGCACCAATAGACATCTTCGGGGTGGATGTCCTGCACATACTTGGATGTGCCGGTCACATAGGCCAGATACCCGCCGATGCTGTGCTGGCAGCCCTTGGGCTTGCCGGTGGTCCCGCTGGTATACATCAGGAACAAGGGCGCTTCGGCCGGCATGGAGACCGGTTGGATGCGCTGCCCACGGTACTTTTTCAGTTCTTCATTGATGAAATAATCGCGTCCCGCCACCATGGGCGTCGGACTGGAGGCTTTGCCCGGATAGCGCTGCCACACCAGAACCTTGTCCACCTTCTGGCCTTCTTTCAGGGCCAGCTCCACGGCAACGTCGGCGTTTTTCTTGTGATCGAGCAGGGTGCCGCTGCGGTAGTACCCGTCCATGGTGATCAGGATCTTGCTTTGCGAATCGATGATGCGGTCGGCGCAGGCGCGGCCGCTGAACCCGCCGAAAACTTCCGAATGGATCACCCCCAGCCGGGCGCAGGCCAGCATGGCAATGGGCAGCTCGGCCGACATGGGCATGTGCAGGGTGGCCCGGTCGCCCGGTTTCAGGCCGGCAAAGTCGCGCAACAGGGCGGCGAGCTCGTTTACCCGCACAAAAAGTTCCTGGTAGGTGATGTGCTCGATTTTTTCCTCCTCGAGCTCGGGCACGAAATGGATGGCGGTCTTGTTTTTGTTTTTGGCCAGATGACGGTCGATGCAGTTGTGGCTGGCATTGAGGCGGCCTCCTACGAACCATTTCCAGCAGGGGGCGTCGCTGGTGTCCAGAAGGGTATGCCAGTAGGCATCCCAGTCCAGCATATCGGCATACTCCTTGTAGCAATTGGGAAAATTCTCCAGGCTGAAGCGATCGTAGATGGTCGGATCGGTCATGTTGGCCTGGGCGATGAATCGCATGGATGGATAAAAATAATCCTCTTCCTGCCAATGTACCGCAATTTCGGATTCGGAAGTCTGGGTGGTATCTTTTTCCGTCATTTTGCGCCTCCTGCTATGGTTTTTGGAAAAGCCTGTCCGGCATATACTTAGAACCGATCCGGCCGGAGCCGGTATCATAACGATCACGCAAGAGAGGGTTGCTGCAGGCAGGGGCGCCCTCGGTACAGGGCACCCCTTGCGTAAGTCTGTTCTGCTATTCGTGGTTGCCGAGTGCTGGTGCGCAGCTGCGGCTTTTTTAATGAAAACCGGAGATGACAGTCGGAGTTCCAGTTGTGCGCCGGGCGAAATGGATGAACACAATATTGTTGAGCTAGCTAATTACAATTGTTATACGGCGGTCAATATTTGAATACTGTTTATTTTTTATTATTACAAATAAAGATGCCGTTTGCAGTTGTCAAGAGAAAAGAAGCCCGGCTGCCTCGCCACCCTCTGGAAGGCGGCACGCAGCCCAAGTGGCACAACACGCAGGCGGCCTCGCGTGGGCACTCTAGAGTGGTTTCGGAACAATTAAACAGCCGGTAGGCCGAGGAGGGCGGCCTGCGTGCGCTCTGACGAGACTGGGGCAACGGCGTTAACGACCGCGCCGGATGCAGGCCGTGTGATCCGCAGGATCTCGTGAATGAGACCGTCGATGCTCTGGAGCGTTTCTTTCCATGCCTCCGGATCAGTAGGATCGCGAAGGTATGGCCGCAATGATCGTGGTGCCTTTCCCGAGCGCCGATTCGATACGAAACTTGCCGTTACAGATCTCCACCCGTTCCCGCATGCTGTGCAGGCCATAGCCCGACAAGGCATCCGCAGACGCCAAAACCTGATCTACATCGAACCCATCGCCGTTGTCTTTAATCCTGAGCTTGACCCAATTTTTGAAGCGGCGGCATTGGATATATACTTCATCCGCCCTGCTGTGCTTTCCCACATTGTTCAAGGCTTCCTGCAGTACCCGGTAGATAACCGTCCTGGAATCACTTGAAAGATCCTGCTCGGCGATGTTGATCCGTAATGAGACTTTGGTTTTCGGATGGAAGGCTTCAAAATTCCTGATGCACTCCTTGACGGCCGCAAGCAGGCCGAAATCATCGAGCACAGAGGGTCGCAGTTGCTTGGTGAGACGTTTGGATTCCCTTAAGGCGATACCAAGGTATTCGATGATTTTTTCATACGTCATGGCAACGCCCTCCGGTGGTGCGCCCATTTCCTCCACCCGGCTCTCCAGCTGGTGCTTGATGGCAGCCAGGGTGCCGCCGATGCCGTCGTGGAGTTCCTTGGCGAAAGCCTTTCGATCATCTTCCATGGCGGCGATGGTTTTTTTGCCCAGTTCCCTGATTTGTTTGTTGCGTCTTTCAAGTTCGGAGGTACGCTCGGATACCTGCTGCTCCAAAGTATCGTTCAACCGCAGGAGCGTCTCTTCGGATTGCTTGCGCTTGGTCACATCCATGTTCGTCCCGATGACATGCACCAGCTTGCGCTGAGACCCCGCGGTTTCGAAGTACGCTTTGCCGGTTGCACTGATCCAGCGCACCTCACCGTCCGCCCGCAGGATGCGGTATTCCGCCCTCGCTTCGACCGACTCCTTTGCAGGATCAAGCATACACGCAAATGTCGCGTTCAAACGATCACGGTCTTCGGGATGAACAAGCGACATGAACTTCGAGCGGTTAAACGGTTCGTCCGGCGGCATTCCGAAAAGCTTCCGGCTGCGTTCGTCCAGGAATATCTCCTGGGTGCGTGGTTTGTAGTTCCAGGTCCCCAACTGCGCCGCCTCCAGGGCGAGCCGATATTGTTCTTCGCTTTCCCGCAGTGCCTCCTCTGCATGCTTGTGCTCGGTGATGTCCAATCCCATACCGGCAACGAAGCGGTTGCCTGCGAAATCTCGAAACAGAAATTTCGAGTAGAGCCAATGTCTGCGGCTGCCGTCGGGATCGATGGATTCGCCGCTGAACTTGATTGGCTGGCCGTTTTCAAAAACCACTTTATCTTCTATTTCAAATTGCTCGGCGACTCTTTTGGGCCAACGTTCAAAGGCTGCTTTCCCGAGCCAATTGTCGCCCTGCGCACGGAAGTGCTGCTCGAATCCGCGGTTGACGTAAACATAGCGCCCTGCTTCATTTTTCATCCAGGCGATTAATGAGCTGTTGTCCATAAACAACCGGAACCGCTCCTCGCTGTCACGCAGGGCGGTCTCCATGGCTTTTCGCTCGGTGATATCTTGCGCGGTGCCGATCATTTTGATGGCTTGGCCGCTTTCATCTTTTATGACGTAAGCCTCATTGTGGATCCAGACCACCGCGCCGTCAGGCCTGACAGCGCGGTAGTCGATTTGGAAAGTTCCCTCCGAAAGTGCATCCTGAACCGCCCTTTCCCAGAAGAGCAGGTCTTCAGGATGCACGAGGGATCTGGTAACTTCATAGCTGGGCTGTTGCCCTGCGAGGCCAAAAATGCGGAAAACTTCCTCGGACCATTTTACTTGTCCGCTCAGGACGTCCCATTGCCAGCTTCCGACTTTGGCAATTTTTTGCGCTTCCGCCAGCGAATCGGCTTTCTCACTAAGCTGTTCGGTTTGCTTCAATTCATCTTCGGACTTTTTCCATTCAGGCATGTCGCGAATGACTTCGATGGCTCCGATGCAATCGCCTTCAGCATTGCACAGTTTGCTGGCTTTACTACAGAAGAAAAAGGGGTTCAGTCCGAAGGGTGGTTCTTCAACGCCGGAGACAAGCGTTTCGCCTTGTTTTTGGATGGATTTGTAGGTCTTGGCGATCGCATCGTCCCATTTAAGGGCGAGGTCGATCAAAAGCGGCCTCCGCAAGCCGTAGAATGGAAGCGCATAAGCATAGTCTCCCTTGCCCAGCATATCTTCGGATTTTATCCCGGATAAATCCACCATCGCCCGGTTCCAGGCGATCACCCTTCCTTGCAGATCAATGGCAAAGCAGGGATCAGGAAAAAAATCGATCATTTGGGCGAAAGGAGCTTGCGATTCGCGGGCCTCCGGACCCTTCGTGGGGGAATGCATGGCGATGCTCCATGAAATAAGCGTAACTGCAACCGAGTGGTTGCAAGCATCTTTGCGCGGGGAGCTGCCATTCCATTTTCACTTGAGGCGGATCAATATCAAAGCAGAGGGGTCAAGAACTTTTTTACATGTTTTTTCATGTGCGGTCAAAAACTATTCGGGACAGGCGAAGCCCCCCTGGCACAACTCCGTTTGTGCCGGTTCAGGCTTGGTTGAGTTTGGCCGCGCCTTCGCGGATGGCCCGGCGCGCTTCTTCGAAGGTCAGAAGGTCAAATGCGCTTTGCTCGCTCTCCCAGCGCAACAAGCGGGTCTCGTCGGGTTGCCCGACCTCCAGGGTGCGCACGAGAAAATATTGCACGGCCATCTCTTCGCCCCGGCGGCGAAATTTCTGAATGGAAAGGGGTGTGACGATCTCCCCGTTCACGCCGGTCTCTTCCTTCAACTCCCGAATGGCCGCTCTGTCAGGTGACTCCCGGGATTCAATATGCCCCTTGGGCAGCACCCAATGGGCGCCGTCCGATGAGGAGATCACGAGAAAAAGCGCCTGGCCGCCCTTTTTCTGATACGCGACGGCGCCGGCATGGCTGATGGTCATAATACACCCTTAACTTTTTCCATATCCAAAGAAGTCCAGCACATCCGCATTAAACCTGTCGGTTGCCTCGATCGGCGGCAGATGCCCGACGCCGGCATACGTGAGCAGTATGGCGCCTTTGATATGCGCGGCCAGATATTGGCCATTGGGGTAGGGGACCAGCGGGTCCTGGTCACCGTGGATGACCAGGGTCGGCACAGATATTTGATCCAGCATCCGGTTGATTCCCGCGCTGTTCCCATATCCGTTGATGGCGTTTAACTGATAAAGGTAAGTCTCCGGGGACAAGGGTTTCTCAAGGGCGTTGCGCACAATGCGGGACAGATCGTCCGGGTGTTTTTGCATATAGCCGGATCCCGCGATGGCGGTATAGACCCGGCGGGTATAGGTCTCTACGTCCCAGCCGCTGGTATTCATTAAGAGCTGAAGGATATCGTCCCCGGGCCCCACGTGCGTGGCGCCGCCTGCGGAGGTCGAGGTCAGGACCAGTTTGCGAACCAGGTCAGGGTGCCGCAAGGTCAGTGTGGCGGCAATAAAACCGCCCATGGAAATGCCCGCCACATAGCTTGGCCCCAAATTCAGCGTGCGGATAAGGTCGGCCACATCATCGGCCATGTCCGTTATGCTGAAGGGGAGGTTTACGCGCGAGCTGTCACCGATGCCGCGGTTGTCCAGGATGATGGTCCGGTGGTGTTTGGAAAGGGGACCGAGCTGCTTCCACCAAAAAAGCCGCGAAGTACCCAAGCCGGAGATCAGCACCAGCGGGTGTCCCCGGCCATGCGTTTCATAGTAAATGGAGTGTCCGCGAACTTGAATGCTTGCCATGGGTTCTCCCTGGGAAACAGCCATTCCAGCGTACCCGGAATAATTCCCTTTCCCCCCGCCCGGATGCCGCCTTTGCCGCGCTATTTCAATCACATATTGCCGGGTTGTGCAAGAACTCCAAAAAGGATTGCATTTACAGCCCATGCGGAATAGTTTCTCCGACAGCCTGCACCCGGGCACCGTCCATCCGATGGAGAACCGGGCGCGGGCAATGAGAAATGGTCGTGGGATTTTACATGCCGTAATCGCGCCGGAGGATTTATGCCGCAAGTATTCGGGTCCAAGGAATTGCTGGAAGATGTTCACCAGCAGGAACTGTGCATCGGATGCGGGGCCTGCGTGGAGCTTTGCCCCTATTTCAAAAATTACAGAGGCAAAACATCCCGGCTTTTTCCATGCACCTTACCCCAGGGGCGCTGTTTTGCCTATTGTCCAAAGGCGGAAGTGGATCTGGATGAAATTTACCGGAAGCTGCGCAACGTGCCTTATGATGGTTCGCCTATAGGACCTTACCGGAACATCGTGGCTGCCAAAGTGGGGCCGAAAATGGCGTCCGGTTCTTTTCAGGGCGGCGGAACGGTTTCGGCCCTGGTGGCCCATGCGATCAAATCAGGCGCAGTGGATGCGGCCGCGCTGACGGACCGGGAGGCGCTCACACCCCAGCCGCGCCTGGTGACCCGCTGGGAAGAGGTGTCCCGGTATGCGGGTGCCAAGTTCATGGCCGCGCCGACCTTGGCCGGACTCAACCAGGCGGTGCGCCAGGGCTATAAAAAGCTTGGCGTGGTGGGGACCCCTTGCCAGATGCTGGCGGTGGCCCAAATGCGGTCCAATCCTTTGGGCAAGCCGGAACATCATGTGCCCGTGGCGCTGGCCGTCGGCCTTTTCTGCAATTGGGCTCTGGACACGCGGCAATTGAGCGCCCTTCTTTGCGAGCGAACCGATATCGCCGCCGTCCGCGGAATGGATATACCCCCGCCGCCGGCCAATGTGATGATACTGGACACCGCGGGGGGACGCGTGGAAGTATCCCTGTCCGATATCAAACCGCTGATCCCGCACACCTGTTTTATCTGCCTGGACATGACTTCCGAATTGGCCGATCTTTCCGTGGGAATGTACGAAGGGCGCGCGGGCTGGAATACGCTGATCATCCGGTCTGAAGAAGGCGCCCGCCAAGTGGAAGAAGCGGTAAAAGCGGGCTTTCTGCAGTCCGAATCGATGCCCGGCGAGATCATCCGGCATCTGTCCACGGCCGCCGCCGCAAAGAAGGAAAGATCTCTGCGCATGTTGATCCAAAGAGGGTTGATCAATACGAATGGGGGCCGGCGCGCCGTGGTGCGCATCCCGCAGGCGGTGATGGGGAACATATTGCCGGGAAGAGCTTGAGCCGCTGCCCGCTTGCCGTTGGCGTTCATGTCTCAGGTGACAGTAGGCAAGACTTTTCCGGGCCAACAGCTGACGGGTAACCAGGCAAACGGTTATTCCTTCCGGTCCAGCACCTGCCTCAGTTTGAGCGAAAGATCCTGCATGCTGAAAGGTTTTTGGATGAAGCCTTTGCACCCGCGATCGATAATATTTTTAGCCTGTCCATTGATGCTGTAACCGCTGGACAGTACGACTTTGACATCAGCATTCAAGGATTTCAGTTCGTTGAAGGTTTCGCCGCCGCTCATGCCGGGCATGATCATATCCAGAAGCACAAGATCGATGACTTCCTTTTTTTGACGATACGCAGCGACTGCTTCCGCACCGCTTTTCGCGGTGATGACTTTGTAGCCCAATTTTTGTAAAATCAAATTGCCGATTTCAACAATGCCTTCCTCGTCATCCACGAAAAGTATGGTTTCCCTTCCGGTGTGTATCTCCATTTTAGGCTCGACATAGGCTACGGCCGATTTTTCCGAAGCCGGCAGGTAAATACAGAATGTCGTTCCCGATCCCTTTTCACTGTATACGGTAATGATGCCGCCATGATTGGAGACGATGCCGTACGCCGATGCCAAACCCAGGCCGGTGCCCCTGCTCATGCTTCTGGTCGTAAAAAAAGGATCGAAAATTCTTTTTAAATCCCTCGGGTCGATTCCGATTCCCGTGTCGGTGACCGACAGTTTGACATATTTGCCGGGTTGCAGGCCGTATGGCTGGACATAGAAGTCTTCCAGAAAGACATTGTGGGTTTCGATATACAGATGCCCGCTCTCGGGCATGGCATGCCAGGCATTGACATAGAGGTTCAATAACACTTGTTCGATCTGTCCCTTGTCCACCTCTACCGTCCAAAGCGCCTCATGAAGTTTTTTGTGAATGCAGATTTCCTTGTGGGTGCGGCCGAAAAGGTCCGCGCTTGCATCGGCGACCTTGTTCAAATCGGTCGGGCGGACTTCATATTTACCGCCTCTGGCGGTACCCAGCAACTGCTTGGTCAGGTTGGCGCCTGCCTTGACGTACTGCTCGATGCTTTTCAGCTTGTCATAAATGGCGTGTTCCTTGCCAATATCCAACATGGCTAGGGAAGTGTTGCCTTGAATGCCCATCAAAAGGTTATTGAAGTCATGAGCGATGCCCCCGGCCAGTGTGCCCACTGCTTCCATTTTGCGGGACTGAAGCAATAAGGCTTCCATCTTCTTCTGCAGTGTAATATCGCGCAGAAAGTTTAACGCCGCCGGCCTGCCTTCCCAGGAAATGCTGATGACGCTTAAATCCACCCACAGCTCTTCTGCTTCCTTATTCAATATGCGAAAGGAGAAAACTTCCGGCATGTGCTCCTGTTCGAGCTTGCGCCGGTGCAATTCAAACATCTGCTTGTCTTCGGGATGAACCAGATCGAGAAACGCCATCTCGAACATTTCCTGTGCCGTGTAGCCTGAGATCGCAAGAGTTTTCGGATTGAAGAATTTGATCCGGCCGTCCTGGGTGATGTAGATGCCGTCATTGGCGTTTTGCACCAGCAGGCGGTACTGTTCTTCGCTTTTTTGCAGGGCCAGTTCGGCTTGTTTTTGCGCCGTGCGGTCCCGCGATATCCCCCAGAACCCGATGGTGTTGCCCGCGGAATCTTTTAACGGGTAGCTGGACATTTCAGCCAGCCGCACTGATCCGTCCTTGCGGATGATTTCGTACTCCGATATCTTCACGGAAACACCGGTCTCGTAAATTTCCATGAATGCCTTGCGGTTTTTTTGGGCCCTCTCCGGGTAGAGATACTTTCGGTAGTTCATGCCCATCAATTCTTCGGCCGGATAGCCGTGAAGTCTTCGCATGGATTCATTGAAGTAGGTGAAATTGCCTCTAAGATCCAACTCGTAATAGCCTTCTTCCATGGTTTCCAGGATCTGGCGGTACTTTTCTTCGCTCTGGCGCAGGGCCGATTGGGCTTGCTTCAGCGAACCGATATTGGTGGTGACGGCCAAAAGGCAATCCTGGTCACGATATTTAATGGGCCTGGCTGAAATCAGGTTGTCCAGCATATGGCCCGATTTGGACCGGAACTTTATCTCCATGCTTTCGATGCGCCCACGTTGGCGCAATGCTTCGAAAATGCGTTTCCGGCTCGTAGGGTCCACGTAAATGCCCAGCTCGGATGCGGTCCGGCCGATGACTTCCTCGGCCTTGTAACCGGTCCGCTTGCAAAATACATCGTTGACCTGCATGAAACGGCCGTCATCCACGCGCGTTACCGAAATCGAATCGGGCGCCATATCCAACAGTTGGCGATAACTTTCTTCGCTTTGGCGCATGGCGTCTTCGGCTTTTTTGCGTTCGGTGCGATCGCGTAAGATTCCGTAAAATCCGATGGGGCGGCCGGATGCATCGCGCAACATGCTGGCGGAAGATTCCACCAGAACCATGGCGCCGTCTTTGCGGGCAATGGCGTAATCCACGATTTTTCCGCTACAGCTGGTCGAAAAGACTTCGTTAAAGCCTTTCGCCACCCGTTTGGCATCCTCGGGAGGTGTATAGGCGCGATAATTCATGCCCATGAGCTCTTCATGCGAGTACCCGGTGATAACTTCCATCGCATGATTGAAAAAAGTGAAATTGCCTCTAAGATCGACCTCGTAGTACCCCTCGGATATGTTCTCCAGAATGGTGCCGAAGCGTTCATTGCTTTGGCGCAATTCGCTTTGAACCAACTTCAACGGGTTGGAAAACGTGAACACGGACAGCAAGTAATCACAGGCCTTGATGGGGACAATGCAGGCGGAGAGTTGTTTGTAATGAACCGTACCGTCTTTGCTGCGCAAATGGATTTCAAACCCCCTCACCTGCCCCTCCTTGCGCACCTGCTCGATAAGCCGGCGGCGTGCCTGGGGATCGATGTACAGTTCGCTATCGGTAATCGAATTTTCAATATCGTTGCGGCTATAACCAAACATTCCGCAAAAGGCGTCGCTTGCGAAAATGAGGACGCCGTCATGCAGGCGCGTGAGGGTCATCGGAAAGGGATACAACGCGAACAGGCTTTGGTAAAACGCTTCGCTTTCGCGAAGCGACTCTTCAAATTCGAAAAAGGTCGGTTTGGCGGTGGTGGTCATCTTCTCTCCTGAATCGCGATCCCGGTCGGTAGAGATATTGTAAATGCATCGAGCATTGCGAAGCGATATGGGTATGGTTCGGTTTGCCTGTAGAGGTCACAAGTATCTTCTGGACTTTTTCTATCGCAATGAATTTACAGCGAAAACCTTACCCGACAAAGGTTTGGATTGTCAAGCGTACAAATGGAGATCAGCCAATCCAACTGAATGGAATTCTTTGAACCGGCCTGGGCCCTGACAGGCGGTCGGCGGAAAATTCCGTACCGATTTTAAGGCGCTTTTAAGACGCGGTGAACTGGCTGCAGGCAGGATCTTGGAATGCATGGCCCATGCATGCAAGGTGACCTGAAAACTGTCGGAGGCAACAGCAACGAAGCTAATTGGACGGGTATTCGCTGTGACCGCTTTCGAAAGGGTCGATATCCATCATCTGGGAGCCGTCGGGGCGGATGGAGAAGATGCGCCAGCGGGGAGCGCTCTCAAGAGAAGGTGCCAGGCGGTGGAAGAAAATGCGTTCGCCGCCCAGCGACCAGGCCGGCTTGCTGTTGATCTGGCCGTCATCGATCACCCTGCGTGGGTTGGTTCCGTTTTTGTCCATGATGTATATGGACCAGGCCCCGAGGCCGCTCCATACCTCTGGACGAACATTGCGCAACCATGCGATGGCGGCGCCGTCGGGTGAATAGTAGGGGTCGTAATCGGCCAGGCTGTCGGCGGTCAGCTGTTGCGGCGGGCCGCCGCCCGAGGAAGGCAAGGTATAGATGTCAAGGTTGGCCATATGGCTGCCGCAGTCACCCGCGCAGCGGTTATAGACGATCGACCGCCCGTCCGGCGACCATGACGGATCACAGTTCCATGTCCCGTCGAAAGTCAGCTGGCGCAGAACAGTGCCGTTATCGTCGGTCACGAAAAGGTGCACAATGTCTCCACCGGTGCCGCACATCACCAGTTCGCTCCCGTCGGGCGACCATTCCGCATGGGCCTGTAAATGCCAGTCATCGTCACCGGCCGCGCGCAAAATCCTGATGTTGCGGCCGTCGGCATCCATCACCATCAAGTCGGCCGACTGATAGCGGCCGCCCTCGCCGAAGGGCGCCCGATAGAAAAGTATTTTGCGACGATCGGGAGAGATGCGCGGCCACCAATTGTCAAAGGCCGGGTCATCCGTCAACTGGCGGGCATTGGCGCCGCCCGGGGTCATCAGATAGATTTCGTAATTGCCCCGGTAGTCGGAACCGAAAACAAGATCCTTTACATCTATATGCGCCGTCGGCACACCGGCCGTCTGAGCCGATTCGGCCGGGCTGACTTCATTTGAATCGCCCTCTACGGCGGGGCCGCAGCCGATCAGGAGCACTGCGCTCAGGCAGATTGCGATCATCCATGGCAGAATCAAGGAAAGCGGGCAGGCGCCTGGGATCTTGTTGCGTCCCGTTTGTTGTGAAAGCTGCAACATCCGGTCACGTCACTTTTCGTGTGATCTTTGGGGCTATTTCATGCGTCGGGTTTCAGGCGGCCGGACCAATAAACGCCGAACCGCGGCTTCGTTGCCGGTCTGCGACGGCCTTACAGGTTTTCTTTATACCCGCACTCCTTGTTTGCGCAAGCCAAATAGACGCCCTCGCGTTTGCTGGTTTTTTCGACCAGATAGGGTGCGGCGCACACGGGGCAGGTTTTGGCCACCGGTTTGTCCCAGGTGGCGAACTTGCACTCCGGATAACGGCTGCACCCATAGAAAATCTTGCCGCGCCTGGATGTCTTCTCGACAATGGCGCCGGTGCAACCCTCCTGCGGGCATTCCACGCCGACGCTTTTCCCATTGCTCGGGCCGTTGATGGATTCGGTATGGCTGCACTTGGGGAATCCGCTGCACGCCAGGAATTCACCGTATTTGCCGCGCTTGACGACCATCGGATTGGCGCAGTGCGGGCACATTTTGTCCGTCGGGGCCTCGCTGTTGGGTTCTACCGGCTGAACGCGGCCTTTCTCGTCGCGCACATAGTCCCGCGAATAAGAACACTGTGGATAGCCGCTGCAGGCCAGAAAATGGCCGTTCTTGCCCACTTTGATGTGCAGCCGGTGCTGGCCGCATTGCGGGCAGGTCAGCTCTGTGGGAATGCCGACCCCTTTGACGCTGAGCATCTGCTCTTCGGCGGTGCCGAGTTTTTCGCGGAAGGGACCATAGAAGCTGTTCAGAACACTGAGGGCATCCATATCGGCCGTTTCCACACGATCCAGATTGTCTTCCATTTTGGCCGTGAAGTCGACATCGAACACTTCCGGAAAGTTGGCCACGAGCAAGTGGTTGACGATGAAGCCCAGTTCGCTCGGGTGGAAATAGCCCTTGACCAATTCGACATAACCCTTTTCCCGGATGGTGGACAGGATGGTGGCATAGGTGCTCGGCCGTCCGATCCCGTTTTCCTCCAATTCCTTGACCAGCGAGGCCTCGGAAAAGCGCGGCGGCGGCTGGGTAAAGTGTTGCTTGGGAAGGATTTCCAGCGGGTTGAGGCGGTCGCCCTCGGCCAGCGGCGGCAGAGCCTGCTGTTTGCGACTGCTTTCGGCCTCTTCGTCAACCGTCTGATAAACCAGCATGAATCCCTGAAATTTCACCGAAGATCCGGTAACGGTCAGAGTGTATGGACCGGCTTGAATCGAGACGCTGTTTTGATCGATCAGGGCCGGTTGCATCTGAGACGCCACGAAACGGCGCCAGACCAACTGGTACAGGGACAGTTGATCCTTGCTCAGAAAGGGGGCCAATTTTTCCGGCGTATTGAACACGGAGGTGGGGCGGATGGCCTCATGGGCATCCTGCACTTTTTTGCGGTTTTCGAAAATGCGCGGCTGATCGGCATAAGCCTCCCCATGCGTTTGGCGAACCCAGTCAATCGCTTCCCGGGCGGCTTCATCGGCAATACGGATTGAATCGGTACGCATGTAGGTGATCAAACCAACCGGTTCCCCCGGCCCAAGGTCTACGCCTTCATACAATTGCTGGGCGATGAGCATGGTCTTTTTGGCCGAAAAACGCAGCTTGCGAATGGCCTCTTGCTGCAGTTTGCTGGTGATGAAGGGAGGTTGGGGATTTTTGCGCACGGTTTTTTTGACCACCGCGGCCACCCGGTAATCGGCATGCTGCAGATGTTGGACAATGGCGTTGGCGGCGGCTTCGTCGGGAATGCTGAGTTTCTCACCATCCTTTTTCACCACCTTGGCTTCAAATTCCGGCGCAGTGCTGCCAAGCAAACGGGTGGTGACCGACCAGTATTCTTCGGGGACGAACTGTTGAATGGCGCGCTCGCGCTCGCAGATGATGCGCACGGCCACGGATTGAACCCGCCCGGCGCTCAGGCTGCCCTTGACTTTTCGCCACAACAGCGGCGAAACTTGGTACCCCACCAGCCGATCCAGGATGCGCCGGGTCTGCTGGGCTTCGTACTTGTCCTTGTTGAGCGGCTCTGGTTGGGCGATGGCCTTGAGAATGGCATTTTTGGTCAGCTCATGAAACAAGACGCGGTGAAACCGGCGCCCTTCTTTTTTAAGCACCTCGGCCGCATGCCAGGCAATGGCCTCACCTTCGCGGTCCGGGTCGGGGGCCAGATAGATATCCCGGCAGTCGCCGGCGCTGGATTTGATTGCGGATATCACTTTTTGCTTGCCGGGGATGGTACGATATTGGGGTTTGAAATTGTCCTCGATATCTATACCGATCTCCCTGGGCGGCAGATCCTTGATGTGGCCCACGGTGGCCACCACGTTGTATTCGTTTCCCAGATATTTTTTGATGGTGCGGATCTTGGTTGGAGATTCCACAACAACCAGCGGTTTGTCAGACACGGTGAACCTCTGTATCGAAATAGTAGATCGTTTTTGAAATGGACATCCATGGTAGGGCTTACCGGCTCAATTGTAAACACCTCAGCAGGAAAAGCCGTTTGCCCTTTGCCCCTTTGGGTAACAACAAACCCAACAAACTCAACAAACCCAACAAACCCAACGAAAACTAATCTAAAAAATCAACATGCCGGGCGAACCGTTTGCCCGCCTCCCGGCATATGACCCCTTTAAGTTCCAGTTGAGAAAGAATGCCGGCCAGCACCCCGATATCCTCTTTTACACGGCGGGCCAACTCGTCAATGTGAACGGGATGTGCATCCAGGGCCGTAAAGACCGACTTTTCGAGTGCGGACAGTTCCGGCAGCGGCTTAGCGCCCCGTGATTCCGATGGCGCAGTGCTTAAAGCGGGTGCGATCTCTTCCAGGATATCGTCGGCGTTTTCAACCAGCTTGGCCCCTTGCTTGATCAGGTCATGCGTGCCACGGGCCGTGGCGGAATGGATGCTGCCCGGAACGGCAAACACCTCCCGGTTCTGCTCGGCGGCCAGCCGGGCGGTGATCAGGGAACCGCTTCGGCGGGCGGCCTCGACCACCACAGTCCCCAAACTCATGCCGCTGATGACGCGGTTGCGCATGGGGAAATGGTGCGCTTCGGGGGCGGCCTGCGAAAAAAACTCCGTCATCACGCACCCTCTTTCGGCAATTTGATGGAAAAGCTTTACATTTTGGGGCGGATAGATTTGGTCCAGCCCGGAACCCAGTACGGCTACAGTGCGTCCGCCGCCGTTTAAAGCACCCTGGTGCGCGGCCGTGTCGATCCCCAGGGCCATGCCGCTGACCACCGTCACACCTCGTTCGGCCAGTTGAGCGCATAAACGGCGGGTGGAATTGAGACCATAATGAGTTGCCCGGCGGGAGCCGACCACCGCGACGGGGTACATGGCCTGCTCCGGCCGGCCGTAACAGAACAAAACCGGCGGCGGGTCGGGGATATGGTGCAGCAGCGCGGGGTACAGGCTGTCTTGCGGGGTGATGATGGTGTATCCTTTTTGTTGCGCCAGATCGATTTCGCGCAGCACCTGATCGGGCGTGCGGTGATAGCGGATCGCGCCGGCCAGGCGGGGCGTCATCCCTTCCACCTGGAGCAACGCCTCGGCAGCCGCAGACAGTACTTTGCCGGGTGAGCCGAAACGGCGTACCAGGCGCGCACAAAGTAAGTTGCCAATACCTGGTACGCTTTTAAGAGTCAACCAGGAGGTGATGTGATTCATTGATCCGTCTGGATTCGGGCGGCTGTGACTGATCCGAACACCGCAGTCCACGGTTTTTGCGATTTATGCACTGACTTTTTTGCGCTGCCAGGCCAGCAGAATGGGGCTGGCCACGAAAATCGATGAATAGGTCCCTATGCCGATACCCACCAACAATGCAAACGCAAAGTCGTGGATGATCCCGCCGCCCAACAAGAAAAGAGCGAGCACCACGATCAGGGTGGTGCCGGAGGTCAGTATGGTGCGGCTCAAGGTTTCATTGATGCTTTTATTGATGATCTCCTGCATCGGCAGTTTATGATACTTGCGTAAATTTTCGCGAATACGGTCGAATACGATGATCGTATCGTTGAGCGAATAGCCGATGATGGTCAGCAGCGCGGCGATGATCGGAAGGGTGAACTCCTTGCCGAAAATGGAAAAGACGCCCACCGTGATCAGCACGTCGTGGATCAGGGCCACAATGGCCCCCATGGCGTACTTGAGGTTCAGATAATAGAACAGGATCAGGCTGATGACCAGGGCCGCGGCCATCAAAGCCGGAATGCTCAGATCGATCGAGTGCAGCACGTAGACGGCCAGACCCAGGGCAGCGGCCATGCCCCCGCTGACCAGCCATTTGAGTTCAAAACGCCCGGATATGTAGACTGTAATGAACAACAAGGCAAAAAACATGGCCAAGAGCGCCTTTTCCCGCAAATCACGCCCGACTTGGGGACCCACCATTTCAAATGATTCCAAAGCCACCCCGCTTTTGGTTTCGGCGGCCAAGCCCTCCTGTAACCGCTTATCCAGATTTTCGCCCTCGGCCTGTTCGGCGGCGATCAGGATGCGGTAAAAGTTCGTGCCTTGCTCATCATACTGCTGTACGGAGCCTTTCAGGTTCATGGCCTGCAAGGCGGACTTGACCTGTTCGATCGGGACCGGGTCATTGAATCTGGCCAGCACCTCGGCGCCGCCGGCAAAATCGATGCCGTATTTGGGGCCGCCGTGGAAAACAAGCGATAGGATGCTGGCCAGTAGCAGCACAAAGGAAAAGCCGTAGGCCATTTGACGGCGTCCTACAAAATTGACGTTCACATCCGGTTTGATGATCTGCATAATCAGCTTTCCTCAGTCCCTTCGTGTTTTCGGTTGCAAGCCGGTCGGAAATTTCGAATGCAGGTTAGATGCTCAAGGTTTTGGCGCGCCGGGAGGTGATGACGTTTTCCAGGATGGTGCGCGATAAAATCAGTGCGGTGAAAAGACTGGCCAGAACGCCCAGGGTGAGGGTGACGGCAAACCCTTTGACCGGTCCGCTGCCGAACTGGAACAGGACCAAAGCGGCGATCAAGGTGGTGACATTGGCGTCCAGGATGGTCAGCGAGGCGCGTTCATAGCCCGCGTCCAGAGCGGCGCGCGCGGTTTTTCCCAATCGCAGCTCTTCGCGGATGCGCTCGTACACCAGGACGTTGGCGTCCACGGCCATGCCGATGGTCAGAATGATGCCGGCGATTCCCGGCAGGGTCAAGGTGGCATTGAAAGCGGCCAATCCGCCTGCGATCAGAAGGATGTTCATCAGCAGGGCGACATCGGCGATAACGCCGGCCGTTTTATAGTAAACGGCCATGAACAGAACCACCAGCACGCCGCCGATCAGCATGGACAAGAGACCTTTGCGAATCGAATCCTCGCCCAGGGAGGGGCCCACGGTTTTTTCGTACAGGATTTTGACCGGGGTGGGAAAAGCTTCCCGCAGGACCAAAGCCAGGCTTTTGGCGCTTTCATCGTTGAAATTGCCCTCGATGATACCCTCTCCGACAATCTTGGACCGGATCACGGGCGCCGAATACACTTCATTATCCAAAACAATGGCCAAGCGTTTGTTGATGTTTTCTTCGGTGACCTGGGCAAAAATCCGCGAGCCTTTGGAGTTGAACTTGATCGCGACATAGGGCTGCCCGCTGGCCGGGTCGAATTGGACGCGCGCTTCGGTCAGGTAGTCTCCGGTGAGCAGGGTCTCTTTCTTGAGCAAAATGGGGCGGCCGGCCATTTCGGGATCGTCCTTGCGGTAGTAGAGGACCTCGCTGCCCGGGGGCAGGGCGCCTTTGAGCGCTTCACGCACATCGCTGTTTTCATCCACCAGCTTAAACTCCAGATTGCCGGTTCGGCCGATCTCATTGCGCGCTCGGTCGGCATCGATCACGCCGGGGAGTTGCACAACGATGCGATCTTCCCCCTGCGGCCGGATATCGGGTTCACGCGCGCCGTATTCATCCACGCGGTTGCGCACCTTCATCACGGCCTTGTCGAAAGCCAGTTCTTTCACGTTTTCGGCCACGTCCGGCTTGATGGTCAGATGGAGGACCGGTTCGCCGTCCGATGTCTTCTCAACGATATTGAAATCCCTGAATTCATCGGCGATCAAGCCCCTGTTTTGGGCTGCTTTTTCGGGATCGCTGAAGCCGATGGCGATCGTATCGGCATCGATCTTGCGGAGCGCTTTGACCCTGATCCGGTTCTGGCGCACAAAGGCGCGCAATTCCTCGATGCTGCGATCGACCGTGTTTTCCACCGCTTTGCCGGTGTCCACCTGCATCACCAGGTGCATGCCGCCTTGCAGATCGAGACCCAGGTTGATTTTTTTATAGGGCCAAATGGACGGCTGCGCTTTATCGCCGGAGACCATCTGGAGTGTCGGAAGCACGTAAATGAATGCGGCCAAGAAGACCACAACAATAGCGATTAGGCGCCAAGAAGGTGTTTTCACAGCATCATTCCTCTTAATTCGTATGAGATCGGGGTAAAGAAGAGGCCGTTGCCGACGGATATGGTCGAGACGCCGCCAAGCAGGTCGCTACGATACCTTCAGCCTTCATTTTTTATCGGCTTCCGATTTTTCCTTGACCGGCGGGGTGCTCGGTTTGGTCGTTTGCGCCAGGCCGGCCACATGTGCGCGGCTGACCTTGACTCTGACCTTGTCCGCGATTTCAACGGTGAGCGCGGCGTCGGTGACGCCGGTGATGCGTCCGAACAATCCGCCTGAAGTGATGATCATATCCCCCTTTTTCAGGTTGTTGATCATCTCACGATGTTCTTTTTGTTTCTTTTGTTGCGGACGGATCAACAGAAACCACATGATGGCCAGCATCAAGATGATCGGCAACAGAGGCGTGGACAGAAAACCTCCGACGCCTTCCCCTCCTCCAGCGCCGCTGCTACCCATTGCGTAGGCGATACCCATGCTTTGATTCCTCCCTCTTTATTCTTTTTTCCGCCATTGAAACATCCGATGATGGACAAGACGGCGCCTGATATACTCGAAATCCCCGTGCAGGTCAATCATGCCCTGCTCGGGCAACAAATATAAACGTATAAGATAAACGGCACTGTATTGCAATGGTCGGTATCGGTGTACAGCGATTTTGCGACCGGTTTTTCTTTGCCCGGCTGGTCGAACGGTCGGATCACTTAATGAGGTCGGTATCGGTATTGGTACGGAATCGGGGGCTCCGGTTAATTCAATGCCGATTCCGATACGAGCCCGAGAAGGCTCACCGCCCGCCCCGGCCGATGTTGACTGGGAGAAGAATTCGCGGTGTTTCCAAGCCGGCGCAGGGACCCAACACCCCGTCAACACTGGGGGTCGCACTCGATATGGCACTCGTGCGGGGCCATGTTCTCGTCGGCTTCGATCGTCAGCGCAAAGCCGCGCTGCATTTCAAGCTCCAGGATCTCTTTGCGTTTTTTGTTCAATACATAATCGGCCACGGCTTTCGGAACGCTGCCATGCACGCGCTGCAGTCCGGATCTGCGCGTCAGCATCTTTAACTGGCGCAAGAAACGAACGGCCAGCGTTTCCGTCGATGGAAACAAACCCTTGCCCTTGCAGTAGGGGCAGGGAATCAGACTGCCGAATTCAATCGAAGGCGCCAGGCGCTGCCGCGCCATCTCAAGCAAGCCGAACTGGGAAATGCGGCCGATGCGGACCCGGGCTTTGTCTCCTTTGACATGCTCGCGCAGTGCGCGTTCGACGGCATTGCGGTTTTTGTTCTCGCGCATATCGATGAAGTCGACCACGATCAAGCCGCCCAGATCACGAAGCCGTATTTGTCGCGCCACCTCTTCGGCGGATTCAAGGTTGGTCGTCAATGCGGTTTGTTCCAAATCCTTTTCCCGGGTGGCTCTTCCCGAATTGACATCGATGGCCACCAGGGCTTCGGTTTGTTCAATCACGATGGACCCGCCCGATTTAAGCGCCACACGGCTTTCAAAGATCGTGGCGATTTGATCTTCCAACTGGAATTTGGAGAAAATCGGTTTGTCATTCGCATGGTGTTTGACGAGGTGCTTGTGCCGGGGAGAAATGATGTGAACGAAATTCTTAACCTCCTGGTACACGCTTTCATCATCGATAAGGATTTCGTTGACATCGGAGGTGAAGTAATCGCGGATGGAGCGCACCGCCAGGCTGCGCTCCTTGTAAAGCACCGCAGGCGCTTTTTCACGGATCGATTTGTTGTTGATGTTGCGCCACAGCCGCATCAGGTAACTCAGATCTTTGGCCAGTTGGCTTTTGGTGCAGCTATGGCCGGCCGTGCGCACGATGATCCCTAAACCCTCCGGAATTTTGAGCTCTTGCACGATCTCTTTGAGGCGCTGGCGCTCCTCTTCGTCCTCGATTTTGCGTGAGATGCCGCGGTTGTCGGTGCCCGGCATCAAGACGGCATAACGTCCCGGAAGGGAGATGTAGGTGCTGAGCATGGCGCCTTTTTTCATGACCGGGTCCTTGGTCACCTGCACCATGACCTCCTGGCCCTTGGCGATCAGGTTCTCGAGGCTGCGGTCCTTAGCGCCATCCCGGAAGTAATCGCTGTGGATCTCATCCTGCTGTAAAAACCCGTTGCGCTCACCGCCGAAATCGACGAAAACCGCCTGAAGGCTCGGCTCGACCCGTGTCACAATGGCTTTATATATATTGCCGTGAATGAATTCCCGGCCCGCCAGTTCAATCTGGAACTCTTCCAACTGGTTATCCTTGACCTTGGCGATGCGTATCTCTTCCGGGTCGATGGCGTTGATCAGAATTTTGCTGCTCATCTATGATTGTTCCTATGGTTGAAAAAAGTGCGCCAGTTGGACTGCATGAGTGCATGAGGATGTAACGCATTGATTCATATGCAATTGCTTGCATTAAGTCAAACATATTCTATGCCATCATTGCACTTTTGCTGAAGTTATGGCATTGAGACCGGATTTGGGACCAAGTCCGTATATAAAAGGTGAAGAGCGATGGACGAGCGATACGATGCGCGCAAAATAGAAAAAAAGTGGCAGGCCGTTTGGAACGATTCACGCTTGTTTAAAGTGGATGTTCAAGCGGATAAACCCAAATACTATCTACTGGAGATGTTCCCGTATCCTTCCGGCAAGATTCACATGGGACACGTACGCAACTACACGATCGGCGATGTGGTGGCGCGCTACAAGCGTATGCAGGGCTACAACGTGCTGCATCCCATGGGATGGGATGCCTTCGGCATGCCGGCCGAAAATGCCGCCATCGCCAACAACACCCACCCGGCCGTGTGGACTTACCAGAACATCGACTACATGCGCAGCCAGCTGATGCAGTTGGGCTTTTCCTACGACTGGGACAGGGAGATCGCCACCTGCAAGCCGGACTACTACCGGTGGGAGCAATGGTTGTTCCTGAAAATGTACGCAAAAGGCATGGCCTACCGCAAGGAATCCTATGTCAACTGGTGCGACTCGTGCCAAACGGTGCTGGCCAACGAACAGGTGGAGGCCGGTCAGTGCTGGCGCTGCGGGCGCAACGTGCGCCAGAAAAAACTCAGCCAGTGGTTTTTCCGCATCAGCGACTACGCCGAAGATCTTCTGCTTTACTGCGACCGGCTGCCCGGCTGGCCGGACAAGGTCATCACCATGCAGAAAAACTGGATCGGGCGCAGCCAGGGAGCCGAAATCCGCTTTGCCGTCGAGAACAGCGATTTGGTCATTCCGGTATTTACAACGCGCCATGACACCGTCTTCGGGGCCACCTTCATGTGCCTTGCGCCGGAGCATCCGATGGTGCCGAAGCTGGCCGAAGGGACTGAACAGGCGGCCGCCGTGAACGCCTTCATCGAACGCATCAGCCTGCAGGAGCGCACCACCCGGGCCATCGAAGGCTACGAAAAAGAAGGCGTATTTACCGGCCGTTATTGCATCAATCCCATGAACGGGCGGCGCATGCCGGTTTACACGGCCAATTTCGCCCTGATGGAATACGGCACGGGCGCCGTCATGTCGGTGCCGGCGCATGACCAGCGCGATTTCGACTTCGCCAGAAAATATGGCTTGACCATCGTACCCGTCGTCAACCCGGCGGATCGGCAGCTGGACGCCGAGGCCCTGCAGGAGGCTTACACCGGCGACGGCATTATGATCAATTCGGGTGATTTCAACGGAATGCCCAACCGCCAGGCAATGGAGAAGATCGCCGATCTGCTGGAGTCCAAGGACCTTGGGAAACGGGCCGTCAGTTTCAGACTGCGCGACTGGGGCATTTCACGACAGCGCTACTGGGGCGCACCCATTCCCGTGATCCATTGCGAGAGTTGCGGCACCGTGGCGGTGCCGGAAGAAGATCTTCCCATCGTCCTGCCCGAGGATGCCAATTTGCTGGAAGGCGGCCATTCGCCCTTGCCCACCCTGGCCGCATTTGCCCAGACCACCTGCCCCAAATGCGCCAATCCCAAGGCACGGCGCGAAACCGACACCATGGATACCTTTGTGGAATCATCCTGGTATTTCGAGCGCTACTGCAGCCCGCATTACCAAGACGGCATGTTCGAGCGGCAGGCCGTCAATTACTGGATGCCGGTGGACCAGTACATCGGCGGGGTGGAGCACGCCATCCTGCACCTGCTGTACTCCCGCTACTACACGCGCGTTTTGCACGCGATGGGGCTGATCGACTACAAAGAACCCTTCACGCGCCTGTTGACCCAGGGCATGGTGTGCAAGGAAACCCTGTCGTGCCCGCGGCACGGCTTTCTTTTCCCCGAACAGGTGAACCAGGCACCGGACGGCCCGCATTGTACGCTCTGCAATGAAAAGGTGGCGGTCGGGCGGGTGGAGAAGATGTCCAAATCCAAGCGCAATGTGGTGGACCCCAATGAACTGCTTACGCGCTACGGCGCCGATACCACCCGTTTGTTTTGCCTGTTTGCCGCTCCGCCGGAAAGGGATTTGGAGTGGAGCGATCAGGGCGTGGAAGGCAGCGCGCGGTTTTTGAACCGGGTGTGGCGCCTGGCCTGCACCTGGCTTGACACGGTGGCCGGCGCGGCCGCTTATGGCGGACCGGCCGATCAACTGGACGAACCGCTGCGCGGGATCTACAAGAAGGCGCATCAAACCATTGAGAAAGTGACCCGCGACATCGATGACCGTTTCCATTTCAATACCGCCATCAGCGCGGTCATGGAACTGGTCAACCTGATGTATACCATCGAGCCCCCCGCGGACGCTGCAGGAGCGCAGGCGGGGGTCATGCGCCACGCGCTTGAAACGATCACCCTGCTCCTGTCCCCGATTGTCCCCCATTTCTGCGAAGAGATCTGGGAGGCCTTGGGACATGCGCAAAGCACCCTGGCGGCGGCCTGGCCCAAACCGCGCGAGGATGCCCTGACCCAAGACGAAGTGACCATCGTGGTGCAGGTCAACGGCAAACTGCGCGGCCGTTTTTCGGTAGCAGTGGATACCGACGAGGCCACCTTAAGGCAAAATGCACTGACCGATGAGCGGGTTCAAAAATTCATCGGCTCCAAGGGCCCCAAGAAGGTGATCGTGGTCAAGAACAAGTTGGTCAATATCGTGGCCTAGCGTTCCGTTCATGGAATCTCAGATGAGCCGGGACAAAAGGCAGAAAAGTCTGTTCAAAATCGTACTCGTACGCGTACTCGTCCTCGTACTCGATGTTCAGAGTACGAGGGCGAGTACCGCTTCGCTGAGTGCGCGTGAATCCCGCGCTGCTTCAGGAGTTTAAATGAAAGATTGCCGGTCCCTGACCATCGCTGCGTTGTGCCTGACCCTGCTGGCCGCCTGCGGGTATCGTCTGGCCGGCAGCGGCCGGCTGCCGGGCGATGTCAGTACCATCGCCGTCAGCGTGCTTACCAATCGTACGGCCTTATCCGGACTGGAAAGCATTGTCACCAATGCCCTGGTCGATGAGTTCACCCGCCGGCGGCAGAATCTGTTGGTGGATGCGGACAGAGCCGACGCCGTGCTCACCGGCAGCATCGATGCATTGGCCACTGAAACCGTGGCGCGCAGCGGCACCCTGACGGCCTTGCAGCGCCGCATGGTGATCACCGCTTCGCTGGTGCTTAAAAATCGCAATGGTTTGGTTTTATGGGAACAGCAGATAACGGCCGAAGAAACCTATACGGTCGACGCCCTGCGACCCGAGACGGACCGCAATCTGCGCCTGGCCAGCGCCCAGGCGGCCCAGCGGCTGGCGGAATATGCCTATGCGCGGCTTACGGATACGTTCTAACCAAACACCCGGCCGCGTGGATCGCAACCGGGTGTTTTGCAGTTGTGAGCCGGTATGGCTACTGAACGGATTTGGTCAATTTGGCAAGGCGGGCGATTTTCCGGGCAGCGGTACGTTTGTGCAACACGCCCTTTTTGGCGGCCTTATCAATGGCAGACTGGGCCGTTTTCAAGGTGGCGCCGGTCTCGGCCGAATTTTGGGCTGCGGCCTGGCGGACCTCCTTGACCATGTTTTTCACACGGGTTTTCACCGTCCGGTTGCGCAAACGCCGTTTTTGATTCTGCCCCGCGCGTTTGAGTGCTGATTTATGATTGGCCACTGGCAAGCTCCTTTCGCCTACATTTTAGGGCGTTCTTAAAATGTTGTCCTATATAGGCTCTCCACCGGCATGTCAATAATTTTCAATGCGGATGAAAACCGGAACAGCCCGTCCGACGGGACTGCGGGCGCGCCAGGGGAGCGCGACGGCGATTCCCGGACGCATGCCGGCCATGCGCCGGCCGCGGACGGCGGACATGGTGCATCTGACCGCGCGCTCATGGTGCGGGCCGCCGGTGTGGTCGGCGGGGCCACTTTGTTGAGTCGAATTCTGGGCGCCGTGCGCGATATTGTCATTGCCACTTTTTTCGGGACGGGAATGGTTTCGGATGCCTTTCTGGCCGCCTTCCGCATCCCCAATCTGCTGCGGCGCCTATTCGGGGAGGGCTCTTTAAGCATCGTCTTCGTGCCGGTTTACACCGACACGCTTTACCAGCAGGGCCGCGGGGAAGCCGATCGACTGGCCAACAGCGCACTGCGGTCGGCGGCGTTGGTGTTGGCGCTGGTCACGCTGGCCGGCATGGCGATGGCCCCCTGGCTGGTGCGCCTGATCGCCCCCGGCTTTTCCGATGTCGGCGAAAAATTCGCAATTACGGTTGATCTGACCCGCACCATGTTCCCCTACATCTTCTTCGTCGGGATGTTGGCTTTATGCATGGGCATCTTGAATGTCCTGGGCCACTTCGCCGCCCCGGCGCTTGCGCCGGTTTTTTTGAATCTGGCCATGATCGCGGCCATCGGCATCGGTTCGTTATGGACCGGAAGCAAAGCCGCGCTGGCCATGTGGTTGGCCGCGGGCGTGACCGTCGG
>QZKV01000099.1 GCA_003599575.1 Desulfobacteraceae bacterium | reverse complement strand
GGCAAAAAAACGCCCGGCCGTTCTTCAGACGCGCTTAGGCGGGAATCACCGGTCGATCATAGGACTTGACTAACCATCCTGTGATAAACAATACTGCCATTACACAGCAAGGGCACGGCAGGTGCGCCGACATTCCCGCCGATAAAACCAGCCCTTCCTTGCACCAGGCTTCGATTAAAAACCCAATCCCGATCTTTCAGGGTTTGCCGGACAGATGATGATGCATCAGGCAGACAGGCAAACGGCGTTGCTGGAGGTCTTTTCGCTCAGCCGCAACTTTGGCGGATTGCGGGCCATCGCAAAGATTTCATTCAAGCTGCACCCCGAAGAAATCGTCGGTTTGATCGGTCCCAACGGAGCCGGCAAGACCACTCTTTTCGCCCTGCTCAGTGGTTTTCTACCGCCTTCGGAAGGGGCGATTCAATTCAATCGCCGCTCCATTGTCGGCCTGCGCCCGGATCAGATCTGCCACCTGGGCATCGCCCGGACCTTTCAGGTGGTCCGCCCTTTCGCTGAGATGACGGTTTTTGAAAACGTCAAGGCCGCCGCGGTTTTCGGGAAGCCCGATAAACCCGCCACGAAAGTTATCCATCAGGAGGTTCAGGAAATCCTGGAAAGCACCCAGCTGCATGCCAAGGCCGATCAACCCGCCAGTTCCCTCAGTCTGCCTGAGCGCAAACGTCTGGAGGTAGCCCGCGCTCTGGCTACCAAGCCCCAATTGCTGCTCTTGGATGAGGTCCTGGCCGGCCTTAATCCAGGAGAGGTCCAAACAGCTATTCCACTGATCCGTTCATTGAAAGATCAGAAAAAGATCGCCATCTTCATGATCGAACACAACCTGAGAGCGGTCATGGGCATCTGCGATCGACTGCTGGTCATCAATTTTGGGCAGTTGATTTTCGACGGCGCGCCTCAGGCGGCGGTGGAAGATCCGGCGGTGATCAAGGCCTATTTGGGAGAAAGCAATTATGCTTAGCGTGGAAGGACTTTTCGTGACTTACGGAGATGCCCGTGTGTTGGAGGGGGTTTCCTTTGAAGTCCGCCAGGGCACGCTGACCTGCATCCTGGGACCCAACGGCGCCGGAAAGACCACCTTGCTGCGCGCCCTTACCGGCATCATGCCGGCCAATGCCGGTACGATCCGGTTGATGGGACAGGAGATACAAAACCAGAAAACCCACCGGATCGTGGCCCTGGGCATGACCATGATTCCCGAAGGCCGTCGCCTCTGGGCGCCCCTTTCAGTTCAGGAAAATCTGGAAATGGGGGCCTACCGGGTCTCCGATCCGGCGGATGCAAAAGCGCGATTGGAATGGGTCTGGTCATTATTCCCGCATCTCAAAGAAAGAAAAAATCAACTGTGCGGGACCCTTTCCGGCGGCGAGCAACAGATGGTGGCCATCGGCCGGGGCCTGATGGCGTCCCCCCAGTTGTTGCTGATGGACGAGCCGTCGCTGGGACTGGCGCCCCTGATTGTCCGGGAAGTGTTCGATGCCATTAAAAAAATCGTCATTTCGGGCACCACGGTTCTCCTGGTCGAGCAGAACACGCAGGTGGCTCTTTCAGCAGCCAGCTACGCCTATGTCATAGAAAGGGGAACCGTGGTGATGGAGGGAGCCGCCGCTTCCCTGAAGGAAGACGGCCATATCAAGCAGGCCTATTTGGGCCTGTGAAGAAGGAGAATGCATATGCTACTCAGAATCTTTAAAAGGTTGTGCTTCATCGGCGTGTTCATGGGACTGGCGTTGGGGACGAGCTGGGCCGCGCCGGTTATCAAAATGGGCGCGCATGCACCGCAATCGGGCAGCCTGGCCAAACATGGAATCGAGCAGATCAAGGGCATCCGGCTGGCGGCGGAGGAATTCGAAAAAAAGACCGGCAGCAAAGTCGATCTGATCGTATACGACGATGAAAGCAATCCTCAGAAGGCCGTGTCGGCAGTGGAAAAGTTGGCCGGGGTGGATCACGTCAACGGCATCGTGGGCGGCTACGGCTCCAACCTCGTGGGGCCGGCTTCGGAAACGGCCGAGCGCTATGATACCCCCTATTTGACCACCGGCGCGGTGGATACCCAGTTATCGGAGAAGAAATTCAAAAACTTCTTCCGCCTGAACTACATGCCGGGTTACGCCTCGGCCCAGTCCGGCGCCATCCAAAATATTTTCGGTGCCCGAAAAGTGGGCATCGTTTACAACAGCCTGTCGGCCACCGCCCAGATAGCGGAAGCCGTAAAGGGCCAATTGCAGGCGGCGGGCATCCAGGTGCCGGTATTCGAGAAATTTGAAAAGGGGACCACCAATTTTAAACCGATCCTGCTGAAGGTCAAGGATGCCGGCTGCGACGTGCTGCTGGTGGAGGGTTATTTTCAGGATTACGTGGGTACGATCAAGGATGCCAAGATCCTCAACCTGCCGGTCAAAGCCTATGTGGGATCATGGGGGATCGGGACTCCCGAGTTCATCCGTGAGCTTGGCCCGCTGAGTGAATATGTCTACGGCACCTCGGTCTGGGAAAAAGGCACCGCGCCGAAAGAGGCCAAGGCAAACGAATCCCAGATGATTTCCGATTACACGGCGCGCTTTAAGGAAGAGCCTTCCTACATCGCCATGTTGGGCTATCTCTCCGCCAAATACATGCTGGAAGCCATTGCCAAAGGCGGTGGGCAGACCGCCGCGTATACTCCCGAAAAAACCAGAAACGCACTGCGTTCCCTGGATGTCATCAGTCCCATGGGCCGCATTGCCTTCGATGAAAAGGGCGATCCGCGCTACTTCTCGGCGGTTCTGTTTCAAACCCAGAAAGGCGAGCAGGTGGTGGTCTACCCGACCGACCGGGCCCAGGGCAAAGCCGTTTATCCGCAAATCCCCTGGGGCGGGAAGTAATTGCTCGTTATCAGGCGCAGCCATCTCCGGCGAAGCCGGTTCAAGGGGATGCTTTGATTTCCAATGCGACGATCATCCAATCGGTGCTTTCGGGACTTCTGGAGGGAGGCAACTACGCCCTCTACAGCCTGGGCCTGGCTTTTGTCTTTGGAATTATGCAAATCATCAACATGGCCCATGGCGAGTTCCTGGTCTTGGGCGGTTACGTGGCTTACTGGCTGCTGGTAAAATTGGGGATCGATCCGCTTCCGGCGTTGCCCATAGCGGCCCTTTTGGCCGGCGGGGTCTCTTTTCTAAGCTACCGGGTGTTCATAGAGCGGATCCGGACCACTGTTGAACTCAATACCCTGATCCTGACCTTCGGCATCGGGATCTTTCTCTCCAATGTGTATCTTCAACTGTGGTCCGCCGATCTGCGCAGCATCAGCGTCGATTGGATGAGCAACACCGTGAAGATTTCCGGAATATACATCAGCCTGGGCGAAATGATCACCTTCTTTATTTCCTTTGCGGCAGTTGTGTTGCTGCATTTTTTTCTGCGCCGCACCAAAGCGGGCAAGGCCATCCGCATCACCGCCATCGATAGAGATGCGGCCGCCTTGTCCGGTATCAATGTGGAACGCGTGGACCTGATGGCCTACAGCATCGGCGGCATGCTGGCGGGTTTGGCCGGCCCCTTGCTGGGCATGCTGTCATTTGTAAGCCCCGGAACGGGCATCGGCATCACCGTAAAAGCCTTCATTCTGACCGTGCTGGCCGGTGTCGGATCGATACCCGGCCTCATCGCGGCCGGTATGATACTCGGGGTGGGTGAGGCCCTGACGGTCACTTTTTTGAGCTCCTCTTTGCGGGAATTGTTCGGGTTCACCCTGTTTTTGATGATTTTGCTGGTGCGGCCCTCAGGCCTTTTCGGAAAGAGAGGCTGAATGAAACCGAAAAGTTTCCTGCAGATGACTGAAAAGACCGCAGCCGTCGCAACCTTCAGTATTGTCTTCATCCTGCCCGTAGTGCTTTTCTTCAACCCTTATTATCTGAGCATCTTCATCATCGCATTGATTCTGGGCTCCGTCTCTTTGGCCTGGAACCTGCTGGCCGGCATTTGCGGTCAGGTCTCCTTCGGACATGCGGCTTTTTTTGGAATCGGCGCCTATGCTTCGGCCTTGCTGGTGGTCAAGGCCGGATGGAATCCTTTTGCGGCCATGGCCGTCGCTGCCCTGCTGGGGGTTTTGGGGGCCATGGTGATCGGAATTCCGGCATTTCGGCTGCGCGGGCCCTATTTTGCACTCGCCATTTTGGGTTTCGCCGAGGTGATGAAGCTGTTGACATTAAACATGACTTCGCTGACCGCCGGTTCCCAGGGCCTGTTCAACATTCCGTCGCTTCCGCCCATCCGCTTGGGAGGAACGACTCTGGATTTTTACGTCTCGCGCACGACCAATTACTATTTGGCCGCGCTGATGATGCTGGCTGTCTACGTGAGCATCTACCTGATTCGTCGCTCCAACAGAGGGCTGGCCATGTCGGCCGTGCATGGAGACGAAGAGGCCGCGGCCGGCATCGGGGTGCCGGTCTTCCGGACCAAACTGCTGGCCCTCATGGTCTCGGCGTTTTGTACCGCGCTGATGGGAGCCTTTTACGCTCACTATGTGCATTTCCTTGACCCGGACTCCGCTTTTGATGGTTCCTGGTCGGTCATGCCCATCGTCGCGTCCCTGTTCGGCGGCATGACCACGCTCGTGGGACCCTGCATCGGCGCACTGCTGATCACCAGCCTGGATGAATTCATCTTCAAAAACTTCATCGAAACCGGCCATAAGCTCTTCTTCGGGCTGCTGCTGGCGGTTGTGATCGTCTGGGCGCCGCGCGGTTTGTTCGGCATGTCCATCCGGAAGAAATAGCTCCCAAAATGTGCATGTACATCTGAAATTCCCCTAAAATCATTTGAAATACGACAGCCGGGAAACATATTGTAAGTTGGTTCCTTTATCGTTCGGCTGGTGAGCAATGGCGTTTGCAAGGCTGCCTGCGGCGGAAAACGCAGACGCAGCGCCAAGAGTGGAGGCGCTCGGCATCATGCCCGTTAGACGAAAATACGATCGGCTTGAGCCTTCTTTCAAGGTGTTCTACGAACTCATGGCCAGGCGGGTTCAGGAGATCCTGCTGATTTCCACTCCCTACGACGCCTTTATCATGGAGGAAGACGGGCGCCTGGCCGGCCGGATCATCCATGAGTACCGCGGCTTGAATCTGACCCGGCCTCCGCGCATCAGCTGGGTCTCCGGCCCTCGCGAAGCCCTGCAGATGCTTTCGGAAAATCCCTTTGACCTGGTGATCAGCGTGGCTCGTCGCGAAGATATGCCGCCCGCGCAATTGTGCAGTGAAATCAGTATGCACTATCCGCAGGTGCCCATCTGTTTTCTATCCCATCAGACCGCGCCTTTTCAAAATGGAGAGGCCGAAACATACTGCCGTGAGGTGGGCCGCCGATTTGTCTGGCTCGGCAATACCGATCTTTTGCTGGCGCTGGTGAAGTCGACGGAAGACCGCTGGAATGTGGATTTCGATACCCGCGCGGCCGGTGTGCGGGTGATCCTGCTGGTCGAAGACTCCCCACTCTATCTTTCATCGCTGCTTCCATTCATTTACAAGGAAATCGTGCGTCAGACCCAGTTGGTCATGGACGAGTCGTTGAATGAAGAACATCGTATTCTGCGCATGCGCGGCCGGCCGAAGATTCTGCTGGCCGGTTCTTTTGAGAGCGCCCTGGCTTTGTACCGGCGTTTTGCGCCTTTCATGCTGACCGTTTTGTGCGATGCCCGTTTTTCGATGGGCGCCGGGCTGAACAAGGAGGCCGGCATTGACCTGCTGGCCGCCATCCAAAAGGATAATCCCGAGTTGCCGTTGCTGTTGTTTAGCTCCGAGCCCGGCAACCGGTCCAAGGCTGAAGCGCTGGGCGTGCGGTTCATCGACAAGAATTCTTCGGCGTTGCATCAGGAGTTGAGGGAATTTTTCATCCGCTCCCTGGGGTTTGAAGAGTTTGTCTTTCGATTTCCCGACGGCCGGGAAGTCGCCCGGGCCGCCACCCTGCGGTCCATGGCGCAGGTGCTCGATACGATTCCCGATGCATCCATCGAATATCATGCCCGACGCGAGGATTTTTCGACCTGGATGATGGCGCGCATGGAAATTGAACTCGCCCAAAGCCTGCGCGCCGTCAAGGTCACCGATTTCGCCAGCCTGCCGGAGTTGCGCAGCTTTATCCGCGATGCCATCCTCACGCAGCGCCAGGAGCGCCAGCGCGGAGTTGTCGTGGATGTCGGAACCAGTTACGACCCCACGGCGGAATTCGCCAGAATCGGAAGAGGATCGCTGGGCGGAAAAGCCAGAGGACTGGCCTTCCTGGCGGCGCTGCTCAAAAACGCGCCCGATGTCGGACTGAAATATCCCAACGTCGATATCCGCATCCCCAGAACAATGGTGTTGACCACCGAGTGTTTCGATGCTTTTTTGAAGCAAAATAATTTGCCGCCTGATTCCGTTGCCGCCATGGCGGACCCGGACATTGAACACGCATTTACCGCGGCTGTTTTTCCGGAAGAGATGGCCCTTAAGCTCGCATCCTTCCTTGCAAGCGCCGTTGGCCCCCTGGCCGTGCGATCCTCCAGCCTGCATGAGGATGCCCAGGCGCAGCCGAGCGCCGGCATTTACAAAACGGTCATGATCCCCAACCAGCATCCCAATACGCAAGTTCGCCTCACCCGGTTGCTGCACGCCGTCCAGCGCGTCTACGCATCGACCTATTTTGCTTCCTCGCGGGCTTTTGCCGGACGATCGCCCTACCGGACCGAGGAAGATCGCATGGCCGTCCTCATTCAGCCGGTCGTGGGACAAACGGTCGAGAGCCGTCATTATCCCGCCATTTCAGGCCTGGCCCAATCCTATAATTTTTATCCGGTTGCCTACATGAAGCCGGAAGAGGGGATCGTGCATATCGCCCTGGGCCTGGGCCGTGCCATTGTCGAAGGATGGCCCTGCCTGCGGTTTTCACCCAGATATCCCCAGCTGTTGCCGCAAATCGACAGCTTGTCCAAAGTCCTGGAGAATGCGCAGCGTTCTTTCTTTGCTTTGAAATTACCGCCGCAGCCTGAAAGCGAACCGGCGGATGTGGATGCGCTTTTAGAAGTATGTTCCGTGGATGACATGGCACACCACCCGGCCGTCCGGTTGCTTTCCTCCACATATGTGGAGGCCGATCAGCGGATACGCGATACAGGCACGCTGCCGGGGCGCAAACTGATCACCTTTGCCAGCGTATTGAAACACGATCTCTTTCCTTTGGCCGAGGTCGTGACCGATCTTCTGGATATGGGCCAGCGCGGTATGGGCTGCCCGGTCGAAATCGAATTCGCCGTCGATCCGCCCCCGACGGGCAGCGGGCCTTACGTCTTCTGGCTGTTACAGATCCGCCCCATGGCCAAACGGGAGCAGAGCTTGCCTGTGACCGTCAGCGCAGCCGATGAACGGCGCGCCTTTTGTTTTTCACGCCAGGCCTTGGGCAATGGTTCTCAGCAAAACATCCAAGATCTCCTGTTGGTGCCGCCCGAGCGTTTCGATCCCGACCGTACCAAGGATATCGCCGCTCAAATCGCGCATTTGAACCGCATCATCGCCCGCCAGGGGCGCCGGTATGTGCTGATCGGACCGGGGCGCTGGGGATCGGCGGACCACCGGCTGGGAATTCCGGTGACCTGGAACGATATCTCCGCGGTGGCCGCAATTGTGGAAACCACCGCAGCGAATCTGAATGCCGACCCTTCCCAGGGGAGCCACTTTTTCCATAATATCGCTACCCTGGGCATCGGCTACTTGACCGTGGCCGCCAGGGGCGGCGGTTGGATCGATTGGGATCGGCTGATGGCCCTGGCGCCGCAAAATGAAACACGCTTCGTGCGGCATGTGACCCTTGAAAAAGGACTGGTCGTCAAAATCGATGGCAAATCTTCCGCCGGCGTATTGATGTGGGCGGAATAGCATCTTTAATCACAGGGCTGGCGAGGGGTTTGGAGGATCCAATCCGCTACGGCCGGCTGAGGAAGGAGAAAAACACAGATGCAGGACATTATGGATACCATCAAGGCCAGGGATGCGGGTGAACGGGAATTTCACCAGGCCGTCGGCGAGGTGGTGGCATCGGTCAAGCCGGTCTTGGACAGCCATCCCGAATACCGTCACCACAAGATCCTCGAGCGGTTGGTGGAGCCCGAGCGGGTTATCCTGTTCCGTGTGGCGTGGATGGACGACCGGGGCCACCCCCAAGTCAACCGGGGATTCAGGATCGAAATGAACAGCGCCATCGGGCCGTATAAAGGGGGCTTGCGTTTTCATCCCTCGGTGACGCTCTCCATCCTGAAATTCCTGGCCTTCGAACAGGTGTTTAAAAATGCGTTGACCTCACTGCCGCTGGGCGGCGGCAAAGGTGGTTCCGATTTCGACCCCAAGGGAAAATCGGACAATGAGGTGATGCGCTTTTGCCAGAGCTTCATGGCCGAGCTTTATCGCCATATCGGCCCCGACACCGATGTGCCGGCCGGAGATATCGGGGTCGGCGCGCGGGAAATCGGTTTCCTGTTCGGCATGTACAAAAAATTGCGCAACGAGTTCAGCGGTGTTTTGACCGGCAAAAGCCTCAATTGGGGCGGAAGCCTGATCCGCCCGGAGGCCACGGGGTACGGGTGCGTCTACTTTGCAGTTGAAATGCTGAAAACCCGCGGCCGATCGCTCGAAGGCAAGCGCTGCCTGGTTTCCGGCTCGGGCAACGTGGCCCAATTCACAATTGAAAAGCTCATCGGGCTGGGGGCCCAAGTGATTACGCTGTCCGACTCTTCCGGTTACATCTTCGATGAAGAAGGTATCGATGAGAACAAACTGACTTTTGTCAAAACATTGAAAACCGTGCGCCGCGGCCGCCTCAAAGAATACGCGGAGGCCTATCCGGGAGCGGTGTATACGCCCGCGGACCCGGACGCCGCGAGCAATCCGCTTTGGCGGCACAAGGCCGATTGCGCCTTTCCCTGCGCCACACAGAACGAGATCAACGCCGAGGATGCCGGTCACCTGGTCGCCGGCGGGGTTCACCTGGTCGCCGAGGGGGCCAATATGCCGACCATGCCGCAGGGGGTCGATCTCTTTCTGGACAGCAGGGTGTTGTTCGCCCCCGGCAAGGCTGCCAACGCCGGCGGCGTGGCTGTTTCCGGGTTGGAGATGTCCCAAAACAGCATGCGCCTGCGCTGGCCCAGGGCGGAAGTGGACGGACGGCTGCAAATGATCATGAAAAACATTCATGCGAGCTGCCTGGCCGCCGCTGAGCAGTACGGCATGCCCGGCAACTATGTCGCTGGCGCCAATATTGCCGGATTTATAAAGGTGGTGGATGCCATGCTGGATCAAGGCTTGGTGTGAAGAAGCGGTTGCAAGCCCCCGCGCTGGCCGGCAGGACCGGAGAACCGCACGTTCGCACGCGCGGACACCTGTTGGATTTCACCACGAAGAGCACGAAGGACACGAAGGATGGAATTTGATGAGCTTGTCGAGGCAGGTGATTGGTTGCGCCATCGAGGTCCATCGGGAGATTGCTGATCAACTTCAACGTCACGAAGCTCAAAAATGGCATTAAGCGCTTTGTTATCTGACTCCTTCGTGCTCTTCGTGCCCTTCGTGGTGAAGAAAACGAATGCGAAGAACTGCACGTTCGCACGCGCGGACACCTGTTGGATTTCACCACGAAGAGCACGAAGGACACGAAGGATGGAAGTGGTTTTTGTCCGGATGGATGCTCTCCTTGATCCGCTTGGTGAGATCGGAGTGTTTTTACTGAGCCAGCCTGATGATTGTCCGAAATCCGACGTCGGCAAACCCTTCCCAGGGATATTGTTTCGGCGGATCGGCCTCAGATAAAGGCCAGGCGGCCACGCGGGAGTCGGTATTAACCAGGATATCATCGCCTTCCGTTATACTCGGCTTTGCTGAGTCCTTCACCCATTCCTTGAAGGCAGATGGTTGGGGCTGCTCGGTGGGTGTTTTGCCGGCTTGCTTGTCCAACAGCGTCAGACCGGCCTGCCATTCCTGCAAGCTGGGCAGGTTTTTGTTGTAATGGCGCGCATAGGCCAGGGCGCCCTGAAAGGTGACCCGCACCACCGGGCTGGAGGCCCAGGCCGCGTCGCGCAGGAAAAAACGCCCGTTGATATAGGTGATTTGCTCGTAGGGGGCCGTACCGTCGCCTAAGTAGAACCAGATTTCATCGTCATATTTCACCACCCCGTCTTCGACGCGCACCTTGTCCGCCACGGCATTGAGAAACTCATGGAAACTGTGATAACTTACCGGCGAGCGGTCGATATAAAAGGTCGGCAAACCTTCTTGGCCCTCGACCAGCACCATGGGCTGTCCATCAACGGCGTACCATTGCGACTCAAGCCGGCCCGATGGATTTTCCGCCGGGACTGCTTGCTCGCCCCCAAGCGTATCTTCCCGACCTCCTGTCGGAGCGGCTTCTAACCATATATGATAGACGGTCATGCCGGACACGGCCAGCAATGCGGCGGCTACTCCGGCCCACAGCCATCGGACGGCCGCAGGCGGCTTCGTCGACGGCAACGGCGACACCTCCGCGGTTGCGGCCGTGCGCAACACATCCTGCACCGCCCGGCGCATCTCGGCGATGTCTGCATAACGCTGGTGGACCTCTTGGGCCGTGGCCTTGCGGATAACCTTGTCGACGGCCGCCAGCACCGGGGTTGCTGTTGATTCCAGACCAACCGATTTGAAGGGCACCCGCTTGGGATCCAGTTTTCCGGTGACGGCTTCGAACAAGATTTTGCCCAGGGTGTAAATATCGGCTTCCGGACCTGACTTGCGAAAATTTTCAAACTGCTCCGGCGCCATGTAGGACCATGTGCCTTTGATATCCCATGAATTGGATACCGCGCGCACCTTCACGGAACGCGCCAGACCGAAATCGACGATCTTGGGCGCTTCGCCGTCCATCAAGATGTTTTCCGGCTTAAGGTCCCGGTGTACAATGCCCTTGGCGTGGATCGCCTCGACACCGTCCAGCACGGGCAGGAAGTAACGCCGCAACCAGTCGGACAGCAGGCCGATCTCCTCCCCGAAGCCCTCTTCGGACATGGTAAAGCGCAGGGTGTCGCCGGGCACATACTCCATGGCGATATATTCCATGGGTATGCATTTGCCGCCGCCAGTTGTGACATCCAGCCTGCCGTAGTCGAAAATCTGCAGCACGTTGGGATGGCGCACCTGGGCCATGGTCTGCATTTCACGATGAAATCGGCCCTGCGCGCCGGACGCCTCATGGGGGTTGTCTCCCACTCCCTCCAGCAGTTCTTCGGAGATCACCTTGATCGCGACATCGCGCTTGAGGTTGAGCTGATGGGCGCGGTAGACTTCCCCCATGCCGCCCCGGCCGATAAGTTCGATGACGACCCATTTGCCGTCGATGATGCTTCCGGTGGTGAACACACAAGCCTGCCTGGTAGTCATCACGGTTTATCTCCGCTGAAAGCAGTCGGCTCGTTTTGAGGTCGGCCCCTTGAACCATCTCCATTGAGCTTGACAACAAGGGCCGTTACGTTGTCCAGGGCACCCTGGTACAAGGCATCGTCCACCAGGGCGGCCGCAATATCCGCAGCGGCGCTGGTTTGGCTCAGACGGGCGGCAATGCGACCATAGCCGACAGCATTATGCAGGCCATCAGTGCACAAAAGAAAGCGGTCGTCCGGGTGCAGCCGGTCGATTCGGGTCGCGACGTAGGCCAAGGGTTCCTCGGTGCCCACGGCCAGGGTCAGCATGTTTCGCAGCGGATGGGTGCGGGCTTTGCGCGGGTCGAGCTCGCCTTCGAAAATCATCTCTTGAACAAAGGTGTGATCCCTGGTCAGGCAGCTTAAGTGATTCCGGCGCAAGCGGTAGATGCGGCTGTCGCCCACGTGGCCGATGATGCTTTGCCCCGCGGTCAACACCAGGCACGAGAGAGTGGTTCCCATATGGACCAAGCGCGGGTCCAAAAGCGCAATGCGCCGGATGTGCCGGTCCGCTCGCAGGATCGTCTGCTCAATGCGACGGCGCAGCTTCATGACCGCCACCGGCTTGGCGCTGCAGCCGGCCAGCGCATGATAGTCTCCGAGCTGTTCGCAGGCCAGGCGACTGGCGACGTCACCGTTGCCGTTGCCTCCGATACCGTCGGCCACGGCCCAAACAAAGCCATGGCCGCAGCCGTAAAACCTCTTCGGCGTATGCCATACGGCATCTTCGTTGCTAAGCCGCCCATACCCGATATGACTGCGCGCGCCGTGGTCGATAAAAAACAATCGCTGCGATTCCAAACGGCCGGTCATGCCTTTGTTGGATCCAGCATCATCCATCCGCTGCATTGGTTTAAATGGTCCATTTTGTGCCGCCGTTCGCCCGAAATTTAAAAGGCTTTTGGCGATATGCAAGCCCCGCCCCCGAAAAAGGCGGGCAAGCCGCGCAACCGCGGCCGGATCAGATCAGCGCTCAAATCCCTAAGAGAAGTGACAATATCAGATGTGATGAATCATATCGGCAAAGGTGCGGGGGGGCGGAACGGAGTTTCGGCTGGATAAACGGCGGCAGTTATCTACATCTTCAATTCCGCTAGGTCATTGGCTTTGACATCGCCCCTAAGGACGGTTGCATTGGCGAAATGCTCGTCAACCACTTCCGTGATTCTCACGGCGCCTACAAGCTCCCGTCGATAACTTGGTCTTTGCTTTTCGCCCAAGATCCCCGATGGCACATACCTGAAGACGGGCAGTTCCTGCCCTGCCTTGGCGCCACTCGCGCTGCCGATGCACACATAAGCTGCACGGCCGTTAACTTCCAGTACCTGACCTTTCATGAGGTACTTGTGCCCCGCACTCCCTATGCCCGCGCATCCTGCCGCTGTGATGAAAAAAAGGGCCGCGAGTACCTGGACTATCGCTCTCTTTCGCATGACTTCCTCCTTTGTGTTTGAATGCTGCCAAAGGTTTGCATGATCACGCTGCACCGTCCCAGAGCTGCTCCGACGGCCTTCGGGCCGCCTGGCCAACGGATTGTCCTGCCAGACGCTTTGCCTTGTGCGCTGAGGCCGAACATTGTAATATATTACGCATGCTTGCGCCCGGCCACGTTCCGTTCGATAAAATCGATCACCCGGGCTTCCAAATGCACATGGTCGAGGTGGTTGATGCGGGGGATGCCGCCCGGCGATACGCAATTGACTTCGATCAGCTTGCCGTCAATGAGATCGAGCCCGACAAAATAAAGTCCATCCTGTATCAAACGCTCCTTGATGGCTTCACACACAGCTCTTTCCGCGGGGGTGATCGTGTGCGGCCGCACGCTGCCGCCGGCGTGCACGTTGGTGCGAAAGTCGCCCGCCTGGGGAATGCGCTGCATGGCGCCGAGAATCTCACCGTCGAGCAGCAGAATACGCACATCCCCTTCGGTCTTGGCGCTCTCCAGGAAGGCCTGTACCATAATGGGCTCGCGTTCCCGGTAGGGCCGGCTGGCCCGGGTGTAATAGTGGATCAACGAGGTGAGGTTTTCACGATCAGCGGTGCTGACCTTGATAACGCCCTCTCCGCCGAAACGCTGCAAAGGCTTGACCACCATGGCGCCGCCGAACTCTTCGATGATTTTCAGCAGTCGCTTAGGGTCCTTGGAAACATGGGTTTCGGGGATGATCCCGGGGAAATTGAGCGGGTATAATTTGCTGTTGCCGCGAATCTGGCCGGCGGTGCTGTTGATCATAAAAACTTTGCTCTCATAAGGAGCCAGGTACTCCATGGTCCGATAGTCCAGCGGCGGGTTTTTGCGCAAAAACATGGCATCCAGATCGGTGATCGACTCGAAAATACGTTCGCCTTCCTCAACAATGGCGACCAGCGCGCGCCAGTAGCTTTGCATGTGCATATCCGGCGCTACGCTGACGTTGTGCATGCGGGCCACCACCGTGCTGTCGCGGATGTAAATGTCATGGGGTTCCAGGAAGTAAACGCTGTGGCCGCGTTGGTTGCATTCGTACATCAGGTGGCTGGTGGTTTCCCAAACCGGATCGATGGATGCGATTTCATCCATAATGTAGGCGATTCTCATGGGGCTCCTTTGCACATTTCATTCACACCCTGCGCATCCATAACGCAATACCGGTGCCATGCAGCGCTTGCGGAGGGCGGTCACCGGTCAATTAACTGATTTATAGGTAAATTCGGTGGATAAGCGATGGATGGATCCTCTCCGCGCCGCTAAAGCGATGCGCCGGGTTGTATAATAATTCCCTATTCCCCGCGCCGGCCTGGTCACAATGGCGCGCAAGATCTGCGCGGGGTCACCCGCAAACGACAACGGACTTTGTCTTCATGCTGAAATGAAGCCAATGGAAGACAAGAACAGCCGGGGCAGGCAAACGCCCAGGCTGTTCTAATAAAACAGGTGGTGTGGGGAGATTGTTAATCGGAAATTCTTACGCCGAAGCTGAACCGGGCGCGGCTGAATCCGCCTGGATAATACCTCCGCCCATAGCGTTCATGGTGCCCATCCAAGTAGGAGCCCTGTGGGCCGTATCCATTACCATGGTGGTCTTCATAGCCCCCCGGTCCGTCATGGCCATGGCCGGCAGCGGAGTCATGCCTGTCACTGCGGTAATCACTGCCGTGGCCATCCGAATCACCATGATGCCCATCCCTATAGCCGTACCCGGAACCATGGTGACCGCCACCCATGCCGCCGGCGTAAGCAGGGGCTGTCAGGGCCAGGCAGACGGCGGCCATCGCGATTCCTACCAGAATTTTGCGGATTCCATACATGCGAATAAATTCTCCTTTCCGAGCGGGTGATGGTTAATACGCTTTTGGCATCTGCTCCGTTTGCTCCAGCGCATTAACCAGGGTTGGGTTTTTGCGCGCACGCATTCGTCCGTCCGGTTTCGGAAGGCAAAGGGGATCCGTTTTTTGTGGTTGCGCCTTGTCTTAAATGAACGCAAAAACCAGACAAAGTCAGACAGATCATAATTGAAATTTCTTTTTATGTAGGTGTGCATAGTCCCACCTTTCTCTTCCGATTAACCATCCACTGTGAATGAGCATCTCGCAGCAATTTATTTTACCTGACACCTGCTTTAGCAAAAGCAATGCCGGTTGATTGCGGGCAACTGATTTTCTTCCCAAAGGTGTGATGGTAATGGTAACTGTTCATTGGCCAGGTGATTCTTTTGGAGATCCGAAAATGCAGATGCGCAAAATATAATCGTGCTTTTAATGCCAGCCGGGCAGAATTTGCGAAAAATCTGCGCATGCTGTTTGGTGACATCGGTGCGCTGAAGAACGCGACCACTCACGGTGGAAAAGACGGGAAGCCTCTGCTTCTATGGCCTGGGCAAATGCGTGCGCTTGGAATTTTGACTTGATCGCCTTCCGGGCCGATGCAGGAGGTATGTCCGAGGGGGTGTTGAAACTGCTTCTATAAAGCTGATGTGTTTTCTCCCGTTCTCATTTGAATTTTGGCATGCATCATGCTGTCTCCTTCTGCATAGGCTTTCGTACCAACCCAATTCAGCAATGGAGGAAGAATGGATCGCGATCTTTTCAGAAAGAACAGAAGAAATGTTGTAAACAGCGGGTGTGTTGGCTGCGACCAAAAGCGTTTATGTTGGATAAGAGGTTTGATAAATGCAAAGATGCAGCTGCTCGCACTGCTATTGGGTTCGGCCCTGCTGACTGCTTGTGCGGGGGGCGCAAGCGATACCTCTTCGATTTTTACGGGGGCATTTCTGGACAGCGCAGTCGAAGGGCTGCACTACCGCACTGAAACCCAATCGGGCGTCACCGCCGCAGACGGCAGCTTTTCTTACATGGAAGGTGAGACGGTGCACTTTTCCATAGGAGATGTTCAGCTTGGTCAAGGCACGGCACGGCCGTATATGACCCCGGTTGACCTGGTGCCCGGGGCCCTGGACGAAACCGATCCTGCGGTAACAAACATGGCGCGAATGCTGCAAACCATGGATGCGGACGGCAACCCGGACAACGGTATACTCATTCCTGAGGAAATGATCGAACAGATGCAGGGGCTCGATATCGACTTTGGCATGGATCCAAGCCGGTTCCAAAATGACGATCAAGTCATGATGCTAATGGACGCGCTTGACCGTATGGGAGGTGATTACCTGGGGCGTGCCATGGTATCCGTCGAGCAAGCCCGTGACCATATGGGCAATACGCTCATGGATATGGAAGATATGATGATGGATGACATGCCGGGCAGAGATGGCATGATGTAAGGGGCCCAGTACCGGTTCGGGGCAAGGCGTGCAATCCAAATTCCAAACTCTCATCCATGCGTCGCATGGACAGCTGCACTGCCGGTTGAACGCCTTGCCCCGTCTTGACTTCGAATCGATTGGATGTTTTCAAAGCACCTCTAACGGTTGATCCCGTACTCTTTCAATTTCAGCTGCAACGTGCGCCGGCTGATACCCAGGGTTTCCGCTGTGCGGGTGCGATTGCCGTCACTGTCTTCGAGCGTTTTAAGAATCATGTCCCGCTCCATATCCTTCAGGGTTTTGCCGGTCGGTACCGTCTCGGTCTGTAAAATCCTTTCTTCGACAGATGCATGCTGTATCGATTTGGGCAATTCGGCCGCGGTGATCATATGCCCGCGGGCCAGGATCACGGCGCGTTCGATCGTGTTTTCGAGTTCCCGGACATTGCCCGGCCAGTCGTGGCGCATCAGCAAATCAAGTGCATGGGGTCCGATGCCTTTGATCAAACGCCGGTTTTTTTCGGCATAGACTTTTAGAAAATGTTCGGCCAGCCGGGCAATGTCTTCCCCGCGCTCCCTCAGCGGCGGCACGTTCAAAGTGACTACATTCAAGCGGTAAAACAGATCCTCGCGGAATCGGCCCGCTTCCATTTCCGCCTGCAGATCCTTGTTGGTAGCGGCAATGACACGCACATCCACTTTCGTCGTGTTACCGCCTCCCACCGGCTCAAATTCTTTTTGCTGCAACACCCTGAGGATCTTGGCCTGGGTCGCCGGGGCCATTTCCGCGATTTCGTCAAGAAGTATTGAGCCCTGGTCGGCCTGATGGAAACGTCCGGCTTTGCGCACCGTCGCTCCGGTGAAGGCGCCCTTCTCATGGCCGAACAGTTCACTTTCAAGCAGCGTTTCCGGCAAGGCCGCACAGTTGAGTTTGATAAAAGGATGATCCCGGCGCGGGCTGTGTTGGTGAATGGCGTTGGCCACCAGTTCCTTACCGGTGCCGCTTTCGCCATAAATCAGGGTGGTGGCCTCCGAGGGCGCCACCAGCGCCAGGGTCTCGAACAAATTGCGCATGGCCGGACTGCGTCCGATAAAGGCCGCAAAGTCGAACCGTAAGCGCTCCTTGAGGTATTTGTTTTCCAGTTCAAGTTGCCGATGATGCAGGGCTTTGCGCACCAGAATGGTGAGTTCATCGATATCGATGGGTTTGGTCAGGTAATCGGCGGCGCCGGCCTTGAGTGCCTCTACCGCCGTATCCACGGATGCGTAGGCGGTCATCATAATGATGGGGGTGTCGGGACTGATTGTTTTGATCCTCTTCTGGGCCTCCAGTCCATTCAATTTGGGCATGCGCAAATCCATGAGGATCAGGTCGTAAAATTGTTTTTCCACGGCCGCCAAGGCCGATGCACCGTCTCCGGCTATGGAGATGGTATAACTTTGCTCCGACAGCACCGCCTTGAGCATTTTCAGGTGAGCGGGGTCATCGTCAACCACTAGAATTTTTGGAGAGTTTGGCATATCCTCATTTCCCGTGCAGGGGCCGCTGCATCTCATCATTTTGAATCATTCACCAGCGGCCCTTGCCTGCATTGTTCCATCGCCAGTGGCAGTTGCATTACAAACCGGCACCCGCGCGGGCTATCCGGGGGAGGACACATGACTGAAATTTGTCCATTGCTGCTTTCCACTATCTTGCGCACGATGGCCAAACCCAGCCCGGTTCCTTTTTCCCGGGTGGTGAAAAAAGGATCGAACACTTTGTCGACGATTTTCGGGTCGATGCCCGGGCCATTGTCCTGAACCCAAATCCTATAGGCCCCCTCCCCGTCATCATGATCGATTCCGAAAGTGATACGGCCGTCCTCATCAACGGCGGCAACCGCATTAAGCGCCAAATTAAGCAGCGCCTGAGTTATCTGATTGGCATCCAGGCAGATGTTATGGACACCGGGCTTGATTCTGCTCTCTATGGTTATGCCTTTTTCATTCGCATCCTGCTGAACCAGCCGGATGACATGCGCAACCAGTTCGGCCGCATCGGTGGTTTCCGGATCGGCCTGGATGGGTCGTGCGAAAATCAACAGATCATTGACAACGGCGTTGATCCGATCAACCTCCTGAATCATGGTGCCGGTGTATTCCCTCTCGGGCGATTCTTTGGGGGTGCTTTTCTGTAAAAACTGTGCAAATCCCTTTATGGAACTTAACGGGTTCCTGATCTCATGGGCCACGCTGGCCGCCAAAGCGCCCACCGCCGCCAGTTTCTCGGAACGGCGCATGTGAGCCTCCAGGGTCTTGATTTCGCTCAAGTCGCGCAGCAGGATGACGGCCCCCCGGCATGTGCCGTCCGGATTCCGGATGGGTGTTACACTGACGGCCAGCGGCAGCGATCGGCCGGCCGCGGTGCGATAGTCGATCTCTCTTTCCAATATGGAACGTCCACAAGCCAAGGTGTCCGATATGCCCGTAGCCGCAAAGTCCAGGATGGTGTCAAAACGTTTGCCTTTGATCGCTTCTTCAGTGATGTCGAGCAAGGCCAGTGCAGGCAGGTTGTAGGATTTGACCGTGCCGTTGGCATCGATGCCCACCAGCCCGGTGGCCATACTGGAAATGATCTGGTGCATGTAATCCTGGGTTTGTCTCAGGGTGCGATTGACCAGATAGTAGTTCTGGATAACGAAGATGAAAAATGCTGCACCTGTGCCCAAAGCCAGCGCGATGATCGCCATCATGACCGCATGATTCAGATCGGCCTGGCGCGCCTCCTCGAATGCGGCCATTTTCATCCCTATCGCAATGAAGTGGACCGGTTGGTCAGGCAGGCGGGAATTTCCATCAGGAACCCGTGGTCGATGGACCTGGGCTCCGTTCGACCGCTCGGATAAAGGTTTTGCGATTTCATAAATCTCGTCCCCGCTCGAATGCCGGTACATACGGGACGTTTCCTGTTCACCCAGTCCGGGGCGAATCCCAGGATGATCGCGGGCGGGACCGTTTTCGGATCCGGTCTGGTGCAGAATTGTGCCGTCAGAGTCAAATAAAATGATATAGGCGATGTTCCGGTTCGTGCTCAATTCGGCCACAAAATTAACCAGCGCGCCGGCGTTCCGGCTCTGCACGGCAGTGCCGTTGTGAACGCTGGCCTCGATGGCTTGCAGCAGCGTCAGTCCCTGGTGGCGAACCAGTTCGAGCGCGACTTGTTTTTGCCGGTCCAGATTGCGGAAAGTCGATATGCCGATAATGATCAGCAGGATTAATACCGTCGCCAATATCGACAAGGCCGGCAGGTAGAGTTTCTTTGGGGTGACCATTTCTATTCAGTACCTCGGTGAAATCATCGCTGCGTACGCCGAGGGTTCTTCTCTGCTGGCCCGGGTTCAGCATCCGGCGGATGTTCAAGGCTTTGTGCGGGGCAACCCTGAGGTGGGTGTCCATCGGGCCCGGTATCGGATCTACCCGCTAACCATACATATGTCCAAATATAAAGCATATTGCGTTCCAAACGTGCGGCTGTAGGACATCATGTTGAAAAAAGCCATCACGCGAAGGTCCAGAAGTCTTTACGCCACCGCGTCTGCAAAGGACCAACTGGTCCGCGCGTTTTGGAAAAAAGCCAAATTCGACGGAATGTGGCGCTCACCAAGATCACCGGCGAGGTCCCATATCGCGTAAAAAATGCGCACACCCGCGAACTTTATGCGCACCTGTTTTATTTCCTTACCATGAAGGGTGATGCTGGCATAAGATGATCAGCCCGATGGGGCTTTTCTTGGAGATTTGCCGAATCGCCCGGCAAAGAGCGGCGGCCGGATGATTTCCATGAAGTACGGTATTGACCGGATCAGCGCTCTGCAGATGGAAATCCAATTGGAACGCAAAGAATATGGCTCAATTGACTGTCGGCAGGCATGCCGGAAGCATGCTTAAGGCCCTGCCTCAGGATGGCCACTGGTCCGGGCGCAAAATCCGGTAAAGCTGTTCAACAAAACCCACCTGGCCCTTGTGCAGTTTTACTATGGCTGTCGGCAGCGAGAACCACTCGGCGCGATCCACCTCTGGAAACTGGACTTGTTTGCCGGAGCCCGGCGGCCACTCGATTGTAAAAAGATTGCTCTTTATGCCGGCGGGGTCGCAGTCACCTTCAAACGCCCAGGCCGAAATGATTTTTCGGCTGGGCTGGCGGAGAGGCGTAAGGGTGATGAAATCGCCTTCGGCTGCAAAACCGGTTTCTTCCGTGAATTCGCGTCGGGCGACCTCGAAAGGATCTTCCCCTTCGGCATACTCTCCCTTGGGGATGGACCAGGCCCCATGGTCTTTTTTGCGCCAGAAAGGCCCTCCGGGATGGACCAAAAAAACCTCCAGTTGCCCGTTGCGGAAACGGTACATCAGCAACCCGGCGCTTGTTTTGGGCATGTCGGCGATCCTTTGGTGCATGTCGATGATGAGAAAAGGAACTCTTTTTTAGTTTTCCAATCCTTCTCTTTACACCCGACGGAGTTATATTACCAACGACATTTCCTCAGGGCGGCGACCGCACGCCTGGGGTTTTTACGGGGCGTCCAATGTCCGCCCGCCGGAATGGATCCCAATCGGAAGGATGCAACCCACGTGAACTGGATCGACGGTTTAGGGATAGTTGCCGGGGTGTTGACGGCCTTCAGTGCGGCACCTCAACTGCTGACCACCTATCGCACGCGCGATGCGAGTGGCTTGGATTTGCGCTTTCTAGTGATGCTGGACAGCGGCCTGTTCCTTTGGGCCGTGTACGGTATAATTATCGGCTCCTTTCCCCTCATCGTCTTTAATGGTATTGCCGGTCTGCTTTGGCTGCCGATCATCTGGATGAAGATTGCGGACCGCAGGCCATCGCCATGAGCGTTGGGGGTGCGGCACGCTGCGGGCATGCAGCATCACACGGTCCGGAACATCAAGGCATGCACCCGATTCTTCTTTGCGAAATGGGGATCTTATTGCGCCCGGAATACCATATCGCCTGAATTACGACCGTCCTCATCGGCTGCTATCAACCCACCAGCCGCATTCTTAAAGCCATGGGAGAGCAACCTGTTACGCTCTACGCAATTCTAATAGATCAAAGGCGGATCAAAAATGAGGTCGATCGGTTTCATATGCTTCTTCTCGGTCTACCTGAGCCTGGCCGGAGCGTGCGCTGCCCAGCAGTGGGCTTTCTCTCTGTATGGCGGCCGCGTGACCACCGAGGGGTGGCAAGACGCCCTTTCAAAGAACGCCAATTTCGCAGATGCCGGTATCCTGGTGGCCGCCGGCGCCTGGACTTATCAACGGTTTTTCAAGGACGCGCTGTCCCTGGAAGTGGAAGGGCAGGTGGGCAAATATTTCGGTGACCAGAAGCACTGGGAATTCAATATGGCCCTTGTCACCCTAAGGTGGCACCGGTTTCCCTGGCGGCGCTTTTTGGCCACGACGTTTGCTTGGGGCATCGGTCCTTCCTATGCCACCGAAAACCCGGATGTCGAGATCGCCGTCAAAGGGGGCAGCCAGAATTGGCTGGTCTACTGGTTCGGCGAGTTGACCCTCGGGCCGCCGCGCAGCAACTGGGCGGTGCTTTTGCGCCTGCATCACCGCTCCGGAGCGTTCGGCCACATTGCCGAGGAAGGCGGATCCAATACCCTGGCGGCAGGTTTCAAGTTTTACTTTTGACGATTCGCGGCACTCTCCCAAAGCAGACTCCCAAAAACCATTCATAGTGAATTCCGGATGAGTCATTGACCCTTCCGGTCAGGGCATGCTAAAAATTCGCCTCGTTCAGATTTTTTAATAGCGGGGCGGCCGGTGTCCAAAGCGCGTGCACCGGCCGCCCAGGCGATTCCTTCAAGCAGGCCGGAACGTGAGCACCACACTTTCTCATCGCATGCATAGCACGCAACTGCCTTTGCAAACTGTTTTGCAGGCCTCCGATTTAACCCATGTCTATGAAAGCGCCGCCCCAACACCCGCTTTGAACAAAGTGAATCTGACCGTGCAAAGCGGTGAGATTTTCGGCCTGCTCGGGCCCAATGGGGCGGGCAAGACAACCGCCATATCGGTGATGAGCACCCTGCTGCGTCCAAACGCCGGGCAGGTGCACATTTGCGGACTGGACGCCTTGCGCCGCCCTCGACAGGTTCGCCCCTATATCGGGGTGGTTCCGCAGCGCATCGCCCTGTTTGAAACTCTGAGCGCCTCCGAAAACCTGGCCTATTTCGGCCGCCTGTACGGCCTGCGGGGAAGTGCCTTGAAAGAGGCGCTGCGCGCCACCCTTGCAGCGACCGGTTTGGAAGATCGCGCCGATCAGGCTGTACGCACCTTTTCAGGCGGCATGAAACGGCGTGTGAACCTGGCCGCGGGTATCTTGCACCGGCCCAGGCTCCTGTTTCTCGACGAGCCCACGGTCGGCATCGACGCCCAGTCCCGCAACCAGATACTGGAAAGCCTTCTGCGGCTGAAAGAGCAGGGGATCGCCATCATCTACACCACCCACTATATGGAAGAAGTTCAGCGCATCTGCTCCCGGTTGGCGATCATCGACCAAGGCCGCATCCTCGTCCAGGACAACACCCAAACCCTGCTTGAACAGCATGCGGACTGCGCGGATTTGGGCGAAGTGTATTTGAAACTCACCGGCCGGCAGCTCCGCGATTGATAGAGTTCTTAATTGAGGCCAAGGCTTTGCTGCACGCGAAGTGAAAGGATCTTGTTCATGCTCAAATGGCTGGCGTCCATGCACAAGGAGTGGCGCCTGTTGGCCCGGGACCGGACAGGGCTGCTGCTGTTGTTTGTCATGCCGGCCGCCCTGGTCGTGGTCATCACCCTGGTGCAGGGCAACATCATGCGCCAGACCGGAGGTCTGCGGATCGCCGGCGCACTGGTGAATCATGACGGCGGCCAGGCCGCCCAAATTCTTATTCGCGAGCTCCTAGCGGCCGAGGCGGTGACATTTCGAGCGGCCTTGGACGGCCGGGTGACGGATGAGGGCCAAGCCGTCCGGATGAACGCGCAAGGGCAAAATCAGTTCTATGCAACCATACCGCGGGGATTGACGGAAGCTGTTACGGAGAGCGTGCGCCGCCGTATCGATCGGCTGGTGGCCGGCGAACCCTCCGATGCGGTTCCGGCTCCGCAACTGCCCCACATAGTGGTCCTCTTCGATCCCGCGGTTCAGGGGATCTACCGCACGGCCGTCAGCGGGGCCGTGCGGCAGGCCGTGGCCGTTATGCAGGCCGAATACAGCATGAAATACCTCAGCGATGCTCTCGAACAACAGCTTCGCCGCCGGCTGAACGATGCCGCCGGCGCCTTCGCGCCGCAGATCCCGGGGCGCTTGGTGCCCTCGCTGCAGGGCGAAATTCTGAAAGATCCGCTGGTGGGCATCGCGGTCCGCTCCAGCGGTCCGGACAAATACAACCACTTGCCCACGGCCGTCCAGCAGAATGTTCCGGCGTGGGCGCTGTTCGGCATGTTCTTCATCGTCGTACCGCTTTCCGGGTCGCTGGTCCGCGAACGGCGGGAGGGCATATTGGCGCGGCTGATGATCATGCCGGTATCGAAAACGGCTCTCATCATGGGCAAGCTCTCCGCTTACGTAGGAGTTTGCCTTATTCAGTTTCTCTTCATCGTGGCAGTAGGCAAATGGGTGCTGCCGCTGCTGGGAACCGATCCGCTGGTGCTGACGCAACGGGGGGCCATGCTGATCGTGGCCTTGTGCAGCGCCCTGGCCGCTACCGGTTACGGCATCATGCTGGGCGTGGTGGCCCATACCAACGAACAGGCGGCCATCCTGGGGCCGGTCTCGATCGTCATGGCCGCCGCACTGGGCGGCATCATGGTACCGGTTTTTGCAATGCCGCAGGCCATGCAGGTCATCAGCCGGGGATCGCCGCTGGCCTGGGCGCATGAGGCCTTCATGACCCTTTTGGTCCGCGGGGGCTCCCTGAGCGCCGTATGGGGGCAACTGGCGCTGCTGGTGCTGTTTTTCGCCGCCACTCTGCTGGTGGCCTTGATCGGTTTGCAGCGGCGGCGGCATTGGTAAGGGAAGTTCGATCCGAGTTCTAAGAGAACCGCTTCACTGCTTACGCGTAGGGAAGCATCCCGCACCCTGTCTATGCGGCTTATCCCGGCAAAGACTATTCGCGGCCGGGTTCCACCACCTGCAGCAGCATGAAACAGTGCGCAAAACGACCGCTTTCGGGAATAAAGCAGAGCAGCCGCTGGCCTGCCTGAAGTTTGCCGCTCGTCACCAATTCGGCCAGAATGATGAAGATGGCGGCGCTGCCGGTGTTGCCCTTGAGGGCGAGATTGGTGAACCATTTGTGGTAGGGGATCTCAAAGCCGATCTTCTGCATGCCCTCATAGAATCGCGGCCGGAAATAGGCCGAGGAATAATGGGGCAGGAACCAGTCCACATCCGCCGCCGACAGCTTGTGTTTGGCCGCCGCCATGGCCAGCGCCCGGCCCATGGTAGGTACGATATGCTTGTCCAGGATCTTGATATCCTGGCGGACATTGTACAGATAGCGTTGCTGATCCTGGGGGATGGATTCCATCTGCCGCCATCCAGCCATCCGGCCGCCTGCGCATTTCGCTCCGCCGCCGTACATACAGGTTTCCAGTTCGCCGGAAAAAGCGTAATGCTCGATCCATTCAACCCGCAAGGAGAGTCGATCGGCTGCCGGCCGGTCGGTCAAATAGACCGCGCCGGCGCCGTCTGAAAGCATCCAGCGCAAAAAATCGGCATCAAAGAGGCGGATGGGATTCTTATCCAGGTCGGCTTCGGGGTCGCCCTCTACTTTGAAAAAAGCCGATCGCATGTAAGATGAGGCCAGTTCCGAACCGGTCGCCACGGCATTCCGGCTGCATCCGGCAGCCACATTGAGGTAGGCGAATTTCAGGGCGGTCATGCCGGACAGGCAGATGCCGCTGGTGGTGACGGCTTCGAGGGGGGGCAAAGCCAGTTCGCCCATGACCATGAGGGCGTGTCCGGGAAACATCAGATCGGGACTCGTGGTGCCGCAGCAGAGGCATTGAATCTCTTCGGCCTTGAAACCATCGTAGGGTTTCAGCTGCCGAACGGCTTCGGCCGTCAGTTGGGCGTTGGTGTGTGTCATACGGCCGGTTGAAGGATCGATGGCATAGTAGCGCTGTTGGATTTGATTGTTGCGCAGCACAATTTTTTTGGTGCGCGACGGCAGATTGTTCACCTTGCCCAGAACCGTTTCGATGGCATCGTTGTCTACGGGTTGATTGGGAAGGAACGCCGTCACATCGGTAATATAAACACTCATGTTTGCACTGTTTCCTTTGGAACGGGGTTTGCGGATATCTCTCGGACATAGTCGGAGTGACCGTGTCAGGTCTTGCCTCGATAGCGGTTCTCCGCAAAATAGCTCACCATTTGGTTGATCTTTTTTCGTTTCAATCTCTGCAGCACGGATGTGACCACCGTGGCGACAGGGGCGATGAGGAAGACGGCCGCCAGCAGGTAGGCGATAAACGCGCGCAGCCTGGTTCGGCGGGCCGGGTCGCCGGGGCCGCCCTTGCTATCGATGAACTTGGCCCAGATATTGAAAATTTTCGAAATACGCTGTTCGAACAGAATGTACGCAGGCACCACCCGGACAGCCCCGCGGCGGTTCAACTCGGACTGCACGCTGCTCCAATCTCCGCTGTCGATTGCCGGAACCAAGATCTCGCCGAATCGATCGGCGGTCTCGATATCTTCATCGGCGATGCCGGGTTTGGGAAAAATCTTTAGATAGCGTTCTTTGCGGCCGGTCAGCATCCACGCGGCGATGGAGATCACACCGAGCAGATTGGGGGCGCGGTCCATAAGCACGATGTTGCCGGCCGGCCGGCCTCCGAGCGTTACGATGTGCTCCTTGACTTTCTCATGGGCCTGCAGCCACATGTTTCGGCAGCCGATCAGGGTTGTCACAGGCCGGTTGCGCATCACGCGTGCCGCTTCCGCGCTGGTTAAAAAGGCGGTCACGGGAATGCTGGGTGACAAGTACCAAACCTGGTAGGCCAGCAGAACGGCATCATAATGGGCGTTCGGATCGAAGCGGAAGGGTTTCAGCCGGCAGGGCCGCTGCTGGAACGACTCGGGGAAGGCGTCGGCAAATGCGATCGCGGACCATGGAAACGGATAAGGCTCTTGCGGCTGCAGCTCCTCAATCACCACTTCCACTTGGCCGCTGTCGGCAATGGGTTTGAGAACCGAATGGACAATGCGGGTCAATTGCCCGGTTTGAGAATAATAGACCACCAGCAGTTTTTTCATGATCGCGACTCAGCAGGAATACCGGCGGGAGAAACGCATCGCGGCGGAATCAGTCCGGTGTCACCAAATACAATCCTCATGCGCAAGCAAACCACTACAACCCCAAGTGCAGAAAAGTCCGCGATCAACCCTCTGGGATGGCGAACGATCCCTATGCTGCCCCAATGTCGGATAGCGGATCACGGCACTGTTCAGCTCTATACACCACCCCAGCGTGATGATCAAACCGATTGTGATAGGCCGATTTGATAACCAAAGCGGGTTTAAATGTCAAACAGGCATTTCCCCATTCAGCAACTCACGCTGAAGTCGACCGGTCGTCCGGGACTGGAGCTGCTCGTGCACCGGCGGCGCATTGCAAGGGCCGACAGGAGGCTGCGGGCGTTCCGCAAACTCCAAATGGAGGCGTGACATTTTCTTCAAAACGGAAAGGAACCGCTAACCCATTGGGCCGACTGGATGCGCGGTGGAATACGCATTTAATTCAGGGCAAATAAAGGATGGCTAGGACCATGATTACAAATGCACCTTATTGATGCCTTGGGCGGATGCTTTTAGGCTAGGTGGCTGATCAGGCCGCAAAGGGGAATGAATATGGAAATCAAAACCAATACCGATGTGTTGAACGCCGACGGCAAAAGAATCGGCCGCATCGATCGGGTGGTGATCGATCCGCATGGCCGGAAGGTGACCCACTTGGTGGTCAAAAAGGGTCTTTTGTTCACCCGCGAAAAGGTCATTCCGGTCGATCAGGTGAAGCCGGTGAATGAAAATCAGGTGATCTTGAAAGAGATCGGCGATTCGGATGAACTGGCCGATTTCGAAGAAAAAGACCATATCCCCGCCGAAGGCATGTTCAACCCGCAAGGCGAGCCCCCCGGAAATGCCAGGCCGGTGATGTGGTATCCGCACCCCGGGGTACCGACCTGGGGAATGGGATCCTACCCGATGTACCGTGCCCCCCAGGTTTTTGTCAGGACGCGTCGCAATATTCCCCAAGGCACCGTACCGCTCGAAGAAGGCGCCCAGGTGGTCTGCCAGGACGGTGAAAAGGCCGGTAAGGTCGAGCGCATTTTTTCGGACCCGGATGAACACCGGGCCACTCATCTCGTCATATCCTCCGGATGGATCTCCAAAAACAAAAAGCTGGTGCCCAGCGTATGGGTCGACCGAATTGAGGAAAAGCAGGTGCGCTTGAATGTCGGATGCGACGTGATCAGTGCTCTGCCGCCCTTTTCAGCATAGGCGCGGAGAAGCTAATCTTTCGTGAACTCCGATTCCGGAGATGTCTGAGAGCGCAGGGACGTTGACCGTTTGGCTGCCGCGCGCATGGCGCAGGAAGGACCGCAATGCAAGAAGCAAATTCACGCCGGTGGGGGAGGAAAGTTCGGATTGCATTGATTCTGCTTTTGGCCGCATGCGCATCGATCGTTGTGCTCGGCATGTGGGGCGTGGACTATTTGGCGGACATCTTCTGGTATGATGCGCTGGGCTACCGGGGGTATTTCTTTTTACGCAAACTTTACCGCTATGGCGTTTTCGCAGCGGTCATCTTCCTTTCTTTCGCCTTCTTTTTCTTCAATTTGCGTATCGCCGGCCGGGCTTCGAATCGCCCCCGCAACAGCGCCGGATCCAAGAGCGACCCGGACGCCGCCGCGCCCAAGAAACTCCTGCCCGACCGTTTGCAGGACGCCTCGGTGCCGATTTACGCGGCCATAAGCCTGGCCCTGGGCATCATGATGGCCTTGCCGGCATTTCAGCATTGGGAAAAATTTCTTTTTTTCATCTTCGGTCCTTCCATGGGGATCGAAGACCCCTATTTCGGCCGTGATGCCTCTTTTTACCTGTTCCGTTATCCTGTTTTCATGCTGCTGCAAAACCCTCTGCGCATTGCCTTGGGCGTGCTGCTGCTAAGTCTTTTTCTGGTGTATGGCTTGAACTCCGGTATTTTTTCGCAAAAAGGCCGTCTGCCCAAGGCAGCCAGGCGGCATCTCGGGATACTCATTCTGATGCTTTTTCTGATCGAAATCTGGAACGCCGCCCTGCAGCTGTTCGGGCTGGTTTACAGCAACGCCAATTTGCCGACGTTTTACGGTCCGGGCTATGTGCAAATGAATGTCACCCGGCCGTTGCTCTGGATGACCATGGTGCTTTTGGCGGCTTTGGCGGTCGCTCTGCCGGCCGTATTGTACAGCCGCCGCGGGAAACTGGTCCTGGCCGGGCTGGCCATCGCCCTTGCATTGGTGCTGGTGTTGCGCAGCACCGATTTTCTTGACCGCATGGTTACGGAATATATGGTCAAACCCAACCAACTGGCCAAAGAGGCTCCTTACATCGCCGGCAACATCGAGGCGACGCTGAGCGCCTATCGCTTGAGGGAAATCGAAATCCGCGATTACGATTACAAACGCTTCCCCGACCAAGTGCCTCTGTCCCAAGTGCTTGACGTGTTGCGTAATATTCCGGTTTGGAACGAAGAAACCCTGGAAGCCGTATTTCACCAGTTTCAGGAATTGAGAACCTACTATGTCTTTGCGCCGGTCAGCGTCGGCCGCTTCACTGTGGGCGGAAAATACCAGCAGGTTTTTTTGGCGCCGCGCGAGATCGATTATCCCAATCTGCCGGAATCCGCCCAGAACTGGATCAACCGGCATCTGACCTACTCCCACGGCTTCGGAACGGTGATGGTGCCGGCCAGCCAGGACGGCGGCAGTCCGATGACTTGGTTTATCCGCGGCATACCGCCTTCATCCGACTACGGCCTGGATACTACCCAGCCGCGCATCTATTTCGGCCGGGAAAATTACAACTACGTGATCGTTCCGAACCACTCCGGGGAATTGGATTACCCTCTGGGCGAAACCAACGTGACGAACGCCTATGACGGAAGGGGCGGTGTTCCGATCGGATCGCTTTTCAAGAAATTGCTCTATGCCTATTACTTCAAAGAGAAGAATATCTTTTTTACGACCAAGACCCACCGGAACAGCAGGATCCTCTACAGGCGCAACATCATCGAACGCGTGCGCCATCTGGCGCCTTACCTGCATTTGGACCGCACGCCCTATGCGGCCCAGACGGCCAATGGCATCTACTGGATCATCGATGCCTATACGACCTCCGATGCCTATCCGGCGGCAACCCCTTATCGGACACCGGCAACCGAATTCAATTATATTCGCAACTCCGTAAAAATCATCGTGGACGCCTATCACGGCAGTATCGATTGTTATGTTTTCGATGAAAGCGATCCAATCATCCGGACCTACCGGCGCATCTATCCGGGCTTTTTTAAGAGCAAGGAGCACATGCCCGCGGATTTGCGCGCGCATACCCGCTATCCCAAGGACATTTTCAATTTTCAGATGCGCATCTACGCCCGTTACCATCAAACCGATCCGCAGGTCTTTTATTCCCAGGAGGATTTGTGGACCTTTGCGGACACGATCAAGGGCGGAGAAGTCGTTCCTTTTCAGCCCTACTATCTGACGGTGAACCTGATGGAACAAAACCGTTTGGATTTTCTTTTGCTGTTGCCGATGATGCCCAAGGACCGCAACAACCTGCGCGCGCTGGCTTTTGCCGGATCCGATGAACCCAATTACGGCAAAATCGTCGTCTACAATTTTCCCAAGGGTGAATTGGTGTATGGCCCGGAGCAGATCAACGCCATTATCAATCAGGACCCGCAGATCGCCGAACTGTTCACTTTGTGGGATCAAGCCGGATCGTCCGTCCGGCGGGGCGAGATGATCATCCTGCCGTTCGGTCAATCCGTGCTTTTCATTCAACCGGTGTACCTGATTTCGCGCAGCGATGTTCATATCCCTGAATTGCAGCGGCTCATCATGAGCGAGGGGCAAGTTGCCGTGATAGAATCTTCGCTTGAAGATGCCTATCTCAAATTGCAGGAGCGCATCGAAAACGAAAGGCGCCAACAGCACAGACGTTTTCCTATCCCTGTGCCCGGTCCGCCCAAGCCAAGCCAGCCGGAACAATAGTCTAACTTTATCATGAATGACCGCAAGCCGGAATTGCCGCTGAAAGCTGCGAGCTCTTCGCATCAGCCGGAAAGCCTTCTTGCGGCTGACTTTTTCCTTGCCCTGAGGTTTGCTCCTTTGATATGGTTGTCCAAATTTCCATCTGTTTTCAGATTTTTACCTGACCCCGCAATGAGTGAACGGATCGAGGCGACGGGCGGCTGCGCTGCAAACCAAACAGAGGAGCCTATTCATGTCCTGGTACTATCAAGATGGATCTCAAGAATTCGGACCGATCAGCAAAACAGAACTGCAGGAACTGCTCAAAGCCAAGCGCATCAACGGCCGGACATTGGTTCGCAATATCACCATGGATGAATGGCGGCCGCTCGTTGAGATGGTGCACGGGACTCCACCGGTGGACCCACAGCGCCGGCCTGTCCGCCCATCATCGGCGTCCTCCGCAACCGCAGAAAGCGTCCATTCAACGGATATCACCGTTTGTTCCCAATGCGGGCGTTCCTTTCCGCACGATCAAGTCATTTCCTTCAACAACCAGGTGATTTGCGCGGCGTGCAAACCGATGTACGTGCAACGTCTCAAGGAGGGTGCCGCACTGCCGGGCGTCATGAATTGGGCCGGCTTCTGGATCCGCTTGGGCGCTAAAATCATCGACGGCCTGATCCTGGGTGTTCTGCAATATGCCGTAATCATTCCAATGGGCATCATGGCTTTTTCATCCATGTCCGATCTCTCCGGAGACCTATCTTCTTCGCGTCCCTTCATGTTCGTGGCATTATCGCAATTGATCGCCATCCTGATTCCCTTGCTTTACAACACCTTTTTTGTCGGCCGCTTTGCCGCCACCCCTGGAAAAATGGCCTGCCGGCTCAGGGTCATCGCACCGGATGGCGGCCGGATCAGTTACATGCGGGCCTTGGGACGCAATTGCGCCGAATTGATCAGCGGCCTCATTTTGCTGATCGGCTATTTGATGGCGGCTTTTGACACGGAAAAACGCACCCTGCACGATCGTATCTGCAGCACGCGCGTGGTTCATAAACAATCGTGAGTCGCCGTGATTGCCTGTCCCTACTGCAGCACCATACAACCCGTTAACCATCTGAATACCGGTCGGCTGACGCCTTGCCCCGGATGTCGGGCGCTCCTGAGGTCGGACGTTTTCAAAGCCTTTTTGCGGCGCACCGATCAAGGGGAGCGGGCGGAAAACGCCGACCGGCACGGAGAAGCGCAGTGTTTCTACCATGCGGGTAAAAAGGCCGTTGTGCCCTGCAATGCCTGCGGTCGTCTGCTGTGCGCGGTTTGCCGCATCGAACTGGACGGCCAAAACCTGTGTGTGAGCTGTCTGCAGGCTGGAAAGGACAACCGTAAAATCAGCGCCCTTCAACATCGCCGCACGCTATACGACAGTATCGCTTTGAACCTGGCGTTTTGGCCCATGATGATGATTTTTCCAACCCTGTTGACTGCCCCGGCCGCTCTTTACTACACCGTTCGCCATTGGCGCACACCCTCCTATATCCTGCCGCGCACCCATTTGAAGAACATCCTGGCCCTGCTGCTGGCCGCCGGCCAGATTACCGGCTGGGTGATTTTCGTGGTCATCAAATTGGGGAGATGAGATGACGGCGAAACAACTATCCTATGCCAGGCTGCCGGGGAGAAAACACTTCCTTTTCGTGCGCCGCTCGCTCTGGCAGGGCCCGGATCATCTTCTATGGGTGGAAGGCAACATGATGCAGGAGCAGTACAAGCGCTTCTACTTTACCGACATTCAGGCCGTGATCCTGTGCGCCAACCGGCGCCGGCGCTTCTGGTCGATCGTGTGGACGATCCTTTTGCTTTTATCCGGCGCCTGCGGACTGGCGTTTCCCGGCACGGCCGGCGGTTTTTGGGTTGTGGCCGCGCTTGGGGCGCTCTTTCTGGTGATCAATACCCTGGCTGGACCGTGTTGCGATGTCTACCTGCAAACGGCCGTTCAATTGGAAAAATTGGTCACTCTGGTGCGCGTACGGACCGCGGCCAGAACACTCGATCGCATCAAGACCATGGCTGAACAGGTCCAGGGAGCTTTGCAGCTGAACCTGGTGTCTGCATCGTTGCGCTCGGACGGTCCGGGTCGCCCACAGGCATCCGGCCCAGCTGCACAGCGGCGGATGACGGCTGCGCAAGTGCAGGCGCCCGTATTGCTTTGGACACTGGCGGGTTTATTGCTGTCGCTCGGGCTGCTTGAATTGATGCAACTGCACGTCCGGTGGCTTTGGCTGGGGGCTCTGGATATGCTCGGTTTGGCCGGCTTGCTCGGGCTGGCGATCATGATTCTGGTGCGCCGCGTGCGGCCGGTGAAAGGCTCCCTTTTGGCCTCCATGGGGTGGCTGGCCTTGATCCTGGCGGTGCTGCGCGGGGCCATCGCTTATGCGTTTCTGATCGTGGCCACCCTCAAGCATCCGGAAATGGCTTACAATACCGGGGTGATGATGAAGCTTTTTCTGGAGCTGCAAATGATTGACCAGCCTCTGGTGACCTTTTTGAACATTGGTTTTGCCGCCGCAGCATTGCTGCTGGGGGGCTTGGGTGTGGTTGCTTTAGGGATGCAGGGGCCGGCCGCCGCTTTGGTTGTGGAGGCTGAAGCCGCAAAGCCGGAAATTGAAGTCACAGCTCCCAAAACCGAAACGGATCCAGTCCACGAATGATCAAGATGTCTTCATTTGATCAACTCTGTTATCGTCACCCCGGGCGCGAGGCCGTGGCCCGCTGCCCGGCCTGCCTGCATTTTTTTTGCCGTGAATGCGTGACCGAACATGCCGGCCGCATGTTGTGCAGCAACTGCCTTTCGCGGCTTTCCGACGGCCGCGCCGAAGGCGGCCGCCTGCGGATGGAACAAATGGTCATCTTCATGCAAGGCGCATTCGGAATGGCTTTGCTGTGGTATTTCTTTTTTCTTCTGGGGCAAATCCTGCTGGCCATTCCGCACGCCTTTCACGAAGGAGCGATATGGCAGGCGGATTGGTGGCGCAAACCATGAAAGCCAAGGATGCTTTTTGCATGCCCGGCGCGCTCGATCTTACAGAACAGGCCGTTCATCTGCTTCGCCGGAAGGGCGGCGCCGCCTTGGCCGATTACTACATCGGCAGCCTGCCGTTTACGCTGGGACTGCTCTTTTTCTGGTCGGACATGAGCCGCGATCCGTATGCCTCCGGCTATTGCGCCCAGGCCGCCGCAGGTTTGGCGGCGCTTTTTGTCTGGATGAAAGTTTGGCAGGCGCGCTTTTGCCGGCGGTTGTGGTGCGCCCTTAACCATGCACCTCCTGAACCATGGGGGCGCCGGCGCTGCTTCCGCGTGGCGGCGCGGCAGGCCGCCCTGCACGCCCTTGGCCTGGCGGTATTGCCCATCGCCGCGCTGATCATGTTGCCCCTGGGCTGGGTATATGCCTTTTATCAGAATGTCGGCATACTGGACGGCCCTGAGACGCGCGGTCTGAGGCACCTGTATCGGGACGCCGTGCATCAGGCCGCGCTGTGGCCGGGCCAGAATCACCTGCTCCTCTCAGTGATATCGCTGTTCGGATTGTTCGTGCTGCTGAATGTGGCGATCGGGCTGCTGCTGCTGCCCTACGTGTTCAAATGGCTGTCGGGCATCGAAACCGCATTCACCATCAGCGGCCTGCATGCCTTGACCAACACGACCTTTGTGGCCGTCGTGGCCGTGCTGACCTATCTGTGTACCGACCCGCTCGTCAAGGCTGCATATACCCTGCGCTGCTTTTACGGCCTGTCGCGCCATTCCGGCGACGATCTGCGCGCTGCGATCACATCTTTTTCAAGAACGCTATTGGTGCTGGTGCTGGTTGGGACGGTTTCGGCGCCGCTCTCTTGGGCCGCAACCATGCCGGCGGCCGACAGCCCGGGCGATGCGGGAACCTCCCCAGACGACGGCTACACCGGCCGTCTGGACGAAGCCATCGAGCGGGTATTGCAGCAACGCCGCTTTGCATGGCGGCTGCCGCGCGAAAAAACAGCGCAACCGCCGGCCGATCAAGAAGGCTGGCTGGCACGCAGTCTCCGCTGGCTTTCCGAAAAGAGCATGGCGGCATTCGAAGCCGTGGACCGCTGGCTGGAAGCAGCGGCGCAGTGGTTACGCAAACGCTTTCCCGCAGGCGTGGACGATCCGGCGGGCGGCGCTGACCAGCGGGCTGTGATCCGGCTCGTTTTTTATGGCCTCGGCGGCGCGCTGATCCTGCTGTCGCTGTGGGGCGTGCGACGATGGCTGATTGCCCGGCGGGTCGTGCGACAACCGGCCGTCCTATCCCGGCCTGCACGGGAAGTGGATATAAACGACGATGCCGTCAGCGCCGCCGACCTGCCGTGTGATCGTTGGCTTGCCCTGGCGCAAGAGCTGACCGGCCGGGGGGAATTTCGCCAGGCGCTGCGGGCGTTGTATTTGTCGGTGCTGGCGCAATTGGGCGAACATGGCCGTGTAAGCATCGCACGGTACAAATCCAACCGCGATTATCGGAATGAACTGGCCCGCCGGGCGCACGCCGAGCCCGAGCTGGTCGAGAGATTCGATCATTGCATGACCGCCTTCGAGCGCACCTGGTATGGGATGCATCCGGTGGAAAAGGGGCAACTGAGCCGCTTCAGGGCCGCTCAGGAAAGGATTGACCGGCTTGTTCAGCATACAGCGTAAAACAGCGGTGTTGGGCTTGATCTGCATCATCGTTTTTGCCAGCGGACTGGCCCGGCTTTTCTGGCTGCGCTTTGAAGCCGGGGATCTTTATCCGCCTTATTCATCCTTGCGCGGGGATCCCCTGGGAACCCAGGTGCTCTACGAAGGACTCCAAAGTATCGATGGCAGCGGCGCGACCCGTAATTTCCGTCCCCTGGATCAGGTGGATATGGCCGCCGGCAGCACCTTTGTGGTGTGCGGGCTGAAGGGCGGGGAGGGCTTTCTGGCTGCCGGGATGTGGCAAGCGCTGCTTGCGCGGATATCCAATCAGGGTGGGCGGCTGTTCATTGCCTTCATGCCCGGCTCGGGCAAAGAAAAAAGCCCGGCGGGCGGGGGCCGAACCGGCCATGCATCCGCCAATGCGTCCAGCGACAGCCTCCCGCAGGGTCCAGATGACAACCGGGCGCCCGTGAGCCGGAGCAAACCGGAGACCGGTCCCCCCTTCGACAGCGGCCCGCAGCGCTCTGAATGGTCCGGTGTCATGGCCGAATTGGGTTTGACGCTGCTGAAGGCCAATACCGGTGAGCATGCCTTTGCCGACGGCGCCCGGCGATCTGTTGCTGCAGCGGGGCTTCCCGAGTGGATTCCCTGGCGGGCGCCGCACTTTTTCGCGGCCGACGATGCGGCCTGGCAAAGCATCTACACCTGGGAAGATCGCCCGGTGATCGTCTGGCGCTCCTGGGGTCGGGGCAGCGTGGTCATGAGCGCCGACAGCTATCTGTTGAGCAATGAGGCGCTGCGCCGCCATCGCCAGGCGGCTTTTCTGACTTGGTTGTTCCGGTTGCCCGATCGGGTGATCGTGGATGAGTATCATCACGGCCTCGTGGACCGGCCGGGCATCGCCGGCCTTATGCGCAAATACCGGCTGCAAGGATTCGCCGCCGGCCTGGTGGTGCTGGTGATTCTATGGGTGTGGCGACAAGCGGCCGTGTTCGTACCCCGACCACTCGATCATCGTCCAAAAGAGGATGAGCAGGGGATCGGCCGCTCGGTGGAAGGGTGGATCAGCCTCATGCGGCAGCACATTGGTCCTCAGGATCTGCTGCGCACCTGCTATCAGGCCTGGCGCACCAGTCCGGCCACAGCCCGGCTTGCGCAAGAGCGCATCGCCCGGGTGGGGCATCTGGTTGAATATTGCGGGGCGGACGCGCGCCGGCACACGCCGATATCCGTTTACAAAACCATCTGTGAAATGCTTGCCAAAGGAAATCCGTCATGACCGCCGATATCGAACCGCTGAAACGCACGTTGTCCCTGGCCAGACAAGAAATCGCCAAAGTGATCATCGGACAGGAGCAGGTGATCGATAGCGCCCTGATCGCCATCTTCACCAACCATCACGCGCTGATCGAAGGCGTGCCCGGCGTGGCCAAAACCTTGCTGGTGCGAACCCTGGCGCACGTGCTGGGGTGCGACTTCGGCAGGATTCAGTTTACGCCCGATCTGATGCCCGCCGATATCACCGGCACACACGTCTTCAATTTGCAGAAGAACAGTTTCGCCCTGGTCAAGGGGCCGATTTTTACAACTTTTTTGCTAGCCGACGAAATCAATCGCGCGCCGGCCAAAACCCAATCAGCCCTGCTGCAGGCCATGCAGGAACGGGTGGTGACCATCGACCGGCATACCCATCCGCTGCCGGGCAATTTCACCGTATTCGCCACCCAGAACCCCATTGAGCATCAGGGAACCTACCCTTTGCCCGAAGCCCAGGTGGACCGCTTCATGCTCAAAATCAGCATGTCCCATCCGCAGCGCGATGAGGAGATCCAATTGGCCGGACGCATGCTGGGCGACTCTGCGCCCGAGGCGGTGCTCAAAAGCGGTGCCGTGCAGGCCGTGATCGGTCCGGAAACCCTCGCCGAAATGCGCCAACAGCTCGCCGGCATTCGCGTCCAGGCGGAGTTGATCGCATACCTGGTGGATATCGTGCGCCGGACGCGCCGCCATCAAGGCGTGCTGGTGGGGGCCGGCCCCAGAGCGACCCAGGCGCTCTTGCTGAGCAGCCGGGCCGCCGCCGCGCTGGCCGGGCGCGATTTCGTCACCCCGGATGATATCAAGGCCCTGGCGGTTCCGGTTCTGGGCCACCGCATCATTCTGCGATCCGAGTACGAGATCGAGGGGTTGGCCGTTGAGGAAGTGATCGAACAGATTTTACAGGAAGTGACTGTGCCGCGATGATCGCCCCGCGCCTTCGCCTCATTGTCCTGATCGCGCTGCTCCTTCTGCCGGCCGCGGCCCTGGCGGCCTGGCGGTCCAGCTGGGTGCCGGCGGCCTGGGGCGTGACCGCGCTCATGGCGACAGCCGCGGTTCTGGATGCAGTTTTCGCCAGACAGCGTTTTGCGGGTCTGCAGGTGACCGCGCCGGCCATTGTGCGCATGACCGTCAACCATGCCGCTTCCATCCGCCTGATCGTGAGCAACGGCCGATCGTCAGCCCTGCCGGTGCGGGTCGGCCTGGCCCTGCCGGCGGCATTGACCTCCGGGCAGGACGATGAGCGGCTGCATCTGAACCGCAGCCGGGAAAGCCATACGCTGGCATGGCCTTGCCGGGCGCTGCGGCGCGGTCGGTTTCTTCTGTCGGCCTGCCATATCGAACTGCCGTCCTACTTGGGATTGTGGTCGCTGCGGCGCCGGTTCGCCATGCACAGTGAAATACGCGCCTACCCCGACCTGACCGCCGGACAGAAACATCTTGCGGGCCTTTACAACCGCCGGGAATGGGGCTTGCGCTGCTTGCGCAAACTCGGCAAAGGACGCGAATTCGAGCAGTTGCGCGACTATATGCAGGGCGACAGCTATGAGGACGTGGATTGGAAAGCCACCGCCCGCCGGCGCTACCCCATCACGCGGGTCTTCCAGGTGGAACAGTCCCAGGAGATCTATGTCGTTCTGGACGCTTCGCGCCTGAGCACCCGGAATGCCGATTATGTGCGCGACCGCCGCCAGCTCAGCCGATCGGACGACGACACAGCCGGGGCCGCCATTTTTGAAAGTTATATCGGCGCCGCCCTGGTCATGGCGCTTTCGGCCGAAAGGGCCGCGGACCGCTATGGACTGCTGATCTTCGGCTCCCGGCCGGACTGTTTCATCAAGGCCGGCCGGGGCAGGGCCCACTACAACGCCTGCCGAGAAGCGTTGTACAACCGCATGCCCAGCAGCGTCTCACCGGATTTCGACGAGCTGTTCACCTTTATCGGCACCCATATCCGCAAGCGGGCCCTGCTGATTTTTTTGACCCATCTGGATGATCCGCTGATGTCCGAGAGCTTTATCGGCGCCATGCGCACGTGCGCCCGGCGGCATGTCGTGATGGTGAACATGTTCCGTCCGGCGGGGGCGTATCCGCTGTTTTCTTCCGCGGACATTCACAACGAGAATGGCATATATGAGCATCTGGCAGGTCACATGATCTGGCAATCGATCAGCAATACCCGCCGCAAGCTTCGACAATACGGCGCGGGGCTTACCCTTTTGAACAAAGACACTATCTGCAGCCAGTTGGTGGGACAATATATGGAGATCAAACAACAACAAGTTTTGTAACGCAACCCATGGGTGGGCGTTGTGGCGAATGGGTCTAGAGTCACCGCCCAAGGTGTTGGTTCGGTAAAATGGGCTTGGTATGATCATCGATCTCGAGAAATTCATGGCCGCCGAGCGACCGTATTGGAACGAGCTGGACCGCATGATGGCACGCCAGGAACGGGACCCCTATCGGCGGATCTCCTTCGATGAGATCAAACGGCTGCATTACCTGTACCAACGGGCATCGGCCGATCTGTCCAAAATCGATACCTATTCGGCCGAGTTTGCTGTGCGCCGGTACCTGGAATCCCTGGA
>QZKV01000139.1 GCA_003599575.1 Desulfobacteraceae bacterium | reverse complement strand
GAAAATTTTAATCCTCGAAATATGTCCATATATTCCTGCGGTTAAAATTTCCGCCCGCCTTGAACTCGACGAAACTATCTCATCCCTGGATGGACACTAAGTAGACAGGGTTTTGATCAGCTGCCCTAAATAAAAACGCGCATGGCTGATCGGGGCGGCGATATGGGCGCGGTGGTTGGCCAGGATACCGTCCAGATCTCCGTTGGTGATGATCCAAGGTTCCAAAGAGGCCGCCAGGCGGCATGAGGAGATGGCGTGGTGGATCAATTCGGCGCCATTGCGGTTGTTCAGAACCGGGGCAAAGTCGAGGCTCACGGCCTCGAGGATGGTGGCCATGGCGCTGCTTACGCCCTTGGCATAATAAAAGTAGTTATCGGCCCGGGTAAAACCGACCGTTGAGCCGTCCCCTTCCTTGGTTTTGACCAGATTCTGGTCGCAACTGCCCAGCAGATCTTCAAAGGCCGCCAGCAAGGGGATCAGATTGTCCGAGCGGGTATAGAAGAACGCCGCTTTATTCATCAGGTTTCTTTTGTATATTTCCAACTCAGCCAGGCTTTCCTTGTATTTTGCTTCCGGCGCGGGAAACCAATAGCTGGTGGCTTTGATCATCAGCCAGTTCATGGCGTTTTCCAAATTGCGATCAAAAGCGTCATTGTAGCCGGTCCGCGAAATCCGCTCGGCCAGCTGGACCACCGTCCGGCGCGTCACCTCCAGAACCCCCAACTGGTGCTGATTGATATTGTCGGTCAGGTTGACGATATCATTGGGGCGCCACCCCCAAAACCTGCGATTCAGCTCATAGTCAATGGGCTTGATGACAGATTCCACAAAAGCGACTCCCGATGGCCGGTAGGCCGGCGGGGGCACGACCGTCTGCGCGGGCCGCCCGGCCGGGGCAGCACCGACTGCATGGGAATCCGACCGGTCCGCTGGGGCGGATGGTTCGCCATGGGGTGGGGGGACCGAGTGCTTGGGCGGTTCGGCTGCTGGGACGACGGCACTGGGCATGCGGTCGGAGGGTGGCTCATTGGCCATTGGGGGTGCAGCCGGCGGGCCCGATGCGGGTGGCGTTTGCGTCGCATGGTCCGATTGCCGGCGGGCTTCGTTTTGTGCTTCCATTGCTGCCAATGGCGCGGGGGCGCCGGGTGCGGATCTTTCGAAGGCTCCGACCATCGCGGGCGTGTGCGCCCTGGAGGCCGTTTCCGGGATAAAGTCCGAGGTTTGCAGGTAATCGATCCCGACCGAAAGTCCGTACAGGGCGGCGGCAATAAGAATCAGGGCCACAACCAAATGTCTGAGCAGAAAAGCCGCAAAGCCCTTGCCTTGAGGTTCGTTTTGTTTGTTGCTGGGATGGTCGTTCATGGTCTATCTCCAACTCGGATGAACAGGGGGACGAAACTGCCGCCACTTCTGCACCGCGGCAAGGCGCTCAATCCTCAATCATTACACAGAGGTTTACGGTAAGAGCCATCACGGCCCAACCAGGCCTGCATAAAGCAGCATCCCCCCATGCGATTTCAGCTCACTTGAACAGGCAAGATCCTTTTACCGGTTGCGGCCATTACGCCGGGCGCTTGCGCAATTTGCGCAAATCGCCCACGCGAATGGTCAATTGGGTGCCATCAAAATACTCGATCAAGGGTATCACATATTTGCGCGAAGCTCCAGTCATATCCTTGAACTGGGGGGTGGAGATCTCCTCATGCGTGACAAGAAAATCAACCAGCTTCTGCTTTAATTCTTCTATCGGCCGGTGATGATAAAAAAGATCTTCCTTGACTTTGATGATGAGTCCCTCATCCAGAAGAAGCGAAAGCACTTGGCGGGCCTGATCCAAGGGGGTGTCCAGCTCACGGCAAAGATCTTTGAAGTAAGGAGGGGTCAGGCCTCCCGTCTCATAGGCTGACAAGATTTTTCCGCGCAAAGCATGTTGATCCACGCCCAAGGCCACGCGATGGGCGGCCAGGCGCACGATGTCTTCTTCCACCGTGATCGATTCGGCCTTGGCCATTTGCTGCATCACCAGCATGAACAGTTTACTATCGACCCCTGTGGGCAGTTTTGATTTGAGTTCTTCCTTGGGCATGCCGGGTTTTAACGGATGCTTGCGGTGGTAGTCGGTCAATTGCGATCGGACGGCCTTCTGCAGATCCTCAAACGTGATTTGATGAACGAAGCGTTTTTTCTCTCTGTCGATCTGGATGGCCGTTCTTTGAGACATCATGGTTTGCAGAAGACGATCCAATTGCTTTTCAGGCAGGTTGGTCATGATCAGAAGATCGTTGAATGAGCAGGCGCCGAATCCGGCCTCCTGGATGTGCTGGGCCACGATCAGCTCGGGCGCCGCTTCGGCCAGGGCGTCTAGCCGGCCGATCAACCCCGGTTTGTTGCTTTTGTGTTTAGGGGGAATGGGATTGAGCACCTGCCCGCCGCCCACGGTCCGCACCGGTGAATAGCTGCGCAGCACGAACCGGTCGTCCTTGACCAGGGTCACCGGCGTATCCAGGCGGACTTGCGTTTTGGCGTTTTCCCCGGGAACCAGTTCCTGCCTGTCCAGCAGGATGATGACTCCCGTTATTTCATTGGTACCGGCATGGAAGCGAACGCGTGCGCGGTTCTTGAGCGCTTTCAAATTGCTCGACAGGTAATGCAAATGGACATCGAGCATATAACTGGGCACCAGGGTCCCGGGCATCGCTATCACGTCCCCGCGCTGCACATCATTCTTATCGAGGCCCTGAAAATTGATGGCGGTCCGCATGCCCGCAGCGGCTGTTTCAACGCTGAGGTTGTGAACTTGCAGGCCCCTGACCTTGGAGGTGATTCCCGAAGGATAGAGCATCACCCGGTCGCCCACGCCGACCCTGCCGGAAATAAGGGTGCCCGTAATCACTGTGCCGAACCCCTTCATCGTGAAGACCCTGTCCACGGGCAAGCGGAACAGTCCGGCGGGCGAGCGGGCCGGAATGTCGGCGATGATCCGGTCCAAGGTGCGGACGAATTCGTCCAGGCCCTGGCCCGTCATGGCAGAAACCGGCAGAACGGGTGCATTTTCAAGGAAGGTGCCGCGCGTGAATTCTTCGATCTCTTCCTGCACCATGCCCAGCCATTCGTCTTCCACCATATCGATCTTGGTCAGCACCACCACTCCGTAGCGAATGCCCAGCAACGCGCAGATTTCCATGTGTTCGCGGGTTTGCGGCATAATGCCCTCGTCGGCCGCGATCACCAGTGCCACCAGATCGATTCCGGTGGCGCCGGCCACCATGTGCTTGACGAACTTTTCATGGCCGGGCACATCAACAATCCCCAGCCGCTGGCCGCTGGGAAGATCCAGATGCGCAAACCCCAGCTCGATGGTGATGCCGCGCAATTGCTCCTCTTTGAGGCGGTCGGTGTTGATGCCGGTGAGCGCTTTGATCAGGCTGGTTTTTCCGTGATCAATGTGTCCGGCGGTTCCCAATATGATTTGCTTCACGGTGAAAGGGCTCCTCTAATCATGTGATCCCCGGATGAACCAGGTTTTAAAGTCCGTGCGATCCTGCTGATGGGGTTCATTCTTTGCCGGTCCTGTCGGGCGGTTATTTTCGGGGACGCCTGAAATAGGTGCTGAGGTAGGATAATGCCACCAGAACGGCGCTCAGGCCGATGATGAAAGCAATCGACGCCTCGGGGTAAAAAAACCGTGTCAAAAGGATGCCGAAAAAGACACCTAAGAGTGCGCGGATAATGAAGATCGTGGTGGTGGTCAAGGTTAGTTCTCCAAACTGCCACAGCGCGGTTTTTTGGGAATCCCGTGCGTCCATTATTTCCATGCGCCGCTCCGGACGCAACGCTTACAGCCGCAGATTCCGACCGGCCATGCCGCCGCCGCCCCTGAAGGGCATGGGGGCAAACCTCCGTCAGGGTGACCGGAAAGAACAGTTTATTTGGAAGGACGCCGAACGCAACGAATTTGCACTTCCACAGGTCCGATCTTAATGATGTCTTGATGACTCAGCTTGGTCGCCCCTCGTATCGCCGTTCCATTGACTCTGGGCTTGAGCAGGCCGCCCACATGTTCCAGGATGTAGTCATCATGAATCTTGGTTATGGTGGCACTCGGCGCGCCGGCCAAAATGGACCATAAACCGCCGATCCTGATTTGGGCATCCTTGTTCTTTCCGATGGCCACCGTCCTGTCGGCCAGTTCATGATCTTCCCGGCCCGCGCTCAGAAAAGACAAGTAGTCGAAGCCCAACCATCCCGCTTGAACTTCGTCCCGATTCAAGATCATCGTCTGATCGGCGTTCAGGCGGCCCGACGATCGCGCCGTGAGTTCATTTTGCGTGGCTTCCAGCGACAGCGAGTCGTAAAGATCGACAATACAGATGTGCTTGCCGATGGTGATCCAATCCTGATGCGCCAGTTGACCTTCAGAGACCTGCTCGTGGTTGACGAACGTGCCGTTGCTGCTGCCCAGGTCGGTTATGGTCAATTTCCGGTCTTCCAAACGCACGGCGGCGTGATGGGCCGAGACGGAGAGGTGGTCGATGCAGATGTGATTGTCGGGATGACGGCCGATGGTCAATGGCTGTTCCGGTGTAACTTTATGACTGCTGATGACTTTGTTGTTGATCGTGAGTATCAAACGGGCCATCACCATTCCTTTGCAGCGGTATAGGATTTTGGGATTCGATCAGGCAACTGTAGTTCCAAAGATCATTGTTTCAGGCGCTTGTCAAGTTCCGGCAAGGATAGGGCGCCCGCCGGAAAATGGGATGAGGCCCAGCCGCCTCGTTCATGACCGCTCGGAAAGTTTCCCGCAGGCCCATCTGCTCATTCGTGCAGGCGTGCTCTTGTCAAAAATAGGCGCTATTCATCTGGCCAAAATGGTGAATAGACCTCGACGCGACGGTCGGGTCCCACGATGATGGTGGTGTAGGGGTACATCGAATACCAGAGCCCCACCTTGTTGCCTTGCGAATCGGTTATCCAGGCGCCCTTTGCGGTTTCCAGGCGGTCCCAGACATCCGGCCGCCAGATGAAAGCGACCCTCTGGGCAAAATCTTGGGTGTTGGGTTCGATGGCGTGCCAATCATCAGATGCGAAGCGGTACCGCGGATCTATGCCGATGATGGCATAGGGCAGGTGGGTCCGTCCAGTGGTGTAATAGTGGTATCCGTTTGGAACGGTGTTGGTGTCGAACATGCGGGTCACATCGGGGTCGCGCTGCAACCGCCCGTACGGACCGGCGGCGCATCCGGCCATGACGGCGAAAGTCAGAAAAACAACCAAAGCGGTGCAATGCCATTCCAGGCGGCCGAGCCAATGCCGTTTGTTTGTCAAAGCAAGCATAAGTCCCCTCCCTGCAGAGTTTGAAAATCATACCGGTGCTTTGAAAAGTCAAACGAACGGCGGCAGCGCTGATTTCGTGACTTCGCCCTTGCTTGGAGGGGTATTGGCTTTGCGAAAGAACTCGGCCCGCGAACCCGCGACGGCCGAGTTAAAACAGCCCAGGATGGCAGGTGGCTCAATGGATGAAAGGCGGCGTTTGTAGACAAAGAAGCTGAATCGGCCTGATTTTACAGGGGATATCATGGCGCGACGATGATCTTTGCCATGGTTTGGCGCAAGGTTTGAAAATGGCCCCAGAAGGAGTGATCCGCGCCCTGGATAACGCATAACTTTGCGTCCTGATGCCACTGGGGCAGGGCGGATTGGATCCGGCCAGGCGGAGCCAGATCATCGAGACTGCCGGTAATGACATGCCGAAGCCCGGGGATTGCCGCCCGCTGATCGAAATCGACAAACGCGACCGGCGGTGCGACCATGAAAATGCGATGCGGATGGGCCGCGTTGTTTCTGGCCCATACCGCCAAAACCCAGGCACCGAAAGAATACCCCGCCAGGTCGATTTGCCGGTAGCCGCCGGCCGTCAGATAGTCGATTGCCGCCCGTACGTCCTTTTGCTCCCCGATGCCGTCTTCATGATGGCCTTTGCTTGCCCCGGTGCCACGGAAATTGAAGCGCAGAACCGACCAACCTTCCTGAGCATACGCATCGGCCACAATCGAGACCACCGAATTGTTCATGTCGCCTCCATACAACGGATGGGGATGGGTAATGACCACCGCATTGATCTTCGATGTGGTCCTCAGGCGTGCCTCCAGATCGGCGCCCGGAGCTTTTAGAACGATCTGTGTTTCCATAGTGCATTCTTTCCCAACTGCGGAGCCCTTGCGTTGAGCGGGAAGCGCCTGCTACTCGCTGAAAATCTCGCGCCGGTTCTCACGATGGTCCACCATGTACAGCAATTTGGCTGTGCCGACGATCTGGTCCAGGAGGGTGTCGATCCTGCTGCGATCGATGTTGTAAATGCGCAGATAGACCCGGCGGTATCCCTCGGGGCAACGATTGTAGGAAGTCAGAATGCTGGCCATTTTGCCGCCGATCTGACGCACCAGGTTGGCGACCTCCATGATCGATCCGGGACGGTCCTCCAGCATCAGGGCGATGTGCAATCCGCGGTCATGCAGGCCGGTCAGCGAAACCAGGGCGCGAAAAAGGTCGCTGCGGGTGATGATCCCGCGCACGCTGCCGTCGGCGGCCAGGACGGGCATGCTTGAGATCTTATGCTTTTGCAGCATTTCGGCGGCTTCTTCAATTGTATAGTCGATCGGCACCGTTATGACCGGCTGGCTCATGATGTCGGCCACTTTGACTTTATCCAGCAGGTAAATGAGCTCATGTATGTCCAGGGTGGTCGCGTCCGACGCGGATGCACGTTTCAGGTCGCCGTCGCTGAGCATACCTTTTAACTGTCCGTCCTTTGCCATCACGAGCAATTGCCGGATCTGATTCCTTTTAATCAGATCCATGGCGCATTTCATGGAATCTTCGGGCGAGACGGTGACGACATCTCGACTCATCCAATATTTGACCAGCATAGTCGTACTCCTTGATAGGTGAAGGTGATTTTTGATAAATGCCGATGGAAATCGGTCTGCTTTCGAGGACCGCCGTTGCTGGCGTCCAACGGTGTCCAGGAAAACGGCTCCGGCCGATCATTGGTTAAAGAACTTGTCGCCGCGAATGCTCAGCAGTGGAATAGGACTGCGGCGGTACATGCTTCGGGCGCAGGAGCCCATGACCACATCGGCCAGGTCCGAACGCCCCTTGGTTGCCATGACGAGCAGATCGGGCGTTTCTTCATCGATCACTTCCAGCAATTTCTGATAGGGCACGCCGATGCGCACCACGCCGCGCGCGGACGGATCGGCATGGCACTTGCGCATCAGATCCTCCAACGCGGCATGTCGTTCGCGCAGCTTTTCACTGATGAATTGATCAGCCTGAAAATTGGCGTACGAAGCCATAATGGTTTGAACCGCATCGATGTCGCGTTGGTTGATCACATTCACGAAGATCAGGTCCGCGCCCAGATCACGCGCCAGTTCCGTGGCATACTGGGCGGTCGGCAGGCTGTATTTTGAAAAATCAATCGCCACCATGATTGTGTTGATGTTGGGCATAAAGTGCTCCTTTGGTGTGCCTTCAAGGGTGTGGGCAACTAAGTGATTTGTTTGTAATCCGGTTATCAGCCAATTGCGCGCACCATATGGATGAGCAAAGGATATGCCAATGTCTGCGCCTGGGGAAAATACTGAATATGATCAAAAATCAACTTGTATCGCCGGAACCGCCGGTCCGCCGCAACCGCAAAGCTGTCGAAGTTCTTTACAGCCTGTCAATTGGCCAATCCAAGGGCAAAGCAGGCCGGGCAGACTTGGGGCGTCATCGGCTACGATGCCGGCCAGGCATTTGTCTTCACCGAGGTTTGAATCTTGAGGTTGTATTTTTCTATCTTGGAATGCAGGGTCGGCCGCGAAAGCCCAAGGAGTTTTGCGGCCCGCGAACGATTGCCGTCGGTCACGTTGAGCGCTTCGGTGATGAGAAGGCTGGCGAAATGGTCCATGCATGCCTCGAACACATTGCCTTCGGTTTGCCCCAAAATCTCCCGACGCGCCCAGAGCCGGATCGCTTCTTCCGCCGAGGCGGCGCTTTTTTGAGCCTGTTCGGAATCTTGCCCCGCAGCCTGGGCGATATCGGCCATGCTGATGGGGGTGCCGCGATTGAAAATCAATGCTTTTTGCAGGGTGTTGGCCAGCTCGCGCACATTACCGGGCCAGCCCCGTTGCGCAAGGGCGCTGATGGCCTCTTTGGTCAAGCCGGGGTTGTCGATCCCCAGTTCTTGAGAGAAGCGGGTCAAAAAATATTCACTGAGCAGGGAAATATCTTCCGTGCGTTGGCTCAACGGCGGCAGCCAGATAGTGATCACCTTCAGCCGGTAGTAAAGGTCCTCGCGGAATTGGCCCTGGGTGATCAGGTTTTCCAGATCGCGGTTGGTGGCGGCTATGATCCGTACATCCACTGGAATGGTCTCGCGGCCGCCCAGGCGCTCGATGCTCTTTTCCTGAAGCAGGCGCAGCATTTTGGACTGCAGATTGAGAGGCATGTCACCGATCTCATCCAGAAAAATGGTGCCCCCCGAGGCCTGTTCGATCTTTCCTACCCGGCGGTGACTGGCGCCCGTAAAGGCCCCCTTTTCATAACCGAACAACTCGCTTTCGAGCAGGGTATCCGGGATGGCCACGCAATTGATGACCAAAAAAGGACGGTTGGCGCGCAGGCTGTGCTGGTAAATGGCCCGCGCGGCCAGTTCTTTGCCGGTGCCCGATTCGCCGCGGATAAGAACCGTGGCATCGGTGGCCGCTACACGTCCGATGGCCTTGTAGACTTTTTGCATGGCCGACCCGCGCCCGATGATGGCCTCATGGGTGGTTTCCCCGGGCCTGCCGTCCACGGCCACGGTGGATCGCATGAACCTGCCGGCCTCCAGGGCTTGCTTGAGGGTATTTAACATATCCGGAATGTCGAACGGTTTAAGGACATAATCGAACGCACCCAGCTTGGTGGCTTTGATGGCGGTTTCCGTGGTGCCGTAAGCGGTCATGATGATGACCGGCAACCGGTGCTCGATGGCATGAATGGCCTGAAAGGTGTCCAGCCCGCTCATGCCGGGCAGACGGACATCCAAGATCACCAGATCAGGCAATTTTTCCCGCACAATGCGCAGACCCGCTTCGCCCGAGGCGGCGCTTTGGACCGCATAACCTTCTTCGGTCAGCAGCCTGGTGAAACTCTTGCGCAGTTGATCGTCGTCGTCAATGATCAGAATCGTTGCCACCGCTTACTCCTTCGAAGATGGTTTTTCTTGCGGCCCCTGTGAGCGCTCTGCGAGGGGCCTGGCTATGTTCTTCCTCCCCGCGGCAGGTTTGCAATCGGCCGTTCTTTCAAATTCCAGCACCGGCAGGGTAATGATGAATTTGGCGCCCAACCCTTTATTGGGTTCCAAGCGGATCTTGCCGCCATGCTCGTGAATGATGCGCTCGACGATGCTCAATCCCAGGCCGGTGCCCTCTTCCTTGGTCGTAAAAAAAGGTTGAAAAACCTTGCCGGTCAGGTTTTCCGGAATGCCCGGTCCGGTGTCCGTCACCTGCAGCTCGATCATCGGCTTGCCTTGGTCGTCGGTCGCGGTTCTTTCGGTTATGTTGATTTGGCCCCCGTTCACCATGGCTTCGCAGGCGTTGATGATCAAGTTCACCAGGACTTCTTTGAGCTGCTCCGGATCGACCGACACTTCGGGCAGCGTTTGGCCGCGTTCAACCGTTACGGCCACATCGTAGGATTTGAGACGATGCTGCAGCAGTTGCACAGCCATGTCCACCACGCTGGAAGGGCTGAGAACCTGCATTTTGAGTTTAGGCGGGCGCGAAAATTCGAGGAAGTTTTGCACGATCGTATCGATATGCCGGATCTCTTCGGAAATGACTTGAAAATCTTCCTTTTGCTCGTCGTTGAGCTCCAGTGAACGGTTCAGCGAAAAAAGCCTCATTTTTACCGAAGTAAAGGGATTGCGGATGCTGTGGGCCATGCCGGCCGCCAGTTTGCCGACCATGGCCAGTTTTTCGGCTTGCAGCAGGCTTTCGCGGCTGCGGGCCAGCTCAAGATGGGTCTGATCCATATCTTCGATCAGGCCGTGGACTTTTTGGCTCAATGCCGCCACCACGTTGTTGGGATATTCTATGGCGCCGCTGCGGCTGGCAGCCTCGAACATGCGGTTGACCGGCTGTAAAATCTGGCCGATCAAAATGGCGGATAAGACGACCGCCAGCCCGATGCTGCCGATCATGGCGCTGACGGCGATGATGCGCAACCGGACGGCTTGCACGAGGGTCTCCTGCTTGGCCGCCATGATGCCCTGGGTGTGAAACTTTTTATAATTTTCGCATAATTCTATGAGCGAATAAAAGTGTTCGCGTGCGCTCTGGTGCAAAATGGCCCCCTCCTGGCGCAAACCGGATTTATAATAGCCTATGACCTTGTCTTTGGTCGCGGTATAATGTTCATACTCTTTTTCAATGCGCGCCAGGGTTTCCCGCTGATGGGGATTTTCCGCAATGCTGTAAGCCTCCAGCAGGCGCATGCGGAAGATTTGGCGGTATTCTCCCAATTGCCGCAGCCAGTCAGGATTGCCGTCCTGGAAGTAATAGGTGACAAATCCCTTTTGATTGATCAAGGCCACCTGCAGCGTTTCGGCCGCTTGATAAGCGGCGATATCCTTTTCGATAATCGTGTTCAACACCCCTTCTATGCGGTGGGTGTACCAGATCATGACCAAACCACCCATCACCGTGATGCCCACCAGGGCGCTCATGACGAGAAAGAGTCGGGTGCGTAGGGGTATTTTGCGCTTCATTTCGGTCTCCTGCTGCGGCCTGAGATCATCGTGGCGCTTTCCCGGAGGCGACGATCTGCCGTGCGTCCGCATCGAACCCGATGGCTGCTCAATTTAAGTAGACTATTTCGACCATTATGGCAAACAGGCAACTTGGTTTCATTTCGTTAAGACGGCGCCCCAGCCGGTTTTTGCCGGGCCGCGCCGGGGTTCAAAAAGGTGTCGATATCAGAACGGATTTTGTTCCGGTAACGATTCAAGAGGGCCGTGTTGGCCATGATCATGTCCAGCTGGCGCGTATGAATCAGGATGTAGCCCAACACTTTCAGAAGCCGGACCATGGTATTGCGGTCACTCTGTTCGGCGCGCGCATTCAGGGCGTCTTGCTGGATGCGGATGTGGAAACCGCATGGTTCCAGTATCTCTTTGATAAATAGAACCCTTTTGAGCCTGCGGGAGAAATCGGCGCCGCCGCCTTTAAAATGAAAATTGATATAGTTTTCGCCGGTGCGATCCCCCACAAGGGTTTCGACGATGGAAAAGTGAAATCCCAACCGCGATTGCAGGCTGCAATAGTTCCTGGAAATCATGAAGTAATTACGGTTGGCCATGCTGGAGCGGACCGTAGGCAGCAAGGCCTGATTAGCGGTGGCTTGGAACATGACCGAAATGAATCCCTTTCCATCCATTGGCGGTGGACCCTGCCAGGGAAAGGCGGTGATGCCGGACCACAAGGCCAGCATGGGAATCGACAGAATGTTGTCCAATTCAACAAAAGGGCCCTCCACTTCGGTCTGAAAACCGTCATCCAGATTCAAAACCCACCATTGCATGGGAATTTGAGCACGCAATTGCTTGCTTGAGCGCTCCGGAAAGTAGTGATCCTTGCCGAAACGAAACATTTCGGCAACCGCTTTCTCATGGCAATAGCGCGTGATATCGTGAAACGTGCGGCAGCGCTCGGCTTTGAATTCCGGCCCCTCGGGATTGAGCAGGTGCAAGGGCACAATATGCCCGGCGGCTCCCTCCAGCAGTTGCCAGACCCGGCTGCCGGCCATCAAGTTGCGCGGCTGATCGGCATGCGCCAGCAACGCCTCGATGCGGCCGTCGTAAATTTTGCGGCCGCCGGCATCCACCGTCACACACTGCCCCATGCGCAGCGCCGTGGTGGCCCCGGCCATTCCAACAAGGGCCGGTACGGAAAATTCACGGGCCACATTGGCCAAATGGCCGGCCGGACTGCCCTGTTCGGTGATCACGGCGGCGGCGCGGTCCAATAGGGCGGCCCAGCGCGGCAGGGCCTGTGTGGTGACAAGTACCGCGCCCTCGGGAAACTGGAGAGCGTCGGCCGCCTTGGTCACGATGAAAACGTTTCCGGACCCCACACCCGGGCTGGCGGTTTGCCCGCCGGACAGGCATGCGGGGCGGCGCGAATCGGGAGGAGCCACGGCCGGTGGTTCAAATTGCTGCAATGGACGGCACTGCAAAATGATAAATTGACCCTGGTCGTCCAATACCCATTCGATATCCTGAGGGACACCATAAAAGGTTTCGATGCGCAGGCCCAATTGCGCCAGGGCCAGGGCCTGCGCATCGCTCAGGCAGGGGTGCTCGGATTGGGAGCCGGTCAGGGCCATCCGGCAAACGCCTTCTTCCGGGTAGCACACATATTGCTGGGCTTTGCGGGGGATCTGCTTGGTTTGGATGTGCGGCGGCCGGTCACGGCGGATGACAAAGCGGTCCGTATCGGTGGTCCCGTCCACAACCGATTTGGGCAAGCCCCAATTGGCGTGGATGAGCATGGTTTCATCACGGATATCCATGGGATTGCGGGTATACAGCACGCCGCCGGCGGTGGCATCGGCCATTTGCAGGCAGCCGACGCACATCACCACATCCTCATCGGGGATTCCGCGGTTGCGGCGGTAGGTCATCGCGGTCAAGCCGTACGCGCTGGCCACCACCTCTTTGTAGGCTGCCGTCAGCGCCTCTTTGCCCACGTTAAGCACCGAGCGATACTGGCCCGCAAAGGAGGTTCCGGCCAGATCTTCTCCCAAGGCGCTGCTGCGCACCGCCAGCCGGAGCGGCTTGCCCGCCGCCGCTTCCATGCGCTGCAGCTCGGCCATGATTTTTTCTTCTAGGATCTGCGGTACGGCCGATTGGATGACCACGTTTTGGATGGCCGCGCTCAGGGCAAACATTTGATCGCTGCGTTCGATCTCGGCGGATTGAATGCGCCGGTTGATTTCGGCTTGAAGATCACCGGCACCCATGAAACTTTCAAAACCGCTGGAGGTGATGACAAATCCGTCCGGAATGCGCAGCCCCAGCTGCGCGGCCAGTTCGGCCAGGTTGGCCAGTTTGGGGCCAACCAGATCGGCGCTGGTCTTGTCGACCGTTGCAAGGGGCATGACCAAAGGACCTTTTGTATCCGGAGCCGGAAGGTGGACGAATGGATTGATCCGTTTTTGGACTTGCTTGAACACCTGGAACAGGACCGCATATTTTCCGGGCGCCAGGGCGTTGATATGCTGGACGATCTGAAACACGCTGGTGGAGATCCGCGTGCACCGCGAGCGGACAAATTGCATGCCGAACGGCGTGGTCCCCTGCAAGGCGCGTTCAATTTCAGCCATGAGATCGAGTGCTTTGTTGTTGGCGCTGAGAATCAGCTTGAATTGATGGTAGCGCTCTTTAAAAGCAATCCGCAAGGCTTCGGCTTCAGCCTTGGTCGGCTGCTGGCGGGCGCGATTGCGAAATCTGCTGTATAAAGCGCGCAAACGTTCCATCAATGCTCCAGGCGCATCCCCCAGCCCTCGAACAGATACATGATGCCGAAGCCGTACCACAGGGTGTAAACTACGTAGAAAATCAGGGAGAAAATCACAACTCCGAGGCGTTCCCTGATGTTTTGGGGCTCAATGCCGTAGTAGTTATAAGCGGGCTCAAGGGCTTTGGTGATGACGGTATGCACAAGCGCCGCCTGTTTGAAGTTTTCCTGCTTGTTCAAAGCTTCTTCCATGGCCGTGCAGGCCAACCACCAATTGTACAAAACGCGGCGCGCCTCGTAACCGTATTTTGTTTGCACCGCCGCGGCGTTGTTGGCGTACATGAATCCGGCATCCTCCAGGCTGTTGGAAAGGATCGGACCCAGATCTCCGGAAACCTTGAGAGCGGCATCGGCGGCGCTGACCTGCGCACCACCGGTACTGAAGAGCCTGGCCGTTTGCTCGGCCTGTTGGGGCGACGCCATGTGCAGGGTCACCTCAATCTGCTGCCCGGCCACCGATTCGACCGCGCGAGCTGCTTTGGGAATGTAGTTGGCCGATCCCTTGGAAATGGAATTATAAAGATGATCCAAATACTGCAAACCGTTTTGACCATGCATCAGGGGCATGAAGATGGCCACCAGCACGGCGCTGAAGGTGACGAGCAGAATCAGGCCGAGACTGAAAGTCTTTTTATCGGCGATCATAGTGGTCCTCCTCCCCTTTAAGCACGGCGATGTTTTTGATGAAAGTGCCGATGACCCACACGGCAAAAATGCCGATGACGATAAAAAAAGCCCAAATACCGATTTTATTGAGCACGGCCCCCGCGGCCGGCGAAAGCGGAATCAACTCCATGGCGGCCAGCTTGGAGGGCAGCGCAAAGAAGCGGTTGACGAAACCTGCCAGCACGGCCATGGCGTAAAAGCCGCGGATCGTAATGCCCGGCACCACCTTGGTGACCATGGCGCCTATCTGGATGCCGATCAGGCTGCCCAGCAACATTCCCATGGCCAGGGTATAGAAAATAAATCCGTAAACCGCATACTGGGTGATGGCGGCATAACCGGCGGTAAAGATGATCTGGAAGATATCGGTCCCCACCGTGGTCATGGAAGAGACCCCCAGCATGTAGACAAAAATGGGGAAGGTCAGAAAACCGCCGCCCACCCCCATGATGCCGGCCGCCAGGCCCACCAGGGCGCCCGAGAGCACCAGGAACAGCCATGAAATGGCGCGGCCGCCGGGGGTCAGCGCGTGATCGAATCGAATCATGGGAGGCACATTGATCGACTGAAGCTTGCGCGGCAATCCGCCCATATCGGTCCCTTCCGCATTGCCGCTGTGACCATGGCCTTCGCTTTCGACTTCGCCTGCAATCGTCTTGCGTGAGCGAAGATAATCGAGCAGCGCGTAAGCGCCCAGAAAACCGAGCATCAATACGTATATGGTGGTGATAAAGGCGTCGCTGAGCACCGGATTTTTCTCATACAGCAGGCGGTTGACCAATCCGCCGCCCGTGGCGCCGAGCATGGCGCCGATCAGAAAGACCGCCGCCAGCGGCACCGACACATTGCCCAGCTTGCGATGGATGACGCTGCCCATGATGGCCTTGGCAAAAATATGGAACAGATCGGTGCCCACCGCCAGAATGCCTTTAATGCCGGCGCTCATCAAAGCCGGAGCGATGATAAATCCGCCGCCCGCGCCGATCGCCCCGGTGATCAGGCCGGCGCCTATGCCGATGAGAATCGAGGCGACAAAAATGAAGTTGGAGTAAAACGCAGGGCTGTAGGCTTTCTTGCCGCCCAAAACATCCGGCAGGGCGTTGCCGATCTCATCCGCAAAAACGAAACCGCCCAGAATGACCGGCAGCAACATGAGCCCCAGAACGATCCAGCGCCTGCGGTCGCCCAGAATGATCCCGGCATTATCGATTTCCCACCGGCCGTAGGCGCGGGCCCCCTTCATCATGAACTGACCCCATTGTTCGAAGAATTTCATCACGCCCCGTCTCCCTTATCTTCCTTGCGTTGAATCTTTTGGAAATGCAGTTGCCTTTTCTGAAGCGCATCCTGCATCTTGTAAATCAATTCATCGATGTCGATCGGTTTCATCAGGTAATCAAATGCGCCCATCTCCATACCCTGGATGGCCACCTCCATACTGGCATGTCCGGTGAGCATGATCACCTCCACCAGGGGGTGACGGCGTTTGATTTCGCGCAAGGCCTCAATGCCGTCCATGCCCGGCATGCGCACATCCATAACCACGACGTCCACCGATTGGGATGCAAGCACCGCCAGGGCTTCAGCTCCGCCTGAGACGCCGGTCGCATCGATGCCGCGTTTTCTCAGGCGCTTGATAGCCGTTTGCAGGTATTCGATTTCATCATCCACAAACAATGCTTTTAAAGACTCCATAATCGGCCTCCCGGTTTGGACCACCACCGCCCGCCCGTTTGTGAGAAGCTTCCCGGTTGCGGCACCCGCGCCGGTGCAAACCATCGGATAAGCTTCCTGCAAACGTACGCACAGGGGTAGGCTTCAGGGTGGATTCGGAAAAGGAGAGAAAAGGCTGGGACCGCAAGCGGGAGCGGGCCTAGATCCGGAAGGCAAGGGTTGGGGATGAAGTGACCCTCACCGGCGCCAGAGGACCTTCCCGGTCGGGGTGGACCGGTATCCCCCCAGCATTCCGGGGAGAGTACCGCAAACCGTTCTATTGCTCGTCGCATGCCCTTTGATCGGTTGGCTGTTTCGTCATCGGTGTGCCGGCTGCCGGCCGGCGATGTCTTAATCGAACCAAGACAAAACCGTGCCGCATTCCGGCCGCAAGCGGGCATCTTTAGCACGGAACGCTTCGCTAAAGCAATGGAAATACTTTCTTTTTTGATCTATTTTGTGGCGCTTTCACTCTGCCTTGGGGTTTATTATCCGCGGCTTTTGGGCCAAAACCTGTTCTTTGAGCGCAGTGAATACCGCCGGCCCTTCGAGATCGGCTTGGGCCTCCCCTCTGATCACCTGCTGAAAGCGGGTCAGGGCCGCTTTATCCAGCGTGCTGATCGGTTGCTTCACCATCCTGAGCGTAAGATGCACCAGGCTGAACAATACGATGGGACCCATTTGAATCTCGATCCCCTCGTTTTTGACCATTGCACCCCAAACATGGTGGTGGGGTATCTGAAAGGCCTTGGGCGCTTTGGCGTATCCGAGCACTTCGGCTAAAAGGGTGAGCACTTCCGTGACTCCGTCGGCGTATCCGTTCTGCAATGCCTGCCGGCCGTCCGCCTCGAAGGCCTCGATGTCAGCGGGTGTATACGACAGATCCAGCGCATCGATCAATTCCGTTTGCAGCCGCCGCAAAGTATCGCTTTTACTGCTGACCACCACATCCTTGTCGTTGAGGATCTTGATGGCATTGCGGATGCTGACCATCTCCTTGACCGTGGGGCTTTTGCGCAGCACCACGTCTTCGACCGTGGTATGATACAGCTTGAGTTCGTTATCCAGCACGACGATGAGTTGTTTGCCGCCTCCGTCTGTGATGCGGAAGTATAAATCCAGATCGCGCTCATGACGGTGCTCGTAGTCGCCGAGGTCCAGCAGGTCCTGCATGGCGGCCCGATCGATGCGCTGGGGCGGATCGGCGGGCCTCAATGAGCGAAGAACCTGGTCGGCCAGCCTGTCGATGTGCACTTTTTGAAGCAGATTTTCCCTGAAGCCCATGACACCTCCATCATCGTAAAGGTCAATAAGGTTATAGATAAGAACGACGCGGGAATGTTCAACACAGCCTGGGCATTCCGGCGGGAGCCCGAGCCGGAATCGAACGAACTTGCCGGCCGGTCGGACTCGTATACGGATGGAAACAAAAGGGTGGGCATCCGGGTTCGAACGGGGCGCAGCGTACGTGCAGAGTACGATTGCGTTCAATCTCGGAAACTTAACACCCCTTCAATTCCATTTCCGCTTCGATGGAAATTGCGGCAACCGCGCTCATTGGATGGATCTGCGAATCCTCCCTCGGGAAATGCCCGGAATTGGCGCCGCCTTGACCCATGTTTGGCTTTCTGTATATAACTCGCCTGCTTTCCACAAGATCGATCACCAACCCCCAAGAGGGCCTTGCGGGAAGCCGAGCCGGCCGTACCGGAGATGCTTTAAGAAAAGCGAGGATGTTATGGATGATCATGTGACATTGACCTACCAGGGAAAATCCTATCGATTGCCGGTGATCGTGGGGACTGAAAACGAACGCGGCATCGATATCCTGCGTTTGCGCACCGACACCGGTTTTATCACCCTTGATCCGGGCTTTGCCAACACCGGCGCATGCCTCAGCAGCATTACCTACATGGATGGAGAAAAAGGAATCTTGAGGTATCGCGGGATTCCGGTGGAGGAGCTGGCCGAGAACTCGACCTTCAAGGAAACCGCCTATCTGCTGATCAATGGAAGACTGCCCAGCGAAGATGAGTTGCGCAGATTCTCCATCATGCTCAATGACCATTCACTGGTGCATGAGGACATGAAGACCTTTTACCAGAACTTTCCCAGGGCCTCCCACCCCATGGGCATTCTTTCATCGATGGTCAATGCCTTGCGCAGTTTCTATCCGGAGTTGCAGGCCACCGAAGAGGAGATCAACTTTACCGTGACCCGGCTGCTGGCCAAGGTTCGCACCATGGCGGCCATGTCCTATAAAATCTCCCGCGGTCATACGGTGGTCTATCCGCGCCCCGACCTGGCCTATTCCGAGAATTTTCTCAACATGATGTTCAACACCCCGGTCAAACCCTATGAGTTTGTCAGGGAGGTGGTGCGCGCGCTGGAGGTTTTTTGGATTTTACACGCCGATCATGAACAGAACTGTTCTACCACGGCCGTTCGCGTGGTGGGCAGCGGCAGGGTCAACTTGTACGCCGCCATTTCCGCGGGAATGTCGGCCCTGTGGGGTCCGCTGCACGGCGGCGCCAATCAGGCCGTGATCGAGATGCTCAGTGAAATTCATCGTATGGACGGCGATTATCGCAAGGCCATCGAGAGGGCCAAGGACAAAGCCGACCCCTTCCGGCTGATGGGTTTTGGTCATCGGGTGTACAAGACTTATGACCCGCGGGCCAAAATCATGAAAAGGATGTGCGATGATCTGCTGAAAAAGCTGCAAATAAACGACCCGTTGCTGGATATCGCCAAGGCACTTGAGGAAACGGCTATGAACGACGCCTTCTTCCGAGAAAACAATCTCTACCCCAACGTGGACTTTTACAGCGGCATCGTGCTGCGGGCCATCGGCATTCCCACCAATATGTTTACCGTGATGTTCGCCATCGGCCGGTTGCCGGGCTGGATCGCCCAGTGGAAAGAAAGCATGGACGATCCGCAGTGGCGCATCAGCCGGCCCCGGCAGATTTATATCGGCCCCACCGAAACCCACTATGTGCCCATGGCCGAGCGTCCGCGATCCTGATGCGTATGCAGGCAAGAGGGGATATGGTCGCCCCTTTTACGGCTGAACGATGTCGCCGGACGGTTTAATCGAAATCACCCAGCGGCCGGGTAAAAGTGAATTTGGCCGGATCAACCACCAATGAACTCCAGGCCGATCCGGCATTGCCGCCCAACAGGGAGAAAGGTGCCGAAATAACAAACAATCCGAATCCCGCCAGCGTGGCTATGACGCCTAAAGGACGGGCGACCAGGGCATCGGCGGCCATGCTTCCGGCTTCGATCTGGGTATCTCTATAATCCACTTGCCCAGCGGCCATGATCCCGGTCGGGACGACGACCAGTGCTGCAACCATCAAAAGAATAATGGAATATTTGCCTGATTTATGCATATACTCTCCTTTCCTGACGCATTGCCACGCATGCGTCCCAAACGGCTGGAAAATCTGTCGGAGGCCGCCGTAATGGCTCAACATAACAGTTCTTTCAGGCCGCTGCAATCTTCGATTAAACCGGTGGGCCGGCGGATCGAACCTCCGGCATGTTTTTCCGTGCGAACATCATCCTGATGCTCAAGCGCCTGACCCGACCCTCTCCCGTCGCAAAAGGGTCCGAATTGCGCCTTATGGAATGATCGGTGCTTTTCAGGCGCAACTTTAGGCTGAATTGTGATTGCGATAGCGATTCGAGGCAAATGCATCCTTCCGAAAATGGCGCCCGTGCCGACTTGATCGAAGTGGCCGTGGCGCTGCCGGTCTATGCCACCTTCACCTATCAGGTACCGCCCGCGCTGCTGCCGGCCATTGGCGCGGGCATCAGGGTTCTGGTGCCTTTCGGCCGGCGCCGCGTGACCGCTTACGTGCTCAAAACCGCCGCCCGGCCGCCGGATGCGGCGCTCAAATCCATAGCCGCCGTTCTGGACGATCAGCCCATCTTTCCTCCTTCAATGATCGCCTTTTTTGAATGGATCGCCGATTACTACATCCACCCCCTGGGGGAGGTGCTGCAAACCGGTCTGCCGGCCGGGATCAATACGACCGAACGGACTTATTACGCGCTCAGCGATACCGGGCAAAAGGAGCTGGCGACACGGACGCTTGCACCGCCGCAACAAGCCGTTTTTCAGCGTCTGGCGCAAGGTCCCTGCCGTTTGATTGAATTGCGAAGACTGGCAGGGGCTTCCTTCCCTAAGACCGCATTGAAAACCTGGGAACAAAAGCAATGGGTGGTGCGTCAGGATGCGCTGATCGACGGCCGAACGCGACCGAAAACGACCCGTTTTGTGCTGCCCGGACCGCCGCTCGACCCGGGGGGCCGTTTATCGCCGGTGCGCCAAACCATCCTCGCGGTTCTGAAAGATAAAGGTCCGATCGGCCTGGACGAACTGAAAACATTGGTGCCGACCGCCGCCGACGTGGTGCGCGCCATGGCGCGCGACAACCAGGTCGTGCTGGAGCAGCGCCTCGTTTATCGCGATCCGCTGGGGGCTCCCATCATGCCTGACCGGCCGCCTACGTTGAGCGCCGAGCAGCAATCCGCCCTCGACACGATGAGCGCGGCACTGGGCCGAGGCTACCGCGCCTTTCTGCTGGCCGGGGTCACCGGATCCGGCAAAACCGAAGTATATCTGCACATGGCCGATAAGGCGCTGCAGCAAGGGCTTTCGGTTTTGGTCCTGGTGCCCGAAATCGCCCTGATCTCCCAAATTGAGCGGGCCTTTCGGGCACGCTTCGGCCAATGCGTGGCCCTGCTGCACAGCGGCTTATCCGACGGCGAGCGCCTGGATCAATGGCAGCGTATCCTGCGTTGCGAGGCCACTATCGCCGTCGGCGCCCGCTCGGCCATATTTGCGCCCTTTGAGCGTATCGGCCTGATCATCGTCGATGAGGAACATGATGATTCCTACAAACAAGAAGGGGCGCTGCACTATAACGCGCGGGATCTGGCCGTGGTGCGCGCGCAACAACACGGGGCGGTGGCCATACTGGGGTCGGCCACGCCGTCGCTGCAATCGGCCTATAATGCCCTCAACGGAAAATTTCAAAAAATCAGCTTGTTCGAGCGGGTGGAGCAGCGGGCGATGCCCCGCATCGTCATCGAGGACCTGACGGCCGCGCGTGAGGAACGGGGCATCCGCCGCCACTTCATGCCGGCCCTGATCGAAGCCATGCAGGAAACCCTGGCGCGCAAAGAGCAGGTGCTGCTTTTCCTGAACCGCCGCGGCTTTTCCAACGTGCTGGTCTGCGCCGCCTGCGGGCAGGTGCTGCGCTGCGCGCGTTGCGATATCTCCTTGACCTATCACCAGAAGACCAATGCCTATTTGTGCCATTACTGCGGTTTCAGCCGTGCGGCCGTGGCATCCTGCGGCAAATGCGGGTCCAAGCGCATCAAACGCCTGGGCATCGGCACCGAACAACTGGAAAGCCAGGTCCAGCAGCTTTTTCCGCATGCCCGCCTGGCCCGCCTGGATCGGGACACCACCCGCCGCAAGGGGGCCTTGCTGAAAATTCTAAAAGAACTGCGCGACCGCACGATCGATATTCTGGTGGGTACGCAGATGGTGGCCAAGGGTCATGATTATCCCCACATCACCCTGGTGGGCATCATTTGTGCGGATCTGTCCCTGAACCTGCCCGATTTCAGGGCCGGGGAGCGCACGTTCCAAATCCTGGCGCAGGTGGCCGGCCGCGCCGGCAGAGGCCGGATGCCGGGCCGCGTAATCCTGCAGACTTACAATCCGACCCACTTCAGCATCACGGCCGCCCGTGAGCAGGACTACGAGATGTTTTACCGTCAGGAGATAGAATTGCGCAAAGCACTGGGATACCCGCCGGTCACGCGCATGGTGCAGATCCGCATCAGTGGACGGGACAAAACCCAGGTGGCTGATTACGCGCGCCGGATGGCCGCGGCGGGCCTGAAAATCCGGCAGCATCGCGCCTTTGCCGCACTTGACCTGCTGGGGCCGATCGAAGCCCCCTTGCAACGCATTGCCGATCACTACAGATGGCAGTTGCTGATCAAACACCCGCGCACCGATCTGCTGCACCAGTTCGTTCGGCTGCTGCTGTTCGGTCCGGACGGCACGCCCGGCACCAAGGGCGCCAGTGTGACCGTTGATGTGGATCCGCTGTTTTTGATGTAGCGCAAGGCGCGAGCTGCAATTGAAAAATGGAAGTTGATTTGGAATGAGCGCCGGACGCGCCGAACCGAACGCCCGCCTTGACATCCCCCATCCTTCGACCTATACAAAGTAGATTCTGCAAAGCTCGAAAAGGAGATTGCATGCAAACCCAATGGAAGCATACGGCCCTGGGGGCCGTTCTGATCGTTTTGTTGATCGGTTCCGGCGCAGCTGCCCGATTCGCGCGCGCCGACGCCGCTGCGCAAGGCAATGAGCCCAGGGCCGTTTTTCCCGAAACGCGACACGAGTTCGGATCGGTTATGGAAGGGCAGGAGGTCCGGCATGACTTCGTGGTCGAGAACCGGGGGCAAGCGGACCTGATCATCCAGCGCGTGCAACCCGATTGAGGGTGCTCCGTAGCCTCCCATCCGGGGCAAATCCCTGCCGGCGGCAGGGACAAAATCGGTGTGGTGGTCGGCACAACCGCCAGAGGCGGACAGGCACTGACCAAGCATTTCAAGGTGTACACCAATGATCCCAAACAAGCGCAGGTGGATCTTGTGGTTACCGGGAAAGTCGCCGCCTACGTTGAGGTTTCTCCGAGCAGGGTGAATCTTGTGGGGCGTGCGGGCGATCAGCTTTCCCGTGAGGTGCGCATCACCCCCGGGAAAGGATTTCCCTTCACCATCAAAGAGGCCAAAGCCAAAACCGGGCAACATATCCGCCTGGATCTCAAACCGTTGGATAAAAATGTCGCTGAATCCGGATATCTATTGACCGTCACCAACACCAAGAAAGACCCGGGCAGCTTCGGCGATTACATCGAAATTCAAACCGATCTGAAAGAAAAACCCACCTTCGGCATCCCTGTGACAGGGCGTATCCATGGCGAACCCGCCAAGCCAAAATGAAAGAAGATCAGTGAACCGCAACCATATTCAGGCTGTTGCCTTTGACTGCGATGGCGTGTTGTTCGATTCCGCCAATGCCAATCGGGCCTATTACAACCACATCCTCCTGCAGTTCGGGCTTCCCGAAATGACCGAGGAGCAGTTCGCTTACGCCCAGATGCACACGGTAGAGGAAGCCTTGGCCTTGTTGATCGAAGATGCCAATCTGCTGGCCGCCGTTCGAGAGTACCGCCGCGGCATGAGCTACATGCCTTTCATCCGCTACATGGAAATGGAACCCCAGTTGCGTGCGGTGCTGGCCCGATTGCGGCCGCATTATAAAACCGCCATCGCCACCAACCGGACCGACACCATGGCGCGCGTTTTGGAGGAGCATGCCCTTCTGGGCCTGTTCGACAAGGTGGTCACCGCCTGCGATGTGCCCCGCGCCAAACCGCATCCCGATCAGCTGCTGCTCCTTCTGGAGCATTTTGGGATTACGCCGTCCGAGATGATTTTCGTCGGTGATTCGGAACTGGATGCCCTGGCCGCCGAGCAGGCGCGTGTCCCGTTCCTGGCCTACGCCAACCCAAAACTCAAGGCCGACGCCCACATCATCAGTTTAGGTCAAGTACTGGGATATCTGGGGCTGTGATGCGCGCCGGATGATCGCGCGGGACCCATCCATCAAGTCCCCCGGGCATCAAGTCCCCCTTTGAAAAAGGGCGATTTCAGTGGGATTTTAGCTGCAAATCAGTTCGCGGCGGGGAAACGGACCGGCGCCGGTGAAGGAACCACCGGCGCCGGAGAATGGGTTACTTCATTTTGCCCAGCAAGACGCCGGCGATGGTGTTCTTCTGAATTTCCTTGGTGCCTTCGTAGATCTCGGTGATTTTGGCATCCCGGTAATAGCGCTCTACGTCGTACTCGGCCATATAACCATAGCCGCCCATGAGTTGAATGGCTTCATCGCACACCTCTACCGCCGAGCGTGCGGCGTACATCTTGGCCATGGAGGTCAGCTTGGGATCGATGCGTCCCTGGTCGAAGTTCCAGGCCGCTTTGTAGGTGAGCAGGCGCGCGGCTTCGATCTTGGTGGCCATATCGGCCAGCTTGTGCTGGGTAACCTGAAATTGCGCAATCTTTTTGCCGAATTGCTCGCGCTGCTTGACATAGGCCAGGGTGCGGTCGAAAGCACCCTGGGCGATGCCCAGCGCCTGGGCGGCGATCAGGATGCGGCTTTCGTCGAAAAATTCGAGCAGCTGGTAAAAGCCCCGGTTTTCCTTTCCCACCAGATTGCTCAGCGGCACGCGCACATCCTTGAAGGTCACCTCGGCCGTAAAAGTCAAGGTGATGCCCATTTTCTTGCCCACATCCTGGGTGAAAACGCCCTGCCGGTCCGCTTCGACCAGGATGATGCTCATGCCCCGATGCGCGGGCTGGGCCTGGGGGTCGGTCGTGCATAGCACATTGTAAAAACCGGCCAGAGGGCCGCTGTTGGTAATGAAGATTTTGGAGCCGTTGATGACCCATTCATCCCCGTCCTTGACAGCCGTGGTTTCCACGGTGGTGATGTCCGATCCGTGGTCCGGTTCGGTGAACGCGCCGCAGGAGAGGCAATGGCCTTCGGCCACCTTGGGCAGCCAGCGCAACTTCTGCTCTTCGCTGCCGTAGTGCAGAATCAGCTCGGTGGCGAAATCGGCGATCAGAAGGCAGGTGCCCACCGTGCTGTCGCCGCGGGCCAGCTCTTCGGCCACCAGAATATTTTCCATGACCCCCATGCCCTGGCCGGAATACTTTTCAGGGAAATGGATGCCGACCAAACCCAATTCGGCGGCTTTTTTCCACAATCTTTCGGGAAAGGCATGGCGCTCCAGCAAATCGTGAATTTCTTCCTTTTTGAACTCGCCTTTGACAAAATCACGCACTGCTTTCTGGATCTGGATCTGTTGCTTGTTCAATTCAAATTGCATCGTACCTCCTTGTGCGCGTTCCCGGGGTGGCGCTGAAACGCTGAAAAAGCTGGTCAGGGTGATAGACGAACCGCAGCGAGGCGGCCCGGTTGGATACGCTCCAGCAAAATGCATAACACGATTTTTCGGGCAATGAAAACGTTCCTTGATCATGCCTTGAAAACCAACTTCAGAAATAATCCTGCAAGCCCGGGCGGATGAACTCGAAAGCGAGGATCTGCTCAAGTGCCGGGCCGGGGAAGACCGATAGTTCCGCCACCCCGCTCAGGACTTCATTTTCGAACAGACGCCGTGCGGCTTCGTCGAGTTCCATATCGATGCGCAGCGGGCGCTTTTCAATGTAGATCTTTTTGCCGGCCGCGAGTCGCAGCTCCTTGAACATATGCTGGTAGGAAATACAAGGCGCAAGCACCGCTTCGGAATAGGTGAGCCGAAGCCGGCCGGATGAGAAATCGATCAGCGGCCACAACGATGGGTGAAACTGCAGCCGGTCCTTCTTCGCGCTGAGCGCCCAATGCGGCTTCTGCGCAGCTTGGACGACCAGTCGTTCGGCCTGCGTCCCTATCTCTTCGGGCCGGCCGGCCAGGCACAGGGCGCGGATGAAGCCGTTTTCGGTGACCGTCTCGAACTCTTTGATGATGCCCTGCGCATTGCGCCGGCGTGTTGCGGCCTGCTGGTAGCGGCGCTTGTACACAAACGAACAGTAGTTGATCGGCAGGGCGGGATCCTGCTCGCAGGCGGCCTGCATGAGCGAAAGGGCCGTCAGCTCGGATTCCAGGACCGTAACGCTTTCCCCATGCAGATAGGTGTAGTTGCGCTGCTTTAGCCCGGCGCAGTTGTGCGGCGTGAGGCGCAATTGATGCAGATTGAGATGTGCCACCCCCGCGCGGGCCATTTCGGGCAGCAAGGCGGCCAGGCGCTCGAAATCCTCGGGTATGGCCGGTATCTCCACGGTCACGCAGGGGATGCACTCGGCGGCCATGCGCACCTTTTGCAAATCATAGTCCACTGCGCTGATATCGAAGCGGATCTCGTCCAGCCCGGCCGACCGCAGGGCCTTAAGGCGCTGCGGCGTGGCCAGCGTACCGTTGGTGTACATCCAGATGTGCAGTCCGCTTCCCAGGCGTTCCCGTACCGCCGTGATATATTCGAGCGTCCGTTCAAATGTGAGCAGCGGTTCGCCGCCGCTGATGCTTACGCCGGAAAAGCCGAAGCGCCCCACATAATCGGCATATTCTTCGGGGGTCTCGAAAGGAATCCGGTTGGTCGTCGGCCGGCCGGTCTCGTTTTGTTCCGTGGGACAGTAAAAGCAGCGGCAGTTGCAGCGGCCGTTGATGAACAGGCAGGACCATTCACCCTGTGCGCAGATGCGGCATCCGGGCGCAAGCCCCCCCAGGTGGGGTTTGGTTTGTTTCGAGCCCAGGCGCAACAGCGGCGCCATGGCCTCCAGGATCTGCGCCCTCCGGCCCTCGGCGGCCAGGGCCGCTTGCGGGTCGATCCAGGCAAGCCCTGCGGATTGATCGCCGTATTCGGCCAGATTGGCGGCGGTGTATTTCTCGCGCAGGGCCCGAAAAGATGAAACAGACATGTTTTGAATCCCTTGCAAAAAGAACAGCATTGCTACGAAATCCAGGGACTATACGTCGAGCCCGGCAAAGAAGCAAGAAGGCGGCGATTGATTGCCACACCAGTACTTCGTGAATCCCTGGTCCGACCCCAGCCCCGAGCCCCCTCGTTCCCAAGCTCCAGCTTGGGAACGCAGTCTCCGCCCCGGCCGGGCAGTCCGGACCAGCGGCGGTTGTTTGCGGCCATCGATCCATCACCTGCACAATCCGCCCTGCAACGGCTCCCATCCGTTTCCCGCACGAGCGCGGAAACGGAGAAGAAAACTCCTCCTCTGCACCCCCCGTCCCCGTTGCGTCAAACAAAACGGGCCTGTTTCATTTCCGAGGGGATAATTGGTTTTGACATTTTGCCCTCCGCGCTTGATATTGAATTGCGAACCTCCCGCTGCCTTCAACGCCGCAGCGTTTGGCTTTTTCCTTCCAAGACAAGAAAGGAGCACACCACCATGATCAGGACCGTCCAACAATACCTCGACAGCCTGGATGACGGCCGCGAAATCTGGTGCATGGGCGAGCGCGTCAAGGACGTGCGCACCCATCCCACCTTAAGCGGCATCATCAAAACCGCGGCCCTGGACTATGTCCTGCCGCACCAGCCCGAATATCGCGAACTGTTCGTGACCCAGGACGAGGACGGCGAGGATGTCAATTACCTCTTGACCGCCCCCCGCAATGCCGAAGAGCTCTTGCGGCGGCGCGCCTGTTACATCACGGCCATGCGCACCGGCGGCGGCGTGCTGCTGCACTGCATGGGCGCCGATGCCCTGGCCGCCTTCACGGTGACCGCCAATGTCATGGACAAAGAGCTCGGCACCCATTACAGCGAACGCGTCGAAAATTACCGCAAGCTGCTGATGAAGCAGGACCTGGGCATCACCGGCGCCATCACCGATGTCAAGGGCGACCGCAGCCTGCATCCCTCGCAGCAAAAACAGCACCCCGATTACTACCTGCGCATCGTCGACCGCCAGAAAGACGGCATCATCGTGCGCGGCGCCAAGGTCCACATCAGCGCCTCGCCCTGCGCCAACGAACTGCTCTGCTCGCCCTGCCGCACGCATGGCGAAGCCGACAAGGACTATGCCCTGGCATTTGCGATGCCGGTGGCAACCAAGGGCATCAAGCTGCTGGCCGTCGAACCGGTTTCGCGCACCTACGGCGCAGAAGGCCGCTTCGACTACCCCAAGACCAGCGCCCTGCAGCCCACCGAATCCCTGATTGTCTTCGACGATGTTTTTGTGCCCTGGGAGCGCGTCTTCATGTGCGGCGAATGGCAGTTTTCGCGCACCCTGGCCTACGCCTTTGCCAGCTACCACCGCCTGTTCGGCACCTGCAAGATGGTCGGCAAGCTGGAGGCCATGACCGGCGCCGCGGCCCTGGTGGCGGAGTACAACGGCGTGGACCGGGCCGACCACATCCGCAAGAAGCTGGCCTGGATGGCCATGATCACGCACATGGTCTTTGAGCTGGGCCGCGCCGCCTGCCTGGATCCGGCCAAGGAGTTCGGCCACGATGTGGCCATGCCCAACCCCATGTCGATCAACTCAGCCAAGTTCACCTTTGCCAGCAACTTCCACCAGATGTGCCAGCACATGCAGGACATCGCCGGCGGCCTGTGCACTACCGTGCCGACCTACCGCGACTGGAGGAACCCGGAAATCCGGCCCTATATCGAGAAGTATTTGAGCGCCAAAGACGGCGTTTCCACCGAAGAGCGCCTGCGCGTCATGCGCCTGATCAAGGACATGACCGGCAACTTCTGGCAGATCGACACCATCCACGGCGAAGGCTCCATGGCCGCCCAGCAGATGTTCCTTTACAACAGCGCCGACTGGGACCGCCTCAAGGCCGCCGCCAAGCGCGCCGCGCACATCGACGGCTGGCAGAACAACGCGGTCTATGGCGATCTCGTGTCCCCCGATGTGGTCGAAATGCCCGAAGTGGATGAATCGTATAAAAGTATTCCAGTGACGGCGAAGTAGGCCATAAATCTTAGCCAACGCTACCCCGATGCCGGCCTCGACACACCTTGGCGAGGCCGGCATCGGAAGTATACAGAAGTTGTCTCACATGCCGATTGATCTCCTAAACCGGCTTTGATCCGCCATTTGTCTCGGATCGGCGACGTTCGCTTTCCGCGATCATTGCCGTTAAATCCGCAGCCGGGCGGATTTCAAAGGGGCCGGCTTTCACCCCCGGATGATTGGACATCAGCTGGATGGCATGGTTCATGTCCCTGGCCTCGAGGACCAGAATGCCGCCCAGGTGCTCTTTGGTTTCGGCATAGGGCCCGTCGGTGACGGAGACTTTGCCGTTGTTCCATCGCAGGGTGGCGGCGTTGCGGATGCTCTGCAGCGCTTCTCCGCCGGCAAAGTGACCGTTTTTGCGCAGCATGTCGTCGTACGCAAAGCATTCGTCCATGAGCGCATTGCGCTCACTTTCGGACAGTGCGTCCCATTTATGTTCATCTATGTAACCAAGGCATATGTATTTCATGAATTCCTCCGCACCGCTGGGAGGGCATCCCCGGCGCACACCGGGGAGTGTCCTGCGGTTAATCACGTTTCAATGTTTTTCATTCTACAGTCGTTTGGCGAGATCGAAAATCGACAGGGAAAATCAATTTTCCCCCTCGCCGAAGAGAAGTGTCTTTTAGGTTGAATTTGCAGTTTTCGGCAGGGGTGTCAGCTATCAGAAGTGCTCCGTCAGATGAGCCCTGAAATCAGTCCGCACGCGATTCCCAGAAGCATCACACCGGTAATCTGTTGAATGGTGTGCATGGTAATCTTGTGCAGAAAGCGCTTTCCGATCATCACGCCGGCAAAAGCGGCAAGTATTCCCGCCAGAATCAGCGGCCACTGCCCGGAACCGAGCGGACTGGATGCCTTGGCCAGCAAAAACATCAGGGCATAGGTTGCAATTCGCGCAAGGTCCACCATAAAACCGATAAAAGCATTGGTGCCCACAAAAGCCTTTGTTGACACACCGGCCTTGGCCAGGAAGGCTGAGCGCAAAGCGCCCTGATGCCCGGAAAACCCACCGAAAAATCCGGATAAAATGCCTCCCACCAGCAGGTGCTTGCGATCGAAGGTAAGTTTCCGCAGGCGCGGAAGCAGCTCCAACAGCGCAAACATCAGCATCAGCACCCCCATGATAAGCTTGATAGGCGTGATCACGGCCGTCTTCGCGCCCAGCGAATACCTGGCGATCTCCTCGAAATGGGCCACATAGCCCAACGCGGCAGCCCCGGCGAAAGCCGCCAGGATAGCTGGAACACCGAAGTGCAGGACCAGCGTTTTGTCCGCATGCTTTCCCACCACGCCGATTTTGAAGATGTTGTTTGCGCCATGCACGACCGCGGTTGCCGCCACAGCCACTTCCACCGGGAAAAAAAAGGCAAAAGCCGGCATCAAGAGGGTGCCGAGGCCGAATCCGGAAAACAAGGTCAGCGCCGATACCACCAGGGCCGACAGACTGATGACGATAAAGCTCATTTTGGCTGGATCACTTCCTGGTAAAGTTCTTCAATTTTTTTGCGCATTCCGTTCAACAGCACCTTTCCCGCGGGGGTGATGCGATAGTACTTGCGCTGCTTGCGGTCAACCGTACGTGCTTGGCAGGTCAGATACCCGCCCGATTCCAGTTTTGCTAAAGTGGGGTAGAGGGTGCCCGGACCGATGTCGTAACCATGCCCGGATAATTCAGCTATCAATCCCACGCCGAAAATTTCTTCTTTTTCGGCATGGAAGAGGATGTGAATTTTGATGAAGGCCAACTCGAGATCGCGTATCATTTGGTCACCCTTGAGTGTCGATATCGATAATTAATATCGTAAAACGATATTGTCAAGCGATATTTGAAAATTCAAAATTTGCTTCGGCAAGTCGAAACTTTCCAAGGCCTCATTCCGGCGCGGCCGGTATCTATGATTCAGTATCTTAGGGTTGAGGGACCAAAGCCTGCCCGGATCCGGTCCGGCATGACGATTGGAAAATTTTTAGAGCTGTTAAAATTGAACTGCGCCGATGATGATCCGGTTAAGAAATGTTTTTTCTTCATTGCAGTTGGCACTCACTCCGACAGTTCGCGTAGCCGGCGCTCGAGAAAACGCCGCTCCGGCGCCTGGTGCGTCAGGCTGAGCGCGCGCTGGTAAGCGGAACGCGCCTGCGCGGTCCGGCCCAGCCGACGGCAAAGGTCTGCTTGTGCTGCGTGCGCCAGGTGGTAGTCCACAAGATCGCCCCGCGCCAGGATGGCGTCGATCAGCACCAAACCGGCCTCCGGTCCATCGCGCATGGCCACCGCCACGGCGCGGTTGAGCGCCACCACGGGCGACGGGTCCACCCCCATCAGAAGGTCATAGAGTGCGACCATCCTGGTCCAATCCGTTGCAGCGGCGCTGGCTGCCTCTGCATGTACGGCCGCGATGGCCGCCTGGAGCGTGTACGAACCGAAGCTCGGGATAGACAAAGCCTGCTGCACCAGAGCCAAGCCTTCGGCGATATGATCCCGGCGCCAGAGCGTGCGGTCCTGGTCTGCCAGCAGCACCAGGTCCCCCGACGCAGAGGTGCGCGCCTCGCGCCGGGACTCTTGCAGCAGCATCAGCGCCAGCAGCCCCAATACCTCGGGTTCGGGCAGCAGTTGAACCAGCAGCCGCCCCAGGCGGATCGCCTCGCCGGAGAGGTCCGCCCGGGTCAGCGAACCGCCCGATGAAGCGGCGTAGCCCTCGTTGAACACGAGATAGACCACCTGCAGCACCGCGGATAAGCGCTCCGGCAGTTCAGCCTGGGCGGGAACCTTGTAGGGAATGCGTGCATCGCGGATTTTGGCCTTGGCGCGCACGATGCGCTGGGCCAGGGTCGATGCCGGAATGAGAAACGCGTGGGCGATCTCCTCGGTTGTGAGACCGCACATCTCGCGCAACGTCAGAGCCGCTTGGGCGTCCGGCGACAGCGCAGGGTGGCAGCAGGTGAAGATCAGCCGCAAAAGATCGTCCGGGACACTTTCAATTTCCGCGAGCAAAGCATCTTCGCCCGCGGCGGCCACCGGCGGGGAAACATCCTCCAGCGGATTGAACCGGGCGCGCCGGCGTATGCCATCGATACCCTTGAAACGGCCAACCGACACCAGCCACGCCCGGGGATTTGCGGGCATGCCGTCCCGCGGCCACTGTTCGATCGCGGCCCTGAAGGCCTCGTGCAGCGCCTCTTCAGCCAGCTCGAAGTCGCCCAGCAGCCGAATCAGGGTGGCAAAAACGCGGCGCGAATCGGCCCGGTAAACCGCGTCGATGCTTCCCCGTATCAGCTCCTTGTCATCCTCACCCATCAGAGGCGCTCCCGCCGCGCCGGCGGCGCGGAGAATTTGCCGCGCCTGGGCTCCCATCAAGTACGCTATCCGGGAGGGCGGTATCTCCATGGTTCGCCGGTACGGTATTCAAACCCCAGGCATGCATGTGTGGACGCTTCCCCATCGCAGGCACTCAACACAAGAAGATGGCCATGTCCCTTTAAATCTCGAATGATCATAATCATCCTCTATGGGGAGGGAACCGCTGCGCTTTCAATTGGGTTGAATCGGGAAGGCCGCAAAAATGCCCGCCTCAGCGACCATTTCATTCAAGCCCCGGAGCGAGCGCTCCCCTCTTTATACAAAGAGCTTAAATATTCAGGCTTTTTCGCACTTCGGTTTTGAGCGGGCAGGGTAACCCCAGTTGAAATCCAAGGTCGATCATGTTAGCTTCATTCAGCATTTGAGTGAAACTCACTGAACGTACGCTTACCATCGGGATGGAATCTATGAGGAACCTTTTCATTCGCTTCAGACCTGTCCTTTCAATTCTCACGTTGTCGATCGTGCTCTCCTGTGCCCACACCCAACCCATTCCAGACCAAAGCATGGCGTTTGAGGAGGGGATGAAGGCGCTGGCGTCCAATCTTGCCGGGCAAATTGAGAATTCCAGTATCGGGAGCAAGCTGAACAAGGTCATCATCGACCCGCTGACCCGGCAAAAGCAGCTGAAAAAGATTGTCATCGATCCCTTTATCGACGTGGAATCGGGCTATCCCGTGAAAGCCAATGCCCGCATCGTCGAGATCTTCTCCCAGGAGATCATCAAGCGTTTCCAGGTTACCGGTGAGATGGAGCCGGAAAACCTGGATGTCTCCGAGTACGTGCTCAATGGTATGGTCACACTCGATGAGAAACATGGCAGTAAAGGAGATGTCTACAAGGTCTCCAGCGCCATTTTCGAGAAGTCTTCGGGAAAGGTGTTGGCCTCGGCTTCCGTACGCTTGAACAGCTTCGATACCACTCCGAAGGACATCTACAAGGACAGCCCGGTATTCATGAAGGGTAAAAATTACGATCAGTACGCATCTTCCGTCAAAAAGGCCCCCAACGAAACTGTTGACAAGGAATATCACGACCGGTTGGCGGTAAAATCGATGCAGGTCAAGGGGGATAATCTCTATGAGCAAAACGAATATAAGAAATCCCTTTCGTACTACAATCAAGCGGCAAGCAGTATGAGCGGGGAACAGCTGGAAGTGCTGAACGGTCAATTTACGCTTCTCATCAAACAAACTCAGTGGAAAGACGCCGAAAGCGTTTATGGTAGACTATTGCGGCTCAGCATCAAAGAAACCAATGAAATCGCCAGTAAAATTATGTTTGCCCCCAATTCCGTGATCCCCGTTGAGAATAAGACCGAGGTCTACAACATTTATCTGAAGCAAATTGCAGGTTTTGTGGCTTCCGCTCCGCGCTGCAAGGTTAAAATCATCGGGCATTGCAGCAGAAGCGGCGCGGAATCCCACAACATGAAACTGTCCCTCCAGCGGGCGTCATGGATTCAGAAGCAGATGGCTGCCTATGCGCCGGCGGTCCTGAACCAATCCGAGACGATCGGACGTGGCTTCGAAGAAAATATCGTCGGCACCGGCAGGGACGATTTAACCGATCAGATCGACCGTCGGGTTGAATTTGTTTTCAACACTTGTGTGGAGTAGTTTCTGCTTTGAAGTGGCAGATGGTGGTTCAAGGCCAGCCGTCATTCCGGCCAAGGGCGGAAATCCTATGAAAGCCGGATCATCCCGGTGTCGGGCCTGCTGATTGACATTCTGCAAAGCGGTTCTTTTTTTTTTCAGGCTGTACCCCAGGACAGCTGCTCGCTTCTACGAAGGCTTTTAAATGAAATGCGGTCGTTATCAAATCGTCAAGGAGGTGGGGCGTGGCGCCATGGGCGTGGTCTATCAGGCTCGGGACCCGCACATCCATCGGCTGCTGGCCGTAAAGGTCCTTCGTCAGGACCGGCAGACCTCCGATATTGTAATTCGGCGATTCATGAAAGAGGCAATGGCCGTGGGCCGCCTTTCCCACCCGCATATCGCAACCATCTATGACGTTGGAGAGGAAGATGGCAATGTGTATCTGGCCATGGAATTCCTTGAAGGAAAAACCCTTTCCGAAATCATCAGGGAAAGACAGCTGGATACCCGGGCTGTGGTTGAATATGGCATTCAGCTTGCCGAAGCTCTGGATTATGCCCACCAGAAAGGAGTCGTTCATCGCGATATCAAACCGGGCAATATCATCGTGCAGCCCGACAACCAGGTAAAGCTCACCGATTTCGGCGTTGCCCATATGGACGATGCCTCCGCAACATTGCAAACCCAGGCCGGCGAGATCATGGGGACGCCAGCATACATGTCCCCGGAACAGGTTCTGGGAAAACCTGTGGACGGACGGTCCGACCTTTATTCCCTCGGGGTCATCCTGTATCAATTGAGCACCGGAAAAAGGCCCTTCGGCGGAGAGGGAAAGACCCTCGCAGCGGTGTTCAACGAAATTCTTCAGATACTCCCTCCGGAACCCTGCACCGGCGCAGTCCCGGTCCCGGGCGCATTATCCGGACTGATCATGAAGGCTTTGCAAAAAGAGCCCGAAAAGCGCTTTCAGACCGGCAGGGAGCTGGCGGCGGCCCTGAAAGAGTGCCTGGGGGAAAAAGAACCGGAGCTTGCGCCGCCGGCAACCCCGGTCAAGGCGAAAAAGCGAAAGCTTGGCGCGGTTTTATCTCTTGCCGCCGTGCTGATAGCGATCAATATCGGGCTTTATCTTTACTTCATGAACAGGGGCATATCCCCGCAAAAACCATCCGGCATCCAGGAGATTGTTCCGGCTGAACCCAGCCGGGATACGCCGGCCCCCCTGCCGGTTGCCATACACAGTCCTGCGGCTCCGGAAAACCGGCCGGTTGTTGCCCCGGCTGCCCCAGCGGAGGCGCAAAGCGAGTTAATCCGGAGTGCCCCCGCAGCGAAAACCCAGGCGCCTGCCCCCCCGGCAGCAGCGCCGGCGGCCGAAAGCCCTGAAGTAAAAATCCCGGTTGCCAACCCGCTTCCCCGGGAGCCCAAACCTTTAGCGACCTCTGCACCCACCGATGCGCTTCACCTGAAGCATTCTCAAGACACAGAACGCCAAAACCAGCCGCCCGTGGCGGTGAAATCAAGGCCCAATGCAGTATGGACGCCGCTTGAGGTCAGGACAACACCCCAGGGCGCAAGTGTCTATGTCGACGGAAATCTCAAGGGAAAGACACCGCTGACGATTATTCTTCCTGTCGGGGAGCACCAAATACGCATCAGCTCCCCCGGATACCAGGAATTGGAGAAGCAGATTAGCGTGGAAGAGATGATGGAGTACCCGCTTGCATTCAACCTAACAGCGAATGGGTCCTGATCCGCGGGCAATGATCGGCACCTGCGAGGTACTGCCGCCGCTGCTGAAATGCCTTGCCTACGAAGCCTCCGACGCGTGCAAAAATCAGGTCCATAAAATGGTCCCGGGACCCATCCGATGGCATGCGATCTTTCCGGCTGCCCTGAGGACCGCAGAAGATTTCAGGCATGATCTCATTTGACAACGTAACCAAAAGATATGCAAACCTGGCCGCGGTGGACGGGGTTTCCTATACCGTCAACAAAGGGGAATCCTTTGCGCTTCTGGGACCAAACGGGGCCGGGAAGACGACCCTTGTGCGTTTGCTGCTCGGCTTTTCGCGCTGCACGGCCGGAAGCATCACCATTGAGGGATTGCCTGCCGGCACCGCCGCCTCGCGCAGGAAGGTCGGCTACCTGGCTGAAATACACCGCATTCCACCCTATCTGTCCGGCTTGGAGTATCTCATGCGGCACGCCGCATTTTGCGCTCTGACCGGCGGCCGCGCCAAAAAGACGGTGGGGGAAATTCTGGAAAAGGTCGGGATGAACGGCCATGAAAAGAAGAAGGCTGGCCAGTATTCCAAGGGAATGACGCAGCGAATAGGGCTCGGGGCGGCCCTTCTGGGCCATCCCGAACTGCTTGTTCTGGACGAACCGGTCTCCGGCCTGGACCCTCTCGGAATGCGCGATGTCCGCGTGCTTCTCGAGGAATTCAAAAACAGCGGGGGAACCATTATCCTCAACTCCCATCTGCTTTCCGAGGTGGAGAGAATTTGCGATTCGGTTGCCATCATGAACAGGGGCAGGATCGTGGTAAAGGGCGAGCTCTCCCGGATCGTTCACGGCAATGAAACGCTGGAAGAGGTGTTCATCCGGCACGTTGAGGATAAAATATCTGCAAAATGAATAACCTGATCCGGATATCCGTTATCACCCTGAAAGACCAGATGCGCCAGAAGAGTTTTTATATACTGCTGGCCATCGCCGTGGTTTTTGTCCTGCTCATCAGAGGTTGTTATAAGGGCGACTATGCCGTTAATGGGCGGCAGGTTGAAAGCGCCGCCGTGGCCTGGCACGCATCGCTGATCGTGTTTCACTTTATTGCCGCCGCCATGTTCCTGATGACATCCATGCTTTCCATGGGGATCTTTTCGCGGGACCGCGATGACGGCAGCATGGTGATGTTTCTCTCCCGTTGCGTTGACCGGTGGCAGTATGTGCTCGGCAGAATCGCAGGCATCTGGGTTCTTTCAACCGCCTTCATGTTCATTCTGCATCTGACCATTTTTCTGATTGCATTGGCCAATACCGGCGAAATGATCAGCGGATATCTGGCCGCATCGCTCTTGTGTTCCGTCAACCTGCTTTTTGCGATTGTCCTGACGTGCGCTTTATCGCTTTGCCTGCCGAATTTTGTCGCTGCTAGTTTCACCCTGATGGTCATCGGGATCAGCTTTATATCGGATGGGGCCTACCAGGTCATGAAAAGTGAGCTGGTGCGGCAGATGATTTCCAGCGAAGGTCACGTCTCCCTGTGGCGAATTGTCTTTCCGAAGGTCTACATGCTTCAGCATTATGCATCCACATGGATCACGAATAAGGCTTTTGACAGCATGCCCCCTGTTTATGTATTGGCCAATATCGTATTTTACACAGGGGTGATGGCTGCATTTGCGTTGTGGCGCTATTCTAGAAGCGAGGTATAAGACGCTAAACAGGACATAACAGCTCGGCTCCCCCCAATCAATTTTTATGGGCAAGCACAGAAACAAATCATTTTACTTATCGTTTGGTCCACACTAAGGTGGCCCGTCATGTTCAATCCCAAAGAACAGGTCAAGGCCAACAATCCTCGAGAAAGGAGCACATTATGGGACTGATTCAAACGGCAGATCCGCAGAAGGCTCAAGGTGAAGTGAAAGAAGCATTCGATTTTTTCGAAAAGACCATCGGTACCATTCCGGCCCCTATGGCGATGTTCAGCGCCAGTCCCGCGCTTTTCAAAATGCAGCTGCAATCGCTGAACTATTTCATGAGGCACCCGACGCTCAGCTTTCCGCTGCTGTCCAGCATCCGCTATCTGGTGGCCAAGCAATATGATTATCAGTTCTGCACCGGCTTCAACAAAAGTTTTCTCGAAAGACAGGGCCTCAGCCAGGAAGACATTCGACAGATGAGCCAGGATCCCGAAAACGCGCCGCTGGATGACAAGGACCGTGCAATGCTCGTCTTTGTCGTCAAAGCGGTCCAGTCGCCCACATCGATGTCGCCGGCGGATATGGATCGATTGCATGCCATGGGCTGGACCGACAGCGATGCACTGGACGCCATGGTGCACGCAGCCAACATGATCGCATCCAGCGTCCTGATGAAAACCTTCAAGATGGATGTGACCTGCTGATAGAGCACAAAGCGATAAGAAACGGAGGTTCCATGAAAGTCATCGGCATCAACGCCAGTCCCCGGAAGAAGGCCAACACCCAGACCCTGATCGAAGCGGCCTTGGGCGGAGCGGCCGAAAAGGGCGCCGAAACCCGCCTGGTCCATTTAAGAGAACTGAAGATCAATGGTTGCAAGGGGTGCGAGGGATGCAAAAAGCAGCTGGGTAAATGCGTGCAGACGGATGATCTGACGCCACTGCTGCAAGAAATGACCACCTGCGATGCCATCGTTCTGGGAACGCCGGTCTACTGTTACCACGTCAGCGCCCAGTTCAAGATGCTGGTGGACCGGCTCTACAGCTTTTTCGAGTCGGGTGAAAACCCGGAAACCGGAGAGCCGACCTTCAAGTCCGCTTTCCCGGGCGGCAAGAATCTGCTGCTGCTCATTTCCCGGGGAGATCCCGAACCGTCTCCCATGTACGGGAAATTTTACAAGCATCTGGACGAATGGCTCAATATCATTCCCTTTGCACTGGGGGCCGCGCAATTTGAATTTTTGCACCAATACGGCGCCCACCTGGAGCGCAAATCGGCGGCCAATGATGCCGAAGTCCTTCAAAAGGCCAGACTGGCGGGGGCGAAGTTGGTAGGGAAGTAAGGAATATGTGTACTTAGCCTGGCACGCCCTGATCCAGGTATTGATGAAAAGGATCATCGTCAGGATTTTGGTTCCAGACATATTCAGTCACCTTGGCGACATCCAGGGCTTTGTTCTTTCCAAAAAGAGATGCGATCACCGCCAGCGACATATCCATTCCGGCCGAAACACCGGAAGATGTAAATATAGGGCCATCTTCTACCCAGCGGGCCACAGGCACCCATTTCACTTTATCGCTCAGTTGAGTGGCCATTTTAAAATAGAACTTGTTGGATGTCGCCCGGCGGTTGTCCAGAAGGCCTGCCTTGGCCAGAATCCAGGAGCCGGAGCATACGGACATGCTCAGTTGGGCTGACGGAACTCTTTGCTTCAAGAAGGACAAAAGGGCTTGATTCTCCAGCGCCTGAATGGTTCCAAAGCCACCCGGCAACAGGATCAGGTCGAGGTGCGGACACTTCTGAAAGTCGAATTCGGCCAGGGTTTGAGGACCTTGAAATGAAGAAACCGGCCCCACCCGTTCAGCAACTGTGATGATTTTAATTTGAGGTTTGAGGTTTCCGAAGATTTCCAAAGGACCGTAGAGATCAAGTAGTTCAAATCCTTCGTACAAAATGGCACCGAGGATAAGGGGATCTTTTGAAGATGTCATATGTGTTTCCCTTCAAGATGGTTGTATGCTTCTAAGCTATAGATGCAGGCGGTATTTGAGATGTTTTGATGTTCAAAGGCACGCCTCTGTTTTAGACATCGGCAGCAATAATACAAATCACGCATTTACAGCCACATTTTTTTCCGTTTGCAATTAACCGGCACCTTTTCGACTTTACATGCAACCGAATGCTAATGCATGATGGGCCGAACAGAAATGGCTTTGAAAGCCGCACGGGTTCAACCGATACAATGAACGAATGGGTTAGCGAACGATGATGAGCTTCAGAGAGCGGGCAGCCGCGGGCTTGAAGATCGGGGACACTTTCAGAACTTCACGGACGTTCACGGATGCGGACGTCGTCCGTTTTGCCGACATATCGCGGGACTACAACCCCGTTCATTTCGATAGGCGTTTTGCCGAGGCGAGAAACTTCCCCGCACCGATTTGTCACGGCCTGCTCGCCGCCAGCCTGCTTACCGAAATAGGCGGCCAGATCGGATGGCTGGCATCCGCAATGAGCTTCCGGTTCAAGGGGCCGGTGTACGCGGGCCAAACCGTCACATGCACGTTGGTCATAACGGAAATCGATCCGAACGGTCGCGCCAAAGCATCCGCCACTCTCGTGAATCAGGATGGCGTGACGGTGATTGAAGCGGAATTGAGCGGCCTTGTCGCGGGAAACGCGGAGCGCCAGGTTTTGACCGAAATGCTGTCCGAAGGCGATCCGACCAATGGTCTCACGTATGAACAGCAGAGCAAAGGTGAAGCATAAAGCGCGATTCAGCTTACCAAGCCGCCTTGTTTGCGATGGCATTTTACTGAGAATGCACAGCCAAAATGGACATTCCGAAAAGCATGAGCTAGAACCAACCATCTTTTTACGCCGGTCCCCAAGCTCCGCGCTGGTTACGCCGGTACGCTGGTTCCCGAGCTCCGGCTTTATGCTGGTTCCCAAGCTCCGGCTTGGGAACCGTGCGCCTGGGAGCAGGCGCGATCTGGGAGGTGAAAGTCCTTCCTCGGGAGATGCCCGCTCCCGGTAGCCGAAGGTAACTGCGTCACC
>QZKV01000082.1 GCA_003599575.1 Desulfobacteraceae bacterium | reverse complement strand
GATCGGACCGCTGACCAGAGAGCCGATCCCGCCGACGATGCTCATAATCATGATTTGGATCGACTGCCACAAGCCGAAAACCAGCGGCGTGATCACCGACAGGAAATGAGTATAGAGGGCGCCGGCATATCCCGTGAATACTCCGGCCACAGTGAAGGCGACCACCCGGTATTTCATCAGATGGATGCCCTGATGCTCGGCCAGGACCGGATTGAGCGCAATCCCCGCGAATGTTCTTCCCAGACGGCTCTCCCCGATCCGTCGGAAAATCAAACCCGTAAAGGCCACAAGACAGATCATGAAGTAAAAATAGGGTGCCAGGCCGGCGTCGAAATTGACCAGTTCATGTCCTCCCAGGACGATAGGGGGCGGGGCGGAGGCAATGATCCCGCGGCTGCCCCTGGTGACTGGTTCCCATTGCAGGGCGATAATCCTCACGATCTCTCCCAGGGCGAGCGTAATAATGGAGAAATAGATGCCGCCGACCCGCAGGACCACCATGCCCACAAGGAGCGCTATCAATCCCGATACCAGGCCTGAAATCAGAAAACTGGGCCAGAAAGGAAAATCCAGCTGGACCGTAAGAATGGCGGACGTATATCCCCCGAGCGCCATGAAGGCGGACTGCCCCAGGCTGAACTGTCCGGTGCGCAGGACAAGTGTGAAACCCATGGCCGCAACCGCCCAGATGCCTGTCAGGATGAGCATCGACAACAGTACAACATTACTCGTGAAGACGGGGATCAGGAGAATCAGAAAGATCAGGAGTACGATGACGAACCTGGGGGCGATATTTTTATAGTCGATCGGATGAATCATTTTAATCTGTGTCCAAAACAGCTTGAGTAGAGCGGTGAAAAACGCAGTGTCTCAGCGTTCTCGCACTCGATTATGTACTTCTGTTTCTTATTTCGCAGACGCACCGAATAAACCCTGCGGTCTTATCAGCAGGATCAAGATAACCAGACCGAATAGCACCACCTCGGACAGGTAGGATAGATAATAGGCGATGACGCTGTTCAGAAAGCCCAGAATGATTCCCCCCACGATTGCCCCCGTCAGACTTCCCAGTCCGCCAATGACAATGGCCAGGAGCGCCATGATCATCGGTATGCGGCCGATAAAGGGGTTAATCGGATAGAGCGGGGCCATGATGCTTCCCGCCATACCCGCCAGGGCGCAACCGATTCCCATTGCAATGAGGGAGAGCCGTTTGACGCTGATGCCGTACAGAGCCGCCGCGACGGGTTGCTGGGCGACGGCCCGGATGGCCAGCCCCACTTTGGTGCGGTTCAGTACGAAATACATGCCCGCCATGACGATCAGGGTGAAAACGATCACGGCCAATTTTTGATAGCTTATGGCGACCGAACCCAGGTTCAGGACCCCGGGCATGACGATCGCCAGTCCGCGGTCGCGGCTGCTGAACAGGAGACTGGCAGCGCCTTCCAGAACAAAGATGAGCGCCAGGGTCGCCACGCCGACATACAATTCGCCTCCGATGCGGTCGATGACGCATATTTTGATCAGTATGCCGATACCGGCAACCAGTAAGCCTGCCAGCAGGATACCCAGCGGGAAAGGGATGCCCGCCGCTGTAGTGGTGTAAAAGACAACGATCGCACCCAGCATGAAGAGCTGGCCGTGGGTCCAGTTCAGGATGCCCAGTATGCTGAACACCAGCACCATTCCGAAAGCCATGGTCATGTAGATACAGCTCTGGGTCAATCCTTCGATCAAGATTTCTACAGGAGGCATCCCTTTTTCTCCTCACGTTGAGCCACTGGCATTTCTCTAACCGCCCAACCCTCTCGTCCATCACTATGCTTCAACTTAAGAAACGCTATGGCAGCGGCTTCCAGGGGCTCTCGCTGAAATAGACTTCCTTGTCGCCCTGGATGATGGAAAGCGCGCCCGCACTTCCGAAGACGATCGGTGAGCCATAGGTCTTTTCGCCCGACATGGTGTATTTCCCCGCGTTGGTATCGAAGGTGCCGCCGCGGATGGCGTTCATGATTTTGTCGGGATCGTCTACGCTTCCCGCCTTCTCCATGGCCTGCGACAGGATCTGGAGATGACTCGGGCCCCAATCGGTCCAGGCCGTATAATTGTACGGTTTTCCCAGGCGTTCCGAGGCGAGCTTCATCGCATCCTGGCACATCTTGATGAATTTGGGATTTACCGCGGTCTGCTTGTAATTCCAGGGCGCGGCATGCTCGGCGATGAAACCCTGCGAGGCATCATAGCCGCTCACGTCGATATACATCTTGGGATCGAGGAGGCCGCCGGAGGTCCCGGTCTTTATGTACTTGAGTCCCATGTCCCAACGCTGTTTGGTGATCATCATGGCCGCCAGGACATCGCCGGCGCCGTAGATGATATCGCAGCCCGCTTCCTTGAACCGGGTGATGTAAGCAGTGTAATCCGTGGTTCCCGGCGGATACCACTCGTGATGGTAGCGGATGCCCGCCGCCTCGAGATCGCGATCCACGTAATCCCAGCCGATCCCCTTCCCGAGGGTCGAATCGCTGATTCCGATCCGCTTGTAATCCGGGAAGGCCGCCACGATCGCCTTGACGTCCGAGATGAACCGCTCATGAGACGGCGTGCCGAAGACGACATAGGGCATTTTCTTCGGATTGTAGGCCCCGCCGCCGACCGCCTCATTGCCGTTGCGGGCGATCAGAATGACCTTGTTCGGGTTGGTGATGGCTGCTACGGCCAGGAAACTGGTGTCCCAGTGCCCGACGATGAACTTCACCTTGTCCTCGAAGATCATGCGCCTGGCTGCAGAGGCGCCCCCCTCCGGTGTATTCAGCGAGTCGTAATAGACAGTCTGAAAATTATAAAGTTTGCCGTTGACCCTGAAGCCCTCCTTGTTGAACAAATCCTCCCACGCCTCGCCGACCGGTATGCCGATTTGTCCCCAAGGCCCGGCCGGCCCGCTCAACGGCATAATGACGCCTACTTTGATGATGGTGGGCTGCTCCGCAGCCGCGCTGCCTCCGGTTGAGAGCCCAATAACCGCAGCCAATAATATCGTCCCTATCGCGCACCATTTTTTCATTTGTGCAATCCTCCTTCCCTGTTTACCAAGTTGTTCATGGATGGCCTCGACCATATTCCCCTGTTGTGGACCATGCATTACCTGCGCGGAACGACCTGTTTTACATAGCTCCTTTGCAGAGGTGATGGTGTATTGAAGACGGTGAATTCGGTTCCGTACCTGCCCGGATCGATAATGCCCGCCGCCTCCGGCACCTGCACTTCACCTTCCGAGTGGCACGGATCGTATCGAGCTGTCTGGAGAAGGGTTTCATCAGCATGTAAAATTTTAGGGTCCGCATCGAGGTAAGCTTTGCCGCAACATTTTCAGCTGTCGGCGAACCGGATGATCTCCAAATTTGCTTGACAGCCAACGACGGCATTTTTTACAGAGTACCATCGTGCTAAAATAAGTGTCAATTTTTGAGAGTGTTTTATTGAAAAAACTGTTTTAGTGCAAAACGCATCACGGTTTATTCCGCGATCAAAGCGTCCGGTCATGCATCGTACCGGTTGAGGACAGGATATGAAGAAGAACGACAAGGCCATGGCCGCGCTTTTGGCTGTTTTCCCGAACTACGAAGCGTTCGCGACTTTTGCGGGTGAGAGAAGCAATTTGCGGAGCGTCGAATCGTTTATCGATTATGCCGCCAAAAACGACATCATTGAGGGGCATCAGAAAAAAGGGCTCGAGACCTTTCTCCGGACCCATGCCAAATCCGCGCATGAATGCTCACCGCCGCAAGGTCTCAATTTTGAGGTGCTGCTGGAAAAGAAAAAGGAGCTCCTCAACCTGAACATCTCCGTGCGCGCCATGACCAACCGAATCAATGCACTGATTGAGGCCCACCGGATCGAACTCCCCAAAGTGAGCAACTCCATGCTGACCCGTCTTAAGAAAGAGCCGGCCGATACGGTTTACAAGCAGAATGTGCTCCGCAGCCTGGCGTTCTGGCTGGGACACGAACGGTCGGGCAGCGGACCTGCATGGAATTTCGTAGGCCTGGCAAAATTGTGCAACACCAGCAAGCTCCAGGAGCACTACCGTGAGGGGGTCCGGATCGGGTTTGCCCTGTATGGCCGGGGCGATGTGATCGACCATGAAATCATGGACTGGTTGAGGAAAACACTCAAACAAAACATCGAAAAAGCCGGACACTTCCTCTACTATCGCTGGGGGAGGGTCCGCTCCCACGACATCACGACACTGTATGTCGATTTTCCCAAGGAGGACGAAGCGGGCGAGCCTGCGGCGTACAGGGCCTGTATCCGCAGCGCCGTTTCGATAGCTCACCAGATAGCTATCCGCTGGGCCCTGTCAAAATATTTCACCAAGAACAGGTTCCTGTCCATTGGTATCGTGGCCGGGGATTTTGCCACCCTCGACAATTACCTCCTCCCCATCCTGAACACCCGGCTTCCCGGCGATCCGGTCATCAGAGTAGCGGGGTTTGTCCGTCAATGCCTGCTCACCAACGACATTCGGACCATTCTATGCCGCCGGCCCTATGAAACCGCCCTGTTCGACGGGGAGGCCCTCAACATCTGGTGGATCGAAGCCTTCTGGAGCACGCTCTACTTCGACTTCATCCCCGAACTCCTGAACGATCCGATCCTGAAAAATGATCCGCCGGCCCTGGATGCCCTGACCCGTTTGCTGTATTTCCCGGAAAAGAGTTCTGCCAGGGCCGCGAAGTCCGAGCCGAATGCCGTCACAACCTTTTTCAGGTACCCTCATAACGCTCTTCTTGGAATCGAAATCGCCAAGACGCTCTATTATCGGCGACTCTTCCGGGAAGCTTTGGAGGTCCTGCGCATCGCTTTGAGCATCGATCCCATCGACCTGACCGCAAGAAGCCTGCGTATGGTTCTCTTCCGCAACCTGGCTATCGACGCGCCCACCTACGACATTTCAAGGGGAATGCTTCAGCAGGCTGAACAGGAGGCGTTGTTCATCGAAGAAAATTGCCCCGTGCATACGGAAGATTATTTCTGCGAATACGCCGTAGTCCACCTGGTCAAGGCCATGCAGGCACTGAAATTCGCGCGCCTGGGCCGGGGATCGTGCGACGGCACCCACGACGTGGAGTGGACCAAAAGGGTCGTCTTTGCCGACCTGGACAAGGCGGCCGCCTTGTTCGGCAAGGGCATAACGGTTTCGCCATCCTGCATCCGATCTTTCTACCTGTACAACAGCGTCAAGGTCCTGAGCGCGGTTTTGGAGAACGATGAAGATCTCTTCAGCGACCCCGCAAAATCCCTCAACGGAAACCCGGATGACATTATCAAGCCGTCGATGGATCTTCAATGGCAGATCGGCTTCTCGAGAGACGACTTTGCTCCGGAACGCTGGTATGAGTTCCTGATCCACAACATGATTCAGAAGAGCCAAATCCACGACGATTCCATCGATCTGGATGCCTATCGTCCGACCACCTACTTCTGCCATGCCGTCTCGCTCTGGGATTTTGTGCCCGTCCGGACTGTCTTCACGGCCAAAAGAGCGCTCCAGATGCTGCGGGATGCGCGGACGATCGCGGAGGCCATGGATAAAGAAGACATCTGCATCTACTCGTTTACGAGGACCCATGGGGAGATGATGCCGGCCAAAGAATTCATCAAGCACATGGACAGAAGCATCCAGATGATCCAAGAGAAGTCCGTAAGCGATCTCTACGACAGGGGGGATAAGGAGATCATTAATATCAAGGAAAGACGAACAACCCTCCTGATGACGCTTAATTTCGGATTCTGAAGCTGCCCCAAAATATGGAGACTTTTCGCTTTTCCTGTAAAAGGATGGGAACTCAGTTGTCCTTTTTGGCGATCATGATATAGGGCCATCATGATATAGATGGAATGCATTTTTAAGGAGAATTCTCATCGAACCAGCTCCTGCCACCGCCTGCGACCTGTGCGGCCTGCCGGTGCGCTCAGGCATTTTTTCCTCGGCTTTCGGCGAGCGCAGATACCATTATTGCTGTGCGGGCTGCCGCATGGTGTTTGCCATGCTGATGGAGGCGGCCGATGCGCCGGACCCGTCACGCTTCAAAGAAACCGATCTTTTCCGGCGTTGTGTGGCGGCCGGAGTGGTGCCGGGTCCGGCGGAAGCAGCGGGCGGCCAAGCGGCATCCACCCCGGCGGAACGTGTCCCTGAGGCTGCGTTTGCTCAGTCCGAAGGGCGCGAGATCCATTCGTTGCCCCTGGACTGTGTCGTCCAAGGCATGTGGTGCCCGGCCTGCGCCTGGGTGATCGGCGCAGCCCTGGAACGGCTCGACGGCGTGCATGCGGTGCAGTGTGATTTTTCCACCGACCGGCTGCGCTGCCATTACGACCCGGTGAGCATCACGCCCGATCGAATCCGGCAGGCCGTCGGGCGGCTGGGCTATACGGTGACGGCACCGGATCAGGCCGGCGCAACGCTGCGCGGTGACTTCATCCGCCTGGCGGTGTCGGCCTTGCTCTCGGTCAATGTCATGATGCTCTCCTGGGCGCTGTATTCCGGCTTTTTCATGACATTGACCGCCGAGGGGATCAGTTATATCTCGTGGCCCATCATGCTGATGGCCAGCGCCGTGATGCTCTACGGCGGGGCGCCGGTGGCGCGCAAAGCCTGGGCCGGCCTGCGGCACGGTGTCCCGGGAATGGAAGCCCTCATCGTTTTGGGAGCGGGCGGCGCCTATTTATACAGCCTGGTCAATTGGTGGGCGGGCAGCCTGCACCTGTACTTCGACACCGCTTCCATGCTGGTGACCCTGCTGCTGCTGGGCAAACTGCTCGAGGCGCAGGCCAAAAACAGGGTGCGCCGGGATCTGGAAGGCTTTCTTTCCCTGCGTCCGACCAAGGTGAAGTTGTGCGGCGGCAACTTTCCCATGGGGCGCTATGTTTCGGTCGAGCAACTTGCCCCGGGGGATGTTTTTCGAATCGGGTCCGGCGAAGTGCTGCCGGCCGACGGAAGGGTGATCCAGGGCAGCGGCCGGCTGGACGTGTCGGCGATTACGGGAGAACCGCATCCGGCGGCGGTCAAGGAAGGCGACGCGGCGGTCAGCGGCAGCCGGGTTGTGGAAGGGGATCTGTGGGTGCGGGCCGAACAGGTCGGAACGGATGCGCTGCTGGGGGAAATGATTGCCGTCGTGCAGCAAAGCTTGGCCCAAAAGACACCTCTTGAAAGCCGCACCGACCGCCTGCTGGCCATCTTTGTGCCGGCCATTGCAGCAATGGCCGCTGTGACCGGTTTGGTGGGCTTCGCCGCGGGGCTGACGCCGGACCAGGCTCTGGTCCGCGCCGTCACCGTCCTGGTGATCGCATGCCCCTGCGCCCTGGGTATCGCCATTCCCCTGGCGCGCGTGGCCGGGGTGGCCGGCGCGGGCCGGCGGGGCATATTGATCCGCGATTTTCAAGCCTTCGAGCAGGCAACGCGGTTCGATACGGTCGTGTTCGATAAAACCGGAACGGTCACGCACGGCGCATGGACTGTGGAGAGCATCGTCGTTCGCGGCGGTCGGTCGGAGGCGGACATTCTGGCCCTGGCTTTGGGGCTGGAAAAACAGGCCGATCACACAGTCGCCCGGGCATTGCGCGCCTACGGAGAGCGGCGGGCGGTCACGCCGGCGGCGATAGAAGATGTTCAAATCCATGCCGAAGGGGTCAGCGGCCGTTTGGACGGCAGGACCCTGCGCATCGGCCGCCGCGGCTTTGCGGTAGGTGAAAAAGCCGCGACCGGCAAGGCGCCGCACAAGCAAAACCTGTCCGAAGTGGTCCTGGGCGTGGATGGTGCCGAATGGGCGGTCTTTTACTTCGGCGACCAGGTGCGCGAGGGGATGGTGAAGGCCATGCAGCGCCTCCAGGGGCGCGGATTGGCCGTGCAACTCATTTCCGGCGACGAAGAGGCCGCAACCCGGACGGTGGCGGCCGCCCTCGGCATACGGGAGGCGGCCGGTCAACTGCTGCCCCAGGATAAGGCCGAGCGCATCCGCGCCCTGCAATCCAGGGGACACCGCGTGGCCATGGTGGGCGACGGGGTCAACGATGCACCGGCCCTGGCCCAGGCCGACTTGGCCGTGGCCGTGCACAGCGGTTCTGGCCTGGCCCGGCACACCGCCGGCGTCACTCTGATGCGCGATCCCGCGCAGCTTCTCGACCTCACCGACTGGGCTGCACGGGTCAACCGCACGGTGCATCAGAACTTGTGGTGCGCGTTCGGCTACAACGTCATCTCCATCCCCGTGGCCATGGCCGGCCTGCTGTCACCCCTGCTGGCTGCCGGTGCCATGCTGCTCAGCAGCCTGAGCGTCATCGGCAATACCTTGTTGCTCGGGCGGAACAAAATGAACGCGCAACCCGCAATGCGCAATGTGGAATGAAATGGTGCAGCGCGCATGGAGTGCGCAGATCGCGTTAAGGATCCACCAACGTGACCGCTGCCGCTCGGCGCCCAATGTGGCGGTCCTGTGATGAACCTCGACAAGCAAATCAAGCGCCATGTGATCGGCCGGCGTCACCATTTCTTCGCCGTTGCCGCCCCGGCTATGGAAGCTTTGGCCGCGCGGGAAGTGAACGCACTTTCGGACAGCGTTGATGATACTGCGGTCGAAACAGGCGGGGTTCTGTTCAGCGGCCGCCTGGAGGACCTGTACCGGGCCAACCTGCACCTGCGCACCGCCGGCCGCATCCTGCTGCGCCTGTCCGATTTCAAAGCCACCAATTTCAGACAGCTGGAGAAAAAAACCGCCGCAACAGCCTGGGTCCGCTACCTGCCGGCCGGGGCCGTACCGGCCTGCAAGGCGGCCGCGCATCAATCCCGCCTGTATCACTCCCAGGCCGTTGCGCAGGCGGTCCAGCAAGCGATCCGCGCGTACTGGCAGGCTTTGGAAATCCCGGCGCGCGATGATCGTGGACAAACGCTCTACGTCCGCCTGGACCAAGATGCTGTGCGCCTGTCGCTGGACAGCAGCGGCGCCAATCTGTACCGGCGCGGGTTCAAGACCCACATTGCAGCGGCGCCGCTGCGCGAAACCCTGGCGGCGGCCGTGTTGCAGCTGGCCGGATACGATCCCGCACGCCCCCTGCTCGATCCGATGTGCGGCAGCGGCACCTTCGCCCTGGAAGCCGCCCTGATGGCCAAGCAGATCCCCCCGGGCTATCGGCGGGAGTTCGCCTTCATGCAATGGCCCTCGTTTCGTCCGGCACGTTGGCAGCATTTGAAAAACACCGCCGCAAAACAGATCCGGCCGCTCGAGCGTCCCCTGATCCATGCTTCGGACATCGACCCCGAGGCGTGCCGGCGGCTGGCCGGCTGCGTCCGTGCCAACAATCTTTGCGACGCGATCGCGGTAAGCCGTGCCGATTTCTTCGCGCTTGCGCCGCCGCCGGGCTCTGCCGGCCTGATCGTGCTCAATCCGCCGTACGGCCGGCGGCTGCCGCCGGAGCAGCCTCCGGAAACCTTCTACGGTCACATCGCCGCCAAGCTGGCGCGCGACTTCAAAGGCTGGCAGGTGGCCTGGATCGTGCCCCGGGCCGACCTGTTGCGCGGGCCGCTGGGTTTGAAACCCCTGCACTTGACCCACGGAGGCTTGTCGCTCACCCTGCTGATCGGAAGCGTTTGAATCTGTTGGCGGTTTTAAGGTTTCAAAGAAAAGTCGGACAGAAGCTGCATATCAAGGCCTTGCATTCTCAGGCCGGTTCTTTCATTTTCCAATTGACCCAGCGCGATCGCCTCGCTTTTGAAGCCCGTGCGGGCCGTAAAGCTGAAAAGGGCCGTGTTGAGCTGGAGTTTGGTTCGGATATGGCGTTCAAAGGCATCTTCCATTTGGCGGATCAACTTGATATCGGCTACATACTCCTTCTCATTGATTAATTTGCTGTTCACGGGATGGGTCATGACAGGCGTATGATAGGCCGCTTTCATCTTGTGGGAATAGGCGAAAACAAAGGCATAACCTTTGTTTTCGGCACCTGCTGGAACCGTGCTGATCACGAAGGTCAGCATTGCGAGTATCGACAACCGGAGCAGCAGCGACTTCATGGCAAACCTCCTTCGTCTTTTCGTATGGGCTCCCTGCGGGTGCGGCTTTGCCGCCCCGGCAAAGCCGGTCAAGCATGCGCGAGGCCGAAAGGTGGTACTTCATTTTTCGGCTCGGGTTTGCGGCCTTTTGCATCATGGCCACTTTACCACAGCTTATATGTCGTTGTCAGTACAAGTTTTTTCATGATAGTCACAGGCGAACTTCGGGATGAAATGGAAGCACCCATGATGGATTTCAATCTGTTCCAGCGGCTTTTTGAAAACATTTCCAAGGTGATCGTCGGCAAGCAAAACACGATTGAGCTGCTGCTGGTCGCCCTTTTGGGCGAGGGCCATGTCCTGATCGAGGACGTGCCCGGACTGGGCAAGACCTTGCTGGCCAAGGCCCTTGCCCGCAGCATGGGCGGCACCTTCAAACGGGTTCAGTTTACGCCCGATCTGCTGCCCTCGGATATCACCGGTTTCAATATCTACAATCAGCAAAATGGCCAATTCGTCTATCAGCCCGGCCCGGTGATCACCCACGTGCTGTTGGCTGACGAGATCAACCGGACCATCCCGCGCACCCAGTCAAGCCTGCTGGAGAGCATGGAAGAGCGCCAGGTGACCGTGGACGGCCGGACCCATCCGCTGCCCAGGCCCTTTTTCGTCCTGGCCACCCAGAATCCCATTGAGCTGGAAGGCACTTTCCCGTTGCCCGAAGCCCAACTGGACCGCTTCCTGCTGAAAGTCCATCTGGGATACCCGGATAAGGCCGAGGAGATATCCATTCTGGAACGGTTTCAGGAGGGGGATCCCTTGCCGGGCCTTGGGGCCGTCACCTGTCCCGAAGCCATATGCGGGCTGCAGGCGACCTGCCGCAGGATCCGCATCTCCGCCCCGGTGCGGGAGTATATCGCCGATATCGCACGGGCCACGCGGGAGAGCGCCGCCTTGCGCTTCGGCGCCAGCCCGCGCGGCACCCTGGGCCTGATGCGCGCCGGCCAGGCCCTGGCGGCCCTGAGAGGCCGCGACTATGTTCTGCCCGATGACATCAAATATCTTTCCGGTCCTGTGCTGGCGCACCGGCTGATCCTGAAGGAAGAAGAACGCCTGCGTGGGAGCAGCGCAGCATCTCTTCTGGAGGATATCGTCCGCCGGTGCCCGATTTCAGACCCCTTGTCCGCGAAAACCGTTTAGGCTTTCCCCGTTATCATTTAGCGCCCGGTCCAACATGTCTGAAAAATATCATCAACAGTCTGTCTACTCTGTCTTTATCATCCAGTTGGCGCTTGCGGTGTTTCTGATGATCGCCCTTTTGAACGGCCGGCGCGACCTTGTGCTGCTCACGCTGCTGATGCTGGTGATCATGACCAGCGCCAGATGGTGGAGCTGCGTCAGCCTGAATCGCCTGCGCATAGAGATCCGCACCGATCGGAGCAAACTCTTTCCAGGCGAAGAGCTCCAGGTGGGCGTGCGGGTGGAGAACCAAAAATGGCTGCCGGTTTGCTTTCGCCTGGAGATGTTCTTCGCGGGCGGTTTGCAGCCGACGGAAGAAGATACGACCCGCGAATGCGGACTGCTCTGGCACCAGGGAACCGAGTTCCAATGGAAATTGCGTACCCTGCAAAGAGGCGTGTATCGTCTGGGATCGGCCCAAATCACGGCTGGAGATTTCTTCGGGTTTTACCTGCGTGCCAGAAAACTGGAGCGCGCGCCGGTCGAGATCGTCGTCTACCCCAGGATCAGGCCGGTCCGCACCCCGGCCTATCCCGCGAAAAATTTTTTCGGGCAGCCCGGCGCCCGGAGTCCTGTCCAGGACCCCATCTACATTCTCGGGACCCGCGATTATCACCACTGGCAACCGGCGCGTTATATCCACTGGAAGGCCAGCGCCCGGCACGACCGGTTGCAGGAAAAAGTCTTCGAACCCTCCAGCCAGGCCAAGATCCTTTTTCTGCTGGATGCGGCCTCCTTTGCCCGGCATGAGGCCGGCGCCGATTTCGAACGGGCCATCGAGGTGGCGGCTTCCACGGCCCTGCAGTGCCATCGCAAAGGCCATGCTCTGGGCTTTTTGACCAACGCCACGGTCGAGGGCGGGACCAACCGCGTGGCTGTCTCGCACAGCCCCCATAAGCTGTCCGACATCCTGGAAATATTGGCCCGCCTGAAAATGCAGACCGTCGGGGCGCTGGCCGAGTCTCTGCGCCGCGGCGCGCCCATGCCCTGGGGTGTCAGTGCGGTTTGCTTCTCCTACGAAATCGATGAGGAAACGCGGGCCGTCGAAATCCTTTGCAAGCTTCGCAGGATTCCCGTGATCTTCCTCCTGTGCCGTCAGGCTCCCGGAACCGGCAATGCCGCCATGACCCTGGACGAGATGGCCGTTGAGGCCGTGCCGACATGAAGACCAAAGACAAACTGTTCTCATTTCTGCTACGGTCGGGCATGGAGCTGAGCTGGCTCTACGCCTGGGCTTACTTTATGTCCGAGGCGATGCTCCAGCGGGCGTTTCCGCTGCCCGAGGGCATGGGCACGTTTCTATTGGCCGCGCTGTCCACCCAAACCCGGTGGTTTCCCGGCCGGGGTTGGCTGCGGTTTGCCTTGGTGCCGGTCGTCCAGGCGACCGGGCTCATCTTTTCCGCCCTGTTCGTGGCTTACGCCTTCACCGATGGATTGCGTCCCTTTTTCGGCCGGGCCTGGCTGAGCGAATTCTTCCTTCCCGCGCGCGGAATTCTGGATGGGCTGTCTCTGGCGGTGCTGGGTGGTTTCATCCTCGCGTTCTGGATCGGCGGGAGCGCCACCGCCCGGCGGTCCGACACCTATACCAGCATCTGCCATCGCTTCGATTTGGGGGTAACGGCGCTTTTTGTTCTTTATCTGATCAAATTCATCCTGGTTTACAAAGGCGGGATACACATCCGCGATCCTTACGGCGAGCTGGCGGTCTTTCCCTTTATCATTTTCAGCCTTCTTGCCATGGGAACAAACAACCAGCGCGGCCATGCCCCCAAAGCGTTTTTGGCGGGCTTCCGGGGCATAGGGTTGATCCTGAGCTTTTCCCTGACGGTGCTCGGCCTGGGAGTGGCCGCCGTACTGTTTTTTTTGCCCCACCTCACCCGGGCCGCCGAAGCCGGCTTCAGGGGCTTGAAAGCGGCGGCCGGGCTGCTCGAGCCGATCCTGGTGTCGATCCTGCGCTTTCTGTTCGTTTCACGCCGCATGCGTGAAGAACCGATACCGCCCAATCCTGCTCCGGACGTGCTGCAATTCGGCTATCTACCCGCAGAAGGCGGCTGGGCGTCATTTCTGCACCACCTGATTAAATGGGCCGTCATCGGTACGATCGCATTGCTGGTGCTGGCCCTCGTGAGTGCGGGGCTATGGCTGCTGGTGCGCTGGGTGCGGCTCAAATTCAACCGGCTGCAATCATCCCAAGACCCGCCCGCATCCTTGCGCGAGGTGCTCCAGCTGATCAGATCGCGCTTGTGCCGGCTATGGCGGTTCCTGCTCGAATTGCTTCACGGGTACACCTGCGCGGCCCAGCTTTTCGGGGCCGTAACACGCTGGGGGCGCCGCAGCGGGATCCCCCGGCTGCCCGGAGAAACGCCCCTGGAATACGGCTGTCGTCTGGCCGGCGTTTTCCCCCTGTTTTATCAGCAGATCGAAATCATCGTAATGGCCTATCACACCGAAGTCTACCGCGAAACACCGCTTGACGGCAGCCATTTAAAAAACGCCCAGGCGGCCTGGCAGCACCTGCGCAGCCCGCGTCATTGGCCGCAGCGCCTGAAGATCGGCCTTTTTGGAAATCGCCAAAGCCCGCATGGTTAAAAAAGGCGCCAACCGCCCTGATCAAGTTGACATCAGTTTTCTTTAATGCGAATCTGTTTCCGGAAAACCCCGACGATCCTTCCGCAGACGCCGTGCGCAACACGCGCGCCTCTCTCAAGCGAGTGCTGCAAAGCCACCAGGCGGATGTCATGGTGGTGCAGAGGCACGATATCCGCAGGCCCGAGTCGGAAGGCGGCGGATTCGAGGTGCGCTACTGGAGCCCGGTCAATTCTCCGGTCCTCAATCCGGACGGTTCGCTTGCCTACATCATTCACCGGGTCGAAAACGTCACCGAGTTTATACTGCTGAAGCAGCAGGCATCGCGCAATCAAAGCTGACCGAAGCGCTGCGGGAGCGTGCCGTGCAGATGGAGGCGGATCTCTATTCCCGTTCCCGCGAAGTGGCCGAATCGAGTCTGCAGCTCAAGCAGGCCAATGAAGAGCTGGCCCGGCTCAACGAGAAGGCCGCTGGATCTTCTCAAGAGCCAGTTCTTCGCCAACGTGAGCCACGAACTGCGAACCCCCCTCAGCCTGATCCTCGGCCCGGTGGACCGCCTGCTGAGGCGCGCCGCCCTGGACGAGGAAGCCCAGCATGATCTTCTGATTGTGCAGCGCAATGCCCGTCTGCTGCACCGGCATGTCAACGACCTGCTGGACATCGCCAGGCTGGACGCCGGACGCATGGTTATGCAGTATGCCCGGACGGACTTGGCCGCGCTTGCGCGCCTGGCCGCTTCCCACTTTGAAACACTGGCCGCCGATCGAAATATCCGTTATGGGGTGCATGCGCCGGATGCCCTGCCGGCCGAGGCGGACGTGGAAAAGATCGAGCGCGTGCTGATCAACCTGCTCTCCAACGCCTTTAAGTTTACGCCCCAGGGCGGCGACGTCCGCCTCGTCCTCGACGGGCACTCCGGCCGGGCCCGATTCCGCGTGCAGGACAGCGGCCCCGGCGTTCCGGAATCTATGCGTGAAGCCATCTTCGAACGCTTCCGCCAGGCGGAAGGCGGCATGCAGCGCCGCCACGGCGGCACCGGCCTCGGTCTGGCCATCGTGCGGGAGTTCGTCTCCCTGCATGGCGGAACGGTGAACGTGACGGAGGCACCGGGCGGCGGTGCGCTGTTCACCCTGGATCTGCCCCTGGCGGCGCCCGCCGGCGTGCCGGTGTCCTTGGAACCTCCCCGGCCGTATGAGCAGGCCGCCTACCCGGCCTTGGACGAACTCCGGCAGCATCCTGAACGCTTTTCTTCCGGGCAGTCGCCTGACGGCGTCGCCTCGCGCATCCTGGTCGTGGAAGACAACCCGGACATGAACGCATTTTTGACGGAATGCCTGAGTCCACACTACCGGATCACCCGCGCCTTCGATGGCCGCGAAGGTCTGGAAAAGGCTTTGGCAAACCCGCCCGATCTGATCCTGGCGGACGTCATGATGCCGGGCCTGAGCGGCGATCGCATGGTAGAGGAACTGCGCCGCTACAGGTTGCTGGATGATGTGCCCATTGTCATGCTCACGGCCAAAGCGGATGACGCGCTGCGCCTGAAGCTGCTGCGCCACGGGGTGCAGGACTACATCCACAAACCCTTTTCCGTGGGCGAGGTGCTGGCCCGGGTGGGCGGCCTTCTATCGGAGCGGCATCGCACCGGCCGCCGCCTGCTGCAAAGCGAGGAGCGCTACCACTCCCTGTTTGAATCGATCGACCAGGGATTTTGCATCATCGAAGTGCTCTTTGATGCCAGCGCTAAACCCGTGGACTACCGCTTCCTGGAAACGAACCCCTCATTCAAGCAGCATACGGGGCTGCACGATGCCGTGGGGAAACGCATCCGGGAACTGGTGCCGCTCCAGGAGGAGCACTGGTTCGAAACATACGGCCGCATTGCGCTGACGGGCGAGCCGGAAAGGTTCATAAACCAGGCGATGTTTGTCGGCCAGCGCTGGTATGACGTCTATGCGTTCCGCGTGGGCCGGCCCGAGGAGCGCAAGGTTGCCGTCCTGTTCAACGACATTACGGAGCGCAAGCAGGCCGAGGAGTCCCTGCGGCAGTTGAATGCCACCCTGGAGCAGCGCGTGGCCGAACGCACCGAACTGGCCGAGACCCGGACACGGCAACTTCAGGCGCTGGCGGTGGAGCTGATTGAGGCCGAGGAGCGTGAAAGGCGCAGGGCCGCCCATCTCTTGCACGAAGATCTGCAACAGGTTCTGGCCGGGGCGCGTTTCCATCTGCAGGCGGCCTTCCAGAGCCCGCCGCCCGAACTGACGGCCGTGGTGCAACTTCTGGATGAGGCCATCGCCAAATCACGGCGTCTGTCCAATGAGCTGAGTCCTCCGGTTTTAAACCACTCCGGTTTGGTTGCCGGCCTGCATTGGTTGGCCCGGCAGATGGAAGAGCAATTCGGCTTGCGCATCGAATTGGGCGCCAATTCGGAGCACCGGCTGGAAAGTTCATCTCTCAAAGTATTCATGTTCCGGGCCGTGCAAGAGCTTTTGTTGAATATCGTCAAGCATGCCGGGGTGAAAAGCGCCCGGGTCGATCTCTGCGGCTCCGACCACAACCTGGCGATCACGGTCAGCGATGCGGGTCGCGGATTCGATCCCAATCTGCTGGATTTTTCGGAAACAGAGACAGGTCTCGGCCTGCTGAGTTTGCGCGAAAGGGCTCGCTACATCGGCGGCCGCCTGGTGATCGACAGCGCTCCGGGGCAGGGCAGCCGCTTGACCCTGACGGTTCCCCTCAGCCTGCTCAAAGACGACCAGACGCAACCGTCCGCGCCGGTGGTCGAGCGGCCTGTCAGCCTCAGCCAACCCAATGCCGCCGGGGGCTTTGACAAAAGCATACGGGTGCTGTTTGCAGACGATCACAAAGTGATGCGCCAGGGGTTGTTGCTGTTGGTCGCCAAACATGCGGACATCCAGGTGGTGGGCGAGGCGGCCAACGGCCGTGAAGCTTATGAGCTGGCCCTTCGGCTAAAGCCGGATGTGATCGTGATGGACATCTCCATGCCTGAGATGGACGGCATCGAAGCGACCCAGCGAATCAAGGCCGAGCTTCCCAGTGTACGTGTGATCGGATTGTCGATGCACGAAGACGAGCAGCTCGCCCGGACGATGCGTCAAGCGGGTGCGGAAGCCTTTGTGAGCAAAACCGCCTCCTCGGCTGAACTGCTTAAAGCCATCTACGGATTCGACCCGGGCAAATAGTCCATCGTGCGACGAAACGCCGGATAAAGCCCGGCGCAGCCCTTGGGTGTTCCCGGCAGAGTCGTGCGCAACCGGCCGATGTCAATTCTGGTAGACCGGCTGCAATTGCTGGAATGCAAGGATGGTCCCGCGGCTGGTCGAATTTCAGAACCAGCCGGGGGAAGGGCAGGGTTGGCCCGGCGGGAAAAACAATCGGGAATGCAGCGCCGCCGGGATTTTCGGAGCGTCGTGCGCGTATGTCGGATCAAGGCCCTTGGGCAAGGCCGAAGGCATCAGCCGTACGGGCAAGAGGCCTGTCCCATCTTGCTCAGCCTCAATTCACCCGGCGCGAAGCGAATGCATCTCGATTGGCGTACGCGTATTCGAATGCAACTGGGACATGCGTTCAAATATAGCGGCCCAGATGTCAACGATCACGCCATCCCTCATGAACAAGCCGATATGGCCGGCATCGGCAAGTTTTTCCTCAATCCACAGTGAGGATACATGATCCCGAATGGCCAAGAGCTGAGCGGGCGGAGTGATATCGTCCCTGGCGCCGGCGACCAGGTAAAGCGGTTGGTAAATCCTGGATAGATCCACTGTACGGCCCATGATTTCAAGATCGCCTTTCACCAGTTTGTTCTCTTTGAACAAATGCTGGACCACTTCAAGGTACATCCTGCCGGCCAGCGGCTGGGTAAACTCATACCATTGATTGAAGCGCCGGTTTCTCTCCAGATAAGTCGGGTCGCCGATATGCTGGTAAAGTTTCAGATCGTCGCCGATGAACCGGTCATAGGCATTCATCAGTTTAAACCCGGATGTGATAAATGCACCGGGCATGCGTCCACCTCCCATGGCCACCAGGGCCTGGTAAAAAGACATGGGCAGGCTTTGGGCCCATTGACTGATTCGGCCGTCGCCGGCATGAAAATCGATGGGCGCACCGGCCAAGGTCAGTGTCTTGACGCGCTCCGGAAAAAGGGCGGTGTAAACGGCCGCCTGCCAGCCCCCTTGGCAAAGACCCACCAGGTGAACCGGCTCGCCGATGGCGTGAATGCACCGATCCAGAGAGCGGATGCAGTCGTCAAGTGAATAGTTGGCGTGTTTGGGGCCGGCCGGCAGTTTTTCCATGACATAAACATCGCCGGCAAAATGGTTCAACGCGCATTGCACCAGGCTTTGTCCGGGACCGAAATCCACGATTTGGCTGTTGTGGCCGGCCTCGGGCGGTACGAGCAACAAGGGATTGCCGAGTTCATTCCCATTGAATTTTCTTAAAGCAGTTTTGGCCCAGCGACGGGCAACCCGGTTTGAAGTCGTCCACGGCCGCGAAGAAATCGGCGCCGCTTTTTCTTTCAGAAAACTGCCATATCTTTGCACTGCTTCTGCCCAGGGTCGCATGAAAAAATTCATACGCATTGCCGATCCCAAAAAGTGATACATGTCCCCCGTGATTTGCATTCCTTTGCGAATACTATTTTCATAGGATTGAAGCAAATAATCCATTCTACCCCCTTTCAGTACTAGCGAATGAACAAGTCCGTGGTACGTCCATGTCTTTTCGCTTACTGAAAGAATAGGCATTATTAAGGTTTTCTCAAACGTGTTGAACTGGGAAATGCCTCGTTTCTGCGTTGTTGCGGAGAATTGCACCAATGATAAATGACTGAATACATAAAACAATGCGACCTGTGCCGGAATTGGCCTAAAGCAATTCTGGCCGCATTATACGAAGCAAAAATTGCTTTTATACGCAATAAACAGTAAAAAAATTTCTTCCGAGCGGAAGAATTGCAGTCGACGCAGGTTGATGCCGGAAGATTGTGGCCGACCCACGAAGCTTTTCATTTCTGGTGCCAATTACCCGCGGCATCTTGAATCCATTCGCCCGGAGAGGCTTTTTCAGCGATCTGGATGGCGCGCCGCTGGCCCACCACCACCGCGCTGGTGCCGGTCTGCTTGCCTATCTGGTCATAAATGGCGCGCCTGTCTTCGTTTTCAGCCGTGACCACGGCCGCTTTTTCGGTTTGTCCTTTGAGCATGTGCAGATACCCCTGGTTGTTTTCTCCAACCACGCCGCGGGTCTTGAGGTCGACGATGATCGGCAGCCGCTCGCGCATGCGTCCCTTAAGGTCCTGGGCCAGGGCCGTGGCGGCCGTCATCACCATCAAAGAGAGTGCCAAAACAGTAAGCCATTTATTTGCTATACGATGCATGTCGCCTTCTCCTTTTGAATGCACAATGGCGGTTGTGCGCATTAATTGTATGCTTTTCTTCCAAAAATGTCTTTGATCGTTCTCGCCGGATTGAGCGGACGCGGTTACTTGGCGGATGGCTGGATTTTTTCTTCGGTTTTGTCCAGATCAGCAAAAAAATCGTCCAGAGCCCGATCAACCCTCACATTGACATCGATGGTGATGTGCATGGGAGCCACTTCGACTTTATGCACCGTTTCGACTTTGTGATGGGTCTGGCAGCCGTGTATGTAAGCGAGAAGCACAGTGAACAGCATTAAGCAAAGAACTGCTTTTTTCATGGAGTGACTCCTTGCCGGCTTCGCCGGAGATGAAGGTGAAAAAAGATGAAATTTGGAAGTAAATGTGGCGGGCCGATTTGAATGGCTGCCTGCGCAGTATCGCCATGACGCTGTTCAATAAACATGTTTTTTACATGTGGGTTCATGCTTTGGGCTAGTGTCCTTTGATAAAGTCTTTATAGTGAAGAATTTCGTTCAGGGGCGTATTGAAGTTCAGGGTGAGGCCGATGCCTTTGAACTCGGCCTGGCCCTGGCCCTCGATGCGTTCGAATCTTCCGGTTTGCGGATGATAGGCAAAGGGCAGAAGCCGGTTGGGTTTTCCGTCCAGTTGCAAGCTGACCAGCAGGCGTTCCGCTTGAGATTGCAGGGTCAGCACGGCCCAATTGTAGCTGTAATCCTTGAGTGCCTCGGTGGCGATATCCATTTGAATGTGCTGGGGGCTTCCCGGCGGCAAGCCGGCCAACAGGAATTGCGTGTCCTGGAGTTGGATCGTGCCGGTCCGGCCGGGGGTGGAGTAGAGGAACCCATTGTCAAAACTCAGCCGGCCCCTTTGCCAGCGCAGGGGAATGCCGCCGTTGACGCTTCCCTCGCCGCTGCCGCGGGCGGCGCCGAGCTGTTCCAGCAGCATGGCCAGATTGAGCCGGTCGCAATGCAGGGTTGCGGCCACATCCGACAGGCCGGGCTTCAGCCGCACCGCCGCAGTCTGCACGGTTCCTCCGCACCATGCCAAAACAGCCTTTTCGATGAAAAGGGTACGGTCGGGCTCGAGTTGAAAGTCGATGGCCATATCGTTGGCCGTGATTTTGCCCATTGTCAGCCGATCCACGCTCAGCCGCTGCCCCGCTGCGCTGCGCAGGTTCGTTAAATCATCGATCAGCAGATCGCATGCAATGCCTTCGATCGCCAGCTGCCGCTGGCTTTGGCGCACCAGCCCTTGTTCCAGATGAATGCGGCCCCCGCCGAGGATCGTTGCGCCGCTGAGCGTGATCAGGCCCGTTGCTTCGATGCGTCCGCCGACCGTCACGCCCGCCGCGGCCGGGAAGAACTGGGCCAGGTCGACGGGGACCGATGGCGCCCAGGGCGGTACGGACAGCGACAGCGTGGTCTCCGAAGTGCCGACGGCTGCTTGGATATGGACGTTTAAACCCGTAAAAAGTTTACTCACATGGTCAAGGTCCATGTGCAGCCCGCCGGGCCTGAGCGCCACTCTTCCTTTAAGGGTTCCGATGTTTTTGGAGTTCCAGCGGATGGCCCCGGCGTTCAATGTCCCCGCGGGACCATTTTCGGGCACCGGCCATTGCAGGGGCAGGCGGATGGCCAGCTCGTCCACGCCAATGCCATCGGCCGGGCTGCGGATGCGGCCGCCGCTCAGGCCCAGGCCGCCCGTCAAGCGCCACTCGTTCCTGTCGCCCCGCGCCAATCGTGCTTTCAGCTGGGTTTTGGGCAGACCTGCGGTGGAGTCGCCCAATTCCACCTGCGTGTCGCCCAGATCGAGCACCACATCGATCCGGTTGTCGCCGCCCGCGTGGATTTCGCCGGTCAACGTCAGTTTGGGGCTGCGCGCGCTGCCCTGGGGGTGCAATGCCTCTATCCCGGTCATCCCGGCATCGAAGCTGGCCTGCGCTTGCCCGCTGCTGAGGCGGCCCGATAGCTTTAAATAAGGTGCCCGTCCCTTGAACAACGTCTCCGCCATTGACACGCCCAGCGGGTGATCGGCTGATTGGCCTGCCTCCTCGGCACGGGCTTCGAATACCACGGCGCTGTCTTCGGCGCGGTTGGCCGCGATCGTCCAGTGCAGCGTCAACGGCCGGTCGAGATGGACCATGGGTTGCCCCGGAAGCGTCAGCGGCTGCGGCAACACGCTGGAGCGGACGGCGGCGGTAGCCCGCCAACCTGCTTTGTTCAGGGCCAGATCACCGTCCAGGCGGTCGATGGTCAGCTTGACCGGCCGGCTGCATTGAAGCGGTGCCGCGGACCAGCGCCAGTTTTGTCCGTTCCTGGCATCCAATGTGATTATCAAGGGGTGTTCGGTGCCATCCGCGCCGGCCGCATTTTCCAACAACGTGCCGCCTGTGTCGATTCGCAGGTGCCGCATGCGTGCCGTGGCCGTGAGTGACGCCAGGGCCGCCGGCCGGAGAGTGCCGCGCGCCTCGGCGGTCAGATCCAGCCGGCCCGATGCGTCAGCCCGGGCAAAGGCGGCGATGAGATCCGAAAAATGGTCCAGGGCCAGCTGCCTCCCTTCCAGCCGCAGGTCGACACGGTTGGTGCGGTCGTCCAGGGCGGCGGTGATGTCCAGCTGGTGGCCCCTTACGGTCAGTTGCAGTGATCCCCGCAGGCGACCCTGGCGCAGGTCGCCGGTGTCCAGGTCGGCGTCGACCTGCGCGCGAAAGGTATGCTTTTTCCAGTGCACGGTGACCGCTGCGTTGCGCAGCCCTGCCTGTTCCAATTCGATGGGGAGCATGCTCTTCAGTTCGGGCATGACGTAGGATTCTTGGCGTCGCGACGGGCGCTCCCACCCGATGACGGCGCTGCCTTCCTCGTCGAGGGTCAGCTCCAGGGAGAGGCCGCTGACCACGATGGCGTCGATCTTGCACCGGATCAGCGAGCGCAGCGAGTAATCGATCTGAACGGCGGCGATTTCCAGAGACGCAGCGCTGCCCAGATCGATATGGATCGGTCCCGCATCCGCGCCGTTCAGAGCCACCCGGCGGATGCGCACCGTGCCGGGCTCAAGGCCCGCATCGGCGGCCCAGCGCGGGATCAGACGGGTTTCGATGTAGGTGGGCAGGTAAAGAAAAAATGCGATCATCAGGACCGCTCCGGCAAGTCCGGCCGCTATCGCGATCCATTTGTGTTTGCCCGCAAGCGCCATGGGCCCCCGGTGGTTGATTTATGAACCAAATTGTTTTTACGCTGAAAGAACGCTTCTGGCAACAGGCGACGGCTTTAATTGACTTGGATGCCGCGATTGGCTAAAGTCGCTGGAACTCACATTGAGTGCAGGCCTCTAACAATACTGTGACTTAATTTCCATGAGCACGATCCAGAAGACCAATCTTTTCGAGCAAATCGCGGAAGCCAGCCAGGAATCGTTCCACACCTTGTGGGAAAATGCGTGTGTTAAGATAGAGCGGATCGTTTCAAGAGGGCACAGTTCGCCTGAGGAGTTCTGGTATGACCAGGCCTGGGATGAATGGGTGCTGCTCTTGAAAGGAAGCGCCGGCCTGGCCTTCGAGGGACGGCAGGAGGTCTTTTTGGCACCCGGGGATTGTCTGCTCATTCCTGCGGGTGTAAAGCATCGCGTGGCCTGGACCGATGCGGGCGCTGAAACCATTTGGCTGGCCGTGCACGTGTATGGCGACAAAGCTGCTCCGCCCAACTGCAATCATCACAAATAGGGTACCGGCGGTGCGAACATGGGAAGTCCTGCCGGCGGCTGCATGTGTCACGTTTGTCCGTTCTGCACAGGCTGATCGGAAACAGCAGCGGCCGCCGTTTCGGGGGGTGCAACCATGGTGGTTATTGGGGCGGCGACGTTTACAACCTGATAGGAGGGCAACTCAACCATGGACCACAACACTTATAAGGACATCCTCGCAGGCGCCATTGAGAGAGAGGTCGAGGCCTACAATTTCTACTACCAGGTGTCTCAAACGGTGCAGGATGTCTATTTAAAAGACATGTTCCGCACTTTTGCGGCCGAAGAGCTGATGCACCGGGATATCCTGATAGGTTTCACCCACAAGGCCGACGCGGGGATCCAATTCGCCAGGGTTCCGGACTTTCATGTCTCGGAAACCGTGAGCGCACCGGTTGCGGCCCTATCCCTTACTATGAAGCCTGTGGATGCCATCGCCCTGGCCATGAAGAAGGAAGAGGCATCCATGCGGCTGTACACCCAAATGGCCGAAGTGTGCAGCGACCCGGATCAGGCCAAAGTTTTCCTTGAGCTGGCCGTCATGGAACAGGGCCATAAGGCCAAGCTGGAGAGCGCCTTCGTAGATATCGGCTATCCGGAGGTTTGGTAACGCCCAAGGCGTCATTTATGGACGGGCACTGACTGAAAGCTGCGGGCAGCCGCCATATGAGCTGAATGAGAACCATGCACCTGTTTTTAGCGTTTACATCGAGGGCTTTTTACATTCTCAGAATCAAGGCGTTTGGATGGGCGATGGCCTTCTGCCTGGCCGCGACGTCGTGGGGTCCGGGTCTTTCATGGTCCTCGGAAGCCCCGGTTTTTATCGAATTGGTGGGACAGCACATCCGCGAACGAATAAAGGATAACAAAAATCCGGCCGCCCTTATATGCCGGGGTGAACCCCTGAGCGGGTTCCGGCTCCTGCCGTTGTTTTATGAAGAGCGCCGGTTTTTCCCGGTATGGCTGGATGCGGCGGGCCTGCGACCGATTACCCAGGCCTTGATCCGGACGATCGAACAGGCCGACCAGGAAGGGCTTCAGCCGTCCGATTACCATCTGGATCCGATCGCCGCCATGCTCGCCGATATGGAAAGCGGCGCGCTGATGACAACAGCCGGGCGGGCCGCACTGTGGTCCGATCTCGATGTGCTGCTCACAGACGCCTTTTTACTGCTGAGCGCCCATTTGTCCGGCGGCCGGGTCAATCCCGAGAGCCTGCATAAGGACTGGGTTCTTTCCGAAAAGACGATCGACATCCTGAAGGTATTGCATACGGCGGTCACCGAAGCACAAATCGACCAAGTCATCGAACGATTGTCGCCCGGCCATGCCGGCTATGCCAATCTGCGCACCGCCTTGCGGCAGTTGCGCGGGGTGGTTGAAAAGGGCGGTTGGCCGCGCATACCGGATGGCCCCACATTGCAGCCGGGCGATCGCGATGCGCGTGTTTTGACCCTGCGGGATCGGCTGAAGATCGGTGGGGATTTGGAAGGCGAGGCGCTCTCCGAAGCGGCGCCCGAACATTTCGACGCGCCGTTGGAGGCGGCTGTAAAACGTTTTCAAAGCAGGCACGGTTTGGAACCCGACGGTCTGGTCGGGCGCGCAACGCTGGTGGAATTGAATATCCCCGCCCGGGAGCGCGCCCGGCAGATTGAATTGAATCTGGAGCGCTGGCGATGGCTGCCGCACGATTTGGGGAAGCGCTATATCGAAGTCAATACAGCCGACTTCAGCCTCAGCGCAGTCGAGGACCATCAGATCGTCATGCGCATGCGGGTGGTGGTCGGCCGCCCCGCCAGACGCACGCCGGTATTCAGCGCCCGCATGGCGTACATGGTGATCAATCCCTACTGGACGGTTCCGTTTACGATCGCCGTTGAGGATATTTTGCCGAAGCTGGTGGAGGATGTAAGCTACCTGGAACAACAATCGCTGAAGGTTTACTATGGTTGGGATGACAGCGCCCCGGCCATCGATCCGCGCCACATCGATTGGCGTGCATACGGGAGAAACCATTTTCCATTCCGCCTGGTTCAGGCGCCCGGCGCGCACAACTCGCTGGGTCAAATGAAGTTCATGTTTCCCAACCGTTTTTCCGTCTACCTGCACGATACGCCCAATCGCGCCCTCTTCGGAAAAGTGCAGCGTGATTTCAGTTCGGGATGCATTCGCGTCGAGGATGCACCTTCACTGGCCGCTTTTTTGCTCAAGGCTGATCCTGACTGGAGTGTCGAACGGCTGCAGACCGTCCTCAAGACAAGCCGCCAGCACGTGATCCGGATCAAGGACCCGGTGCCTGTGCATTTGCTCTATATGACAGCCTGGGTTGATGCAGACGGCGAGGTGCAGTTCCGCAAGGACATCTACAAACGGGACAGGGCTCTTGATGTGGGGCTCAAAAGAAAACCGCAGACCTTGACCTATTCCCTGGAAGCCGCTTTGCCCCAGGTGGTGCGCTGAAGGGTTACCAGTTGCGCACCGGGCCGACATCGAGGTGCACAAAATCGGACTGGGAGTAGTAGCCCACGCCGCCTGCGCGCAATTTTACGCACAAATTGCGCAGCCCGGCCGTGTTGTATCCGGGAAGCCGGATATCAATGGCCTGGCCCCTGGTATGAAAGCTTGTTTTGGCCACACCGCTGGTGTGGCGCCGCAGCATTTCATTGGTGGCCGGTGAACGGTAGCCCGAAATGACATGAAAGGGGCTGCGCGGGCGAACCCGGCATTTGACGGCAAAGAGCAAGTCGAGCAGTTCAGGGTCGATCTGTTTGATCGTATCCGTCCGATGGTCACGCAGGATATGGTCGATTTGGGTCAGGCCCTCAGGGTTATAGTTGCCCTGATCGAAATAACATACTTTCAGTTGTTCGTTGGTGTGGGTGTTATAAAAAGAGAGCGTGCGTCGCGCATCAAATCCTTTGAGAGTGGCCGCCATTGTGTCTAATGGCAGTGCCGTGGCTGCTAAGGCCCCCAGGGCTACTTTGAGAAAATCTCTGCGCTGATGATCCGGCATTTTCCTGGCCTTATCTTAGCGGATGGTGCAAGCGTCCCATATTTCAACGTATTCCTGTTCGATAAGTCAAGCATCTTGTTGCACCAAAAAGCAAATTATGTGCCGTTTGCCCGAGCCCATGGATGCAGTGGGCCGGCAGACTATAACTAACATTCAGTAATTGCAGAAAATTTAGAAATTAACAGATGTCGTTGCGGGACTGTTGGAAATCGAAGGGAAACACAATAAAAGATCCTGGGGACGACAAAATTTTACAGGCAGTATCAAAAAAGTGCACGCGGGTACCATTGAAACACTGGAGGCATGTTCAGAGGCAACCGGGAGAGGCTGAACGGTTTAGTGTCCCGCGCCCCTCCCGATCGCATGTTGATGATCCGGTACTAACCGGCACTTACTTTGACGGTGCGCGGGGTTGCCTTTTCCACCTTGGGAAGGTTCAACCTGAGCACGCCGTCTTTGAGCTGGGCTTCGATACGGTTCTGATCGATCACTTCCGACAATGTGAATTGGCGGTAATATTTGCCGATTTCATATTCGATCGCCAGATCTTTTTCATCCGGACCTTCGAACGGTTGTACATCACCGGAAATCGTCAAAATGTCGTCGCGCAGATCGATATTCAGATTCTGCGGGGTTACCCCGGGTAAATCGGCCACCAGCGTAATCTGCCGGTCGGTTTCGAAAATATCCACACTCGGTGAAAACACCGTGCCGGGACGGGTCTGTTCGGCAGGCGTGGTTACTTCCTGCTTGCCTTTTACTTTCAGTTCTTTGCTGACGTTATCGGTCATGGCGCATTCCTCCTTGAAACTATCCTGGTCTCGTTAGCGATCTTTACTTTCCGATGGCGATGCGGCGCGGTTTGGCCGATTCGGCTTTGGGAATTTTGAGGGTCAGAACCCCGTTTTCCATCTTGGCCTCGATGCGCTCCGCATCAACCTCCTTGGGCAGGGCAAAGGCTCTCGAAAAGCGGCCGCCTTCGCGCTCGCGGCGATGATACCTGGCCGACTCGTTTTCAACCGCCAGCTTGCGTTCTCCCGTTATGGTCAGGTTCCTGGTGGTCGCCTGGATGTCCAGGTTTTCGGCCGTGAGGCCGGGCAATTCGGTGCGGATATAGAAATGCTGTTCGTCTTCGGTTAAATTGATGGCCGGAAAAACACCCGCTGTCCAAGCCGAACCCGGGCGTTCCCACAGGGAATCCATGATGCGATCCATTTGCCGGCGCATGCGGCTGAGTTCCTCAAAAGGCTGAAACGAGCTGAACGCAGGCATTCCGAAAATTCTTCGATAAAACATGGCCAACCTCCTTGATCTGTTTTTTGGGATAATTTTTTTTCACCCCACAAGTCCCATAAAAGGGTTGCCGAAAATCTATAAACAAAAAGAACAGTGTCAATAGATTTAGTGCGGAAAATTTACATTATTTTTTGTAAATATTACAAAAAGTAATAATTCATAAAGGTCGGCCGGTCATGCTTTATTGATCGTTCAACAAAGCCTCCAGCGCAGTGACATTGAATACCGCCTCTCCCTCGGGCTTTCCATCGGGTCGAATTTGTATTGTCGAGCAGGTTGAACCTTATTCATGCATGCTGGTCCGTAGATGCTCAATCCTGCTTGACAAAATGGCGACCCGCCCGAATAATAACCGCTGCTGGAACTGCCAATCACAGCATGCCTGGGTTTCCCACGCCGATGAGCCTTTCCGGTCCGCTTTTTACGATTTTGGATACACATTCATGAAACTTTCCAAAAGCTTACTGCTCCCGTTGTTAATGGCCGGCATCTTCATGCCGGCGGGGTGCGGCGGCGGCAGCGGAGACGGTGCGCCGCGGAACTACACGATCAGCGGCACGATCTTCGCCGCGGCCGGCAATTTCGTGGACAGCGACATCAACGACATGCTGGCCGCACCGAATATTTCCAACAATTCCATCATTGAAGCCCAAGAGTTGACCTCCCCGGCCGTGCTGGGCGGCTATGTCAATCTAAAGGGCGCCGGGGACCAGGGACAGACTTCTGTTGACGGCGACCCGAGCGACTTTTACAGCGTCGCTCTCTCGGCCGGCGAGGTCGTCCGGCTGGCCCTGCCCGATGATGCGACCGCCCGCATGCGCCTGTTTCTGTACGATGAAACGGGAACCCTGGTGGAGGAATCGCCCGATGCGGCTCCGAGCGTCGCGCTGAGCGTCGCCACGGCCGGCCGGCATTATGTCGAGGTCCGGGCACTTTCCGGGGCCGGTTCGTATCGCTTGATGATCGGAACGCCCGCGGCCCTCATGACCCCCGCCGGCTTCAACCCGGCCGCCGAGTTTGTGCCCGGCGAGGTGCTGGTGCGCTTGAAAACCGCGGCCGCACAGCAGCCGGGCGCCCGCAGCATGAGCGCCTTTGCGCGGGATTATGGGATGCAGATGCTCGCACGCCCATCCGGCGAATGGATGCGCCTGCGGATTGCGGACATGCCCACCACCCTGGACCGGCTCAACATCCCCACGAAAAGCCCCGGCGCGCGCGGACAGGGGACCGGCGCGAGAGCCAATGACCCAAGGCAGGACACCTGGCGTGTGGTGCAGGGCCTGCGCCAGCAACCCGATGTGGCCCATGCCCAGCCCAATTTCATCCGCCGGCCCTTGTTTGTACCCAACGACCCGCTCTTCCCCTTCCAATGGCACCATGAACTGATCAACCTGCCGCAGGCCTGGGACCTGACCACGGGCCATGAATCGGTCATCGTGGCCGTGATCGATACCGGCGTGCTGCCCGGCCACCCGGATCTGCAAGGAAAGCTGGTCTCCGGCTACGATTTCATCAGCGACCCGGTCAATGCCGCCGACGGCGATGGCATCGACGATGATCCCACCGATCCCGGCGACGACCCCGGCGCCAGCAGTTTCCACGGCACGCATGTGGCCGGCATCGTCGCGGCCGCTTTCGACAACGGCATCGGGGTGGCCGGCGCAGGCGGCCACACGCGCATCATGCCGGTGCGCGTACTGGGCCGCGACGGCGGCACCGATGCGGACATCGCCCGCGCGGTGCGCTGGGCGGCCGGTTTGGACACACCCAACGGGGACGGCACGGAGCTGCCGGGGGCCAGTCCGCGCGCCGACATCATCAACATGAGCCTGGGCGGCGAAGGCGTCCTGGACCAGGATGTGGATGTGCTGGCGCTGGCCGTGGCCGCCGCCCGTGACGCCGGCGTCATCGTGATCGCCGCGGCCGGCAACAATGCCAGCAGCGTGCCGCTCTATCCGGCCGCCTATGCCAGCGTCGTTGCGGTCGGCGCCGTGGATGCCGCCGGCCGCCGCGCGGCCTATTCCAATTTCGGCTTCTTTATCGACGTGGCCGCCCCGGGCGGCGTTTTGAATGCCGACCTGCAGCCCGACGGCTATGCGGACGGGGTCCTGAGCACCCTGGGCAGCGACGCCGGCGGCGGCGTCGATTATTCCTACAGCTACTACCAGGGCACCTCCATGGCCGCGCCGCACGTGGCCGGCGTGGCGGCCCTGATGAAGGCCGCGCGAATAGGCCTCACGCCTGACCTCACACCGGATCAGTTTGAAGCCTACCTCGCCAATCACATGATCACGGCCGATCTGGGAAGCCTGGACCGGGACGACTTTTACGGCCATGGCCTGATCGATGCCCACCGGGCGGTCGTGGCCGCCCTGGATAGCCCTCCGCCCGCCGTGGCCACGGTGATGCCGGCGGCCCTGCGCCTGGATGCCTTTGAAGAGACGGCCCGCCTGGACTTGCGGCAAGCCGGCAGCGGGACCCTGACCTTGACCGGCGTCTTTGTCTCGGGTGGCGCGGAGTGGCTGATGGTGGTCCGCACACAGGGACCGGGTGATTTCGGGCAATACACACTCAGCGTGGACCGCACAGCTTTGCCGGGCGGGGTGCATACCGGTTTTATCTCTTTCGTTTTTTCGGATCAGACCCTGACCGTTCCGGTGACCATCGATGTCCTGCCGCATGCAGGGGCATCCGCTTCCACCCAATATGTGACCCTGCTGGATGAAAACTTTCTTACGGTCGGACAGGTGGCCGTTGCGCCCAGCGGCGGGGTTTACCACTTCTCGTTCAGCGACGTACCCCCGGGCAGCTATTACCTGTTGAGCGGTTCGGACCTGGACGATGATTTCCAGCTGCTCGATCAGGGTGAGGCCGTGGGCACTTACCCCACGCCGGCGAGCTTGATCTCATTTACCGTATCCTCCGACCGCACCGGACTCGATTTTGTGACCGGTTTCCAGCAGTGGCCCTTTTTCCTCCCGGGCGAATCGGTGGCGGCTGCGGCCGTGAAGCGGTGACTGGGTTTGTTGGGTTATTGGGTTTGTTGGGTTTGTTGGGTTGACGGGGCTGATTGAGTTGCTGGTTGGCCTGATTAGATTTGATCGTGTGGTTGGAGTGGATTGATTGTTGGTGTTTTACTGCTTTGACCCCAAGACCTATAAACCCTATAAACTCAATAAACCCTATAAACTCAACAAACTCAATGAACCCAATAAACTCAATAAACCCAATGAACCCAACAAACATGCCTGCACTTGGCAGAAAAATTGGTTTCCTGGGATGCCTGCTTCTGGCGGGCTGCGCCGCATTGGCGGCTTGTGAACCGGCCGAGCGCGAAATCACTCTGACCGTACTCGACAGCGGCACCCAGTGCGGTGGCCCTGCGGATGGCGCGGGGGCCGAATGGATCGGCCGCCCGGATCGGCTCAGGCAAATGCCGAAGCGTCCCGCCATGCCGGGGAGTTCCCAGGAATATCCGTGGGACCCGCAAGTCGAAGGACTGCTGTGGATCCATATGGGGACGCAGCCCACCGGCGGCTATCGCCTCGAATTGGCCGCACCTACCGCCCAGGTACGCAATGGGGTGGCCGTCGTCCAGGTGCGCTGGCGCGAGCCCGCGCCGGGCAGTTTCGTCACCCAGGCTCTGACATCGCCCTGCCTGCTCCTGAAGATGCCCAAAGCCGGGATTAAGAGAGTGGACATCAAAGATCAGAACGATCGGTTGCGCTTACAGGTTGCCCCTAAATAGGTTCTTCGGGTTTGTTGGGTTTGTTGGGTTTATTGAGTTTGTTGGGTTTTTAGTTGATGTTGTGCTGGGTCGAGGGACGCGAGGTCTTTATAAATATTTCTCCTTTGGTTAGTGAGACATCGGCCGTTTCCAGTATTTGAAGAACACAGAACCGAGAACTCAATTAACTCAACAAACCCAACAAACTCAATCAACCCAATGAACCCAATCAACCCAACGAACCCAACGAACCCAACAAACCCAATGAACCCAACCAACCCAACCAACCCAACAAACCCAAAGCGGGAGAAGGTGATGCGTATCGGGTTTATCGGCGCCGGCAAGGTGGCGACGGCCTTCGGACGGCATTTGCGAACCAACGGCGTGAACATCAGCGGCTATTGCGACCCCCACGAAGACAAGGTGGCCCATGCCTGCCGGGGGACCCACAGCCGGGTCCGCCGCAATGCGCTGGAGGTGGCCGCCGCCAGCGACGTGGTTCTGATCACCACGCGGGACGATCAGATCCAGGCGGCCTGCGAGGCGCTTGCCCGCCAGCAGGGGGTCGGTCCGCGGCACCTGGTCGGGCACATGAGCGGGGCCCATTCGTCATCAATCCTGGCGCCGGCCGCGCAATTGGGAGCGGCTGTATTCAGTTTGCACCCGCTGCAAGCGTTCGCCCAGGAAGAGCAGGCGATCGCCGACCTGCCGCACACCTACTTCAGTCTGGAAGGAGCTGATCCGCGCCTGAAAAAGGTGGAAAAGGTGCTCGAAAAAACAGGCAATAAATTTTTCCGCATCCGGGCGGAGGACAAACCCCTGTATCATTTGGCGGCCTGCATTTTCTCCAACTATCTGGTCACTCTGGCGGCCTGCGGCCTGGAGGCCCTGGCGCAAAGCGGCATCCGTACCCGGGAGGGATTTCAGGCCATGCTGCCGTTGATCCGCGGCACCATCGACAACGTCGCGCGTCTGGGTCCGGCCGAAGCCCTGACCGGGCCCATTGCGCGTGCGGACGCCTCCACCGTCAGGCACCACCTGGAATCCCTGGATGTTGCCGGGTTGCCGGGGCTGAAGGCCTTTTATGCGTTTATGGGCTTGAAAACACTGGATTTGGCCACCCAAGGCGTGTTAAGTGATTCGAAAATGGCCGAGGCGGTCCGTACCATTTTGGAGCAAGCTCAATAGCGGCTGACCTTGGAAAGGAGTGGACCCAATGGCATCAGATAAATTTACGATCCAGTCGTTCAGGACGGCTAAGGTGGCACGGCGGCCCATCAGCATGCTCACAGCCTACGATTATACCACTGCCACGCTGCTGGACGAAGCAGGCGTGGACAGCGTTCTGGTGGGTGATTCTTTGGGCATGGTGATGTTGGGGTATGACAATACCCTGCGGGTGACCATGGACGAGATGATCCACCACACCAAGGCGGTGGCGCGCGGAACGCGCCGCGCTTTGCTCATCGGCGACATGCCCTTCTTATCGTTCCACATCAGCGTGGAGGAGACCGTACGCAATGCCGGTCGATTCATCCAGGAGGGCCGGGCGGAAGCCGTCAAGCTGGAAGGCGGTGCGGCGGTGATCGACAAGATCCGCGCGATCGTCAAGGCCCAAATTCCTGTCCTCGGGCATCTGGGTTTGACGCCGCAATCGGTGAATGTGTTCGGCGGGTTCAAGGTCCAGGGCAAGGACATCGATGCCGCCCGGCGATTGGTCGACGATGCCCTGCTGCTTCAGGATGCCGGTGTGTTCGGACTGGTGCTGGAGGCCGTGCCCGACACCTTGGCGCGCGTGATCACGCAGAAACTGCAAATACCCACCATCGGCATCGGCGCCGGCCCGCACTGCGACGGACAGGTGCTGGTCATCCAGGACATGTTGGGAATGTTCCGTAAAATGAAGCCCAAGTTCGTAAAAACCTATGCCCATTTGGGAGATGAAATGGTCGCCGCGGTCAAAAAATATATCGAGGAGGTGGGTTCGGGCCAATTTCCGCAAGCCGAGCACTGTTTCCAGATGGAGGGCGGCCTTCTGTCCAAGCTCTAACAAGCCGCCGGCTTGAGTTTTTTGACAATGTGCACGTTGAACTTGTTCAGTTGAGGTGAAGTTTGCCATGCAGGTGGTGCATACCAAAGTAGAGCTGCGGGCCGCTTTGAAAGAAGCACACACGACCGGAAAAACAGTGGGCCTGGTGCCGACCATGGGGTATCTGCATGCAGGCCATGCGTCTTTGATCCGCCGGGCGCGGCGGGAAAACGATGTGGTGGTGGTCAGCGTGTTCGTCAATCCCACCCAGTTCGGTCCCAATGAAGACCTGTCCGCCTATCCCCGCGACGCCGAAAAGGATTCGGCATTGATGCGCGCCGAAGGCGTCGATCTGGCTTTTTTCCCGCCCGTCGAAGAGCTTTATCCGCCCGGATTCACCACCTATGTACAGGTGGAAGGCCCCATGACCGCGACCCTGTGCGGCCGGACGCGTCCCGGCCATTTCCGGGGGGTGGCCACCATCGTGAGCAAACTCTTTCATCTCGCGCTTCCCGATCGCGCCTACTTCGGCCAAAAGGATGCCCAGCAGCTGGCGGTCATCGAGCAGATGACGCGGGACTTGGATTTGGGCATACAGATTGTGGGCTGTCCCATCGTGCGCGAAGCGGACGGATTGGCCATGAGTTCACGCAACGTCTATCTGACGGAAACCCAGCGCGCGCAAGCGCCGGGCATTGCGCGGGCGCTGTTCGAGGCACGTGAAATGATCCGCGACGGCCGGCGCGATGCAGCCGCTGTGGTCGAGCATGTAAAAAAAACCATTGCAGCCATTGACAGCGCCGCCATTGATTATGTATCCATGGTCGACCCGCGTACCCTGGGGGATCTGGAAACATTGAGCGGAGAAGTGCTGATCGCCGTCGCGGTCAAGCTGGGCCGGACAAGGTTGATCGATAATATCCGAGTTGAGGTGTAGTTGCATGTTTTTCAATATGTTTAAAAGCAAGATCCATCGAGCCACCGTCACCGAGGCCGATCTGAATTACGTTGGCAGCATCACCATCGATCGAACCCTCCTCCAGGCCGCCGGTATTTTACCAGGCGAAAAAGTTCAAGTGGTCAACATCAACAACGGGAACCGTTTCGAAACCTACACCCTGGAAGGTCCGGTGGATAGCGGCGTCATCTGCATCAATGGAGCCGCCGCCCGATTGGTCCAGCCCGGCGACAAAGTCATTATCATCACTTATTGCTGGCTGGAGGCCGAAGAAGCCAAAGCCTACAAGCCCACCGTCGTCTTTGTGGACGATCAGAATCTCATCATTCCCTCCCACGAGGCCCCCCAGCACAATCTGACCTTGGTATAACAGGGAAACACCGCACCCCTTTCCTGCCTTGAGTCATGCCGGGCTTTCAAAGGGGATGGTTTGGACGTGCGTGCGCGAGCATGTGAACGTTTACGTGCACGAATCCAATGAACCAACATGCGGGTGGTAAGATAGGGATTGTGAAGAATGGTGCTTCTTAGCGGGACTTCAAAAAGGGGATCATCGCATTGGCAGCGGGCATGACCGGTTCCATGCCGTTGGATTCTATTTCTTCCAGCATGAGGGCAACCAGATCGGCGGCCAGGCTGACGCCGGCCATTTCCTTGAGGATCATCAGGGCATGCGGCAGGGTTTTGCGCCGCTGGTAGGGGCGGTCCGTCGTGATGGCGTCGAAGCAGTCGGCGACACTGACGATTCTGGCTCCCAGGGGGATTTCTTCTCCTGCCAGACCGAAAGGATAACCGCTGCCATCGAGGCGTTCGTGGTGAAAAAGCACCGCCGCGGAAATGGTTTTGCTGCATTGGATATGGCGCAGCATTTCCGCACCGATGATCGGGTGGGCCTGGACTTCTCCGGTCATCTCCTGGGATAGAAGGGCCTGTTTATTGCTGAAAATCCGATCGCTCAGGCCGAGTTTGCCCACGTCGTGCAGCATCCCGCCCCAGGTCACATTGAGCAGATCTGCTCCGGTCAGCCCGGCCCGCAGGCCGATGCGCCGGCAGTAGGCCGCAACCCTCTGGGCGTGGGCATGGGTGTAGCTGTCCTTTTGTCCCAGAGCTGCGGCCATGACGTAGAGGGCGCGGGTAATATTTGATTTGAACCTGACAGGTGCGGTTCGTATTTTAACTGCGGTCCCCAAAGGTCACCCCTCTCGATATCATTTGAAACAGATCGCTTGGAAATGCCGCGTTATCGTAAATGCCGGAGCGGACTAATAATCCAACTTTTTTGGCATGTCAAGACGCCGGCGCAGGGAATGAGCTCGCGATATGCTGCGCCACACCCTTCCCGCGGCCGTTCCGATGCCGTTCCGGTCATTGCGCGCCGGTTGATGCGCTGGTTCCCAAGCGCAAAGGGGTGCTCCGGTGCAGCCCTGCGCTAGGATCACTAAGGATAAATAGCGTTAAAGCTCGGGTCTTGGAGCTGGGGGGTTGCTTGGTCTGCCTCGGGGTCGGTATCGGAATTCAATTGCGACCCCGGTACTGATACCGACCCCGAATAGCTACATAATATTTAGGAATTCTGCGCTGGTTCCCAAGCTCCAGCTTGGGAACCCCATCTTGGAAGCTCAGCTTCCACTGTGCGATAGGAACCATTTTGGTTTATGGTGCCGCTAAGAACGCTCACGGCCATTCCGCATGACTTTTTGGCCCGATGAACAAACGGTTGCTCCCTCGCCGGCAAAGTTTAGGAAGGGAAGGGAAGCTGGAGCTTCCCGAAACGGGTTCCCAAGCCGGAGCTTGGGAACCAGCGAACAAAGCGAGAAGCCTGGAGCTTGGTGCTCGAAGGCATAAATTCAGTGGCGTATAATCTTATCTTCAATAACGTACCGCTTTGAGGATTTGCTTAGTCGGTGATTGGTCGGCCTCGGGGTCGGTATCGGAATCGGTATCGGCATCGGTATCGAATTCGATTGCGACCCCGATACCGACCCCGACCCCGAATAGTTACATAATATTTAGGAATATGTGTACTTGGAAACCACTATCCGGGGGAATAGTTCTCTCCTAACGGTCTGCCCGGGCCGCCAAGGCTTCGTACGCGGCCAGGGTTTGGCGCCGCGTTTCCGTCAGGGTGCCGCTGTTGTCGATCACCATACCGGCCCTTTTCACCTTCTCAGCCATGGGCATCTGGGCGGCCATGCGTGCCTGGGCTTCCTGCGGGCTCAGCCCGTCGCGCGCAACCAGGCGCTCCAATTGAACGGCTTCGGGGGCATACACCACGATGATTTCAGACAGTCCGTGGGTTTTGCCGGATTCAAGCAGCAGGGGGATGTCCATGATCACCACCGCAGCCGGCGCGACTTGGGCGATCTTGCCAATGCGGGCATCCATCTCCGCGCCTATGCGGGGGTGTACGATCGATTCCAGGCGGCGGCGCAGTTTTGGATCATTGAACACGATCCTGCCCAACAGGGGCCGATCGATTTCGCCGTCCTGGCTCAGGATGTGCTCCCCGAAAACGTCGCGTATTTCCTGCCAGGCCGGCATACCTGGCCTCACCACCTCCCGGGCGATGCGGTCGGCATCGACGATGAAAGCGCCCGCTTCCCGAAAAATGTCGGCCACCGTCGATTTCCCCGAGGCGATCCCTCCTGTCAAGCCGGCGATGATCACGTTTTCCCCCCATCGGCATTCATTTCTGCGCAATGGGTATACTTTCATCGAATCTTCCGCTAAATGCAAGGCCTTCCCGAGTGATTTTCGCTAGCGGCCAAGAGCTTTCCGGGATGAAGCAATTCCGAGCGGGATCACACCCGTAAAAACCTGCGCTGCGACATTTGTCTTTACAGCAGTCGTTGCATGATCTAAATTCAGTCTTCCGAAAATTGACAACTCTCCAGAAAGCTGATTGAATAGCCGCGTTTTGACTCCCGAACACTGTTTTCGAGGTAAGCGTGCAATCCCTCATCCATATTGTCCTGGCAACCCGCAACACTGGCAAAACAGAGGAAATCCGGGATTTTTTAAAAGACTTTTCTGTTGTAATCAGAAACCTGAATGATTTCGGACCCATTCCAACCATCGAGGAGGACGGCGCGACCTTCGATGAAAACGCCTATAAGAAGGCCAGCCTGACCGCGCGCTACCTGGGAATCCCGGCCCTGGCGGATGATTCGGGTCTAATGGTGGAGGCGCTCGGAGGCGCTCCCGGCGTCCATTCAGCTCGTTACGGCGGCCAAGGAGCCAGCGATGCGCTACGCTGCCAAAAGCTGTTGCAGACTTTGGGCGATAACGAAAATCGACGGGCCGCGTTTGAATGCGTGCTGTCGCTGGCCGTGCCCACGGGTGCTGCGCTCACCTTTGAAGGGCGCTGCGAAGGCAGCATCGCGCATGCCCCCATCGGAGAAAAGGGCTTCGGTTATGATCCGATTTTTTATTATCCCCCGTTGAACAGAACATTCGCCCAGTTGAGCATGGCCGAAAAGAGCAGGGTCAGTCATCGCGGGAGAGCCCTCCTGGAATTGCGCTCCGAAATGGACAAGGTGCTGATCTGGATCGGGCAGCACATGCCCAAAAATGAACCTGGGGGGTGCATGGGGGGCGGGACCGCATGTTGAAAAGATCAACGCAGCCAAGCGGTGTTCCTCTGTTCAATGTGATCACGATCGGCATCCGGCCATCAGCGGTCGGTGCAATATAGGGATTCAATCTTATTGTACAGATTGTAAAAATAAATCCAAAGGAGTCGCGTATGCTCAAATTTAATGAGGGGATCGACATCGTTCAGGAACTCGGCGGTATCCAAAAGGCCGGTGAAGCGCTTCAATTATTGAAAAAGCGCCTGGATACCGAGCAGTTCAAACGCATCGAGGGCTTCAAAAATCCTTACATCCTGCTCAAAATTGCCAATGCGATCGTCATGTGCGAACCGGACCGCGTGTTTGTCAATACCGGTTCGGAGCCCGACAAGCAGTTCATCCGCGACATGGCCTTGCAAAAGGGAGAAGAAGAACCCCTGCCCATGAAGGGCCACACCATTCATTTCGACCTTAAGGAAGAGCAGGGCCGCATCATCGATCGAACCTTTTATGTAGCCAACGATGACGAACTGGTCAGTTCCCTGGCCTTGCGCATGGGCCGGCAGGATGCGCTGGAGACCGTTCGCAAAGGCATGCTCGGCATCATGCGCGGCAAAACCATGGTGGTCGGTTTCTACTCGCGCGGACCGGCCGGTTCCCCGGTCAGCAACCCGGCCATTGAAATATCGAGTTCGGCCTATGTCTGCCACAGCGCCGAGCTCTTGTACCGCAACACCTATCACCATTTTGAAAAAGAGGTCGAGAAGCTGGGCCATTTTTACACCAATATCCACAGCGAGGGGCTCAACCGGCCCGAAGACCTGCCCAACGCCCGCGTGCTCATGGACCGGGCCCACCGCACAACCTATTCCTATAACTGCACTTACGCCGGCAACACGCTGCTGATGAAAAAGGGCAACCATCGCTTTTCAGTGGACCGCTCGGTCTATGAAAATCGGGGCCGTGAATTGGCCGAGCACATGTTTATCACCTGTATGAAAAACGACGGCCGCATTACCGGGATCACCGGCGCGGCGCCCAGCGGATGCGGCAAAACCACCACGGCCATGGCCGGCGATATGTTCATAGGCGACGATCTGGCGCAGCTGTGGATTGCCCAGGACGGCTCGATTCGATCCATTAACCCGGAGTGCGGGATCTTCGGTATCGTGGAAGATGTCAACTGGGAAGGCGATCCCATTCTGATGCAATGCCTGCGCAAGCCCGGCACGGAAGTCATCTGGTCCAATGTGCTGATCGACGAAAACGGCGTGCCCCAGTGGATCGGCAACGGCGAGCCAGCACCTGCCAAGGGCCGCAATTTCCAGGGGCACTGGGAAAGGGGCATGCTGGACGCCAAGGGCAAGGCAATTCCCATGTCCCACCCCAATTCGCGCTGCACCCTGGCTTCCACGGCCTTGACCAATTTTTCCGAAATGGCCGAAGATCCGGCCGGCGTGGAAACCCGTGTGATTACCTACAGCGGCCGCGACAGCGATACCATGCCGCCGGTGTGGACGGCGCGCAATTCGGATGAAGGCGTGGTCATCGGCGCCTGCATCGTTTCGGCCGCCACCGCCACCGAAGTGGGCGCCACCGGCGTCAAGCGTGCGCCCTGGGCCAATGCGCCGTTCATCCCCGGGGCCCTGGGCGATTACATGGACGCCCAGTTCAAATTCTTCGCCAGCGACAGGATCGCGGCCGACAAACGCCCCGTCCTGGCCGGCTTGAACTACTTTCTGACCCATGAAGCCAGAGGCGGCACCGGCAAAAAATTGTTGGGCGAAAAGCGCGACGTCAAAGTGTGGCTCTCCTGGCTGGAGCGACGCGCGCACAACGAAGTGCAGGCGATCGACACCCCCATCGGTTTACTCCCCAAATACGCCGATCTCAAGGCGCTGTTCAAGCAGCGCATCAACAAGGAATACCCGCGCGAACTGTACGACAAGCAGTTTTCCTTGTACATCGACAACATCATCAAACGCATCGACCTGCAGATCGAAGCCTATGGCAAGGAAAAGAACCTGCCGGCCAGGCTCTTCGAGGTGCTCAAAGCCCAACGCCAGGGATTGATGGCCCTCAAGGAAAAATATGGCTCCATCGCCACCCCGGCCCAGCTCGAAGAAGCCGCGGGGAAGTAATTCGTTTTCAAACTGCGACCAGGAAGACCGGGCGCCGGCGAAATGCCGGCGCCCGTTTCTTTAGCGTCACCTCCAACAGCCGGCTAATTCAAACTCGGCCGGATCCATTCGCGTTCCCGATCCTCCGCCAGGGCAATGCCGGCCGCGTTGCGACGCTGCCATTGGGTGGCAAAGAACACGGCAGCAGCTCCCCTCCCTTAAATCACGGGCAGCAACTCCCCTCCCTGAAAATCACAGGCAGCAACTCCCCTCCCTGAAAATCACGGGCAACAACTCACCTCCCTGAAAATCACGGGCAACAACTCCCCTCCCTGAAAATCACGGGCAACAACTCCCCTCC
>QZKV01000021.1 GCA_003599575.1 Desulfobacteraceae bacterium | reverse complement strand
TAGGTGCCATCGCGCCGAGCAGCCTGGAAATGTCCAATGTCGACCTGGCCCAGGAGTTCGTGGCCCTGATCACCACGCAGCGCGCTTTTCAAGCCAACTCCAAGGTGATCACGACGAGTGATGAAGTGTTGGCGGAATTGATCAACATCAAACGATAAAGGTTTGCCAATAGCCCGTTCGTGCCCGTTTCTTTTTCGCGCTGGTACAGGGTGGCAACCCAGGCCCGGGGCTCTCCGGCATATACCTGGCGGCCTCAAAATCGTACGCGTACTCAGCGAAGCGGTACTCGTACTCGTCATCGATGCGGAGGTTAGCTGTAATTTCAATACAGCTAGCGCACGATTCGAGTACGAGTACGCTTGCGAATAGGAGAACGCATCTGCTTTCCACGCTTTGCGTGGGAACGCGAGCCAAAAGGTGCCACCAAAGATAGAATAGCTTACTTAAAAAACCGGTTTCAAAGTAGAAATCTGCCCACAAGTCCTTCTTTGAAAAAAGACTGTTCGTCCTGTACTGCCGGCCGTCAAAGCCTTGACTGGCCGGAAGAAAATTGACGGAGAGGCCGGCCGGAAGAATAACCCGTACCGCCCGGACACTTCTTGCCTGTGCATGCGGCTATCTGCCAGCAATATAACTTTTCCCGTAATATCAATCCCTTTTAACTACATATCGTCCGACCGACAACCCGCCGGCAGCAGTTCCCAACCCGTGGCACATTCCATGCTACCTGGAAAATCGTTGCACCTCTTTTCTGCCGCTGCGCGTTTCATCACAACTGCTGAGCAGCGCAAGAAAATCACGGGAGCAAACGGCACAGACCGGACGGTACAAGGGAGGAGACTTGGATTTAGCCACTTTAATCGGGGTCGTGATTGCCAGCGGGCTGGTTTTGGTCTCTATTTTAATGGGCGGGTCCAGTGCGTGGTTTATCAACTATCCTTCCTTGATGATCGTATTTGGTGGGACCATGGGCGCCACCCTGATCAATTATCCGATGTCCGACGTCATCAGCATGTTCAAAGTGACCAAGAACGCCTTCCGGCATAAAACACCCAACCCGCTCGGTTTGATTCCCGTCATGGTCGATTTTGCCAAAAAAGCGCGGCGCGAAGGGATTTTGACCTTTGAGCAGCATATTGCCGCCATTGATGACCCCTTCCTGCGCCGGGGCATACGCATGGCGGTGGATGGAATGGAGTCGGATGCTATCGAAGAGGTGCTCAGTACGGAGATCATGTGGTTGGAAGAGCGGCATCGTCTGGGGGCGGAGATTTATACCACCATGGGCACCTTTGCACCCGCGGTCGGCATGCTGGGCACCATCATCGGCCTGGTGCAGATGCTCATGCAGATGAAGGATCCCTCCGCCATCGGCGGCCCCATGGCCGTTGCATTGCTCACCACCTTCTACGGCACTTTTCTGGCCAATTTGCTGTTTCTACCCATCGCCGGAAAGCTGCGCATTCGCAGCCGGCAGGAAATCCTGACCAAGCAAATGGTTTTGCACGGTATTTTATCCATTCAGGCCGGCGATAATCACCGCATTGTGGCCGAAAAGCTGAAAGCATTTCTTTCGCCGGCCGCCCGCCTGGTCAATGAAGGCGAGGTTTGAGATGACTTTGCGGCGCAATAGGGCGGGGCGGCTCTCCGCGTGGCCCGGCGGCCGGTCGGGGGGCTGGCAGATCATCTATACGGGCTTCATTTTGATTATGCTCAGTTTTTTCATCCTGCTCACTTCGTTTGCTTCGCTGGATTCGTCCAAAATCACCCGCTTTGCCAGTTCCTTTTCAAATGCAGTGAATGTGCTGGGAGGAGGAAAAAGCATCGAACGCTCAACTACCTTGCTTGAATCGGAAATGCAGTTGTTGCCCAAAAAGGATTTGGTTGCGCAGCTCTTTGAACAGGTTCGTACGATCAGCCAGGAAGAAGAACTGGATCAAATATCGTTGTCCCGCTCCGATCAGGGCGTCGTGATGATCCTGAAGGACAATTTGCTGTTCGACAGCGCGCGGGCCGATCTTACGCCCGCGGCATACCCGCGACTAAAAAAAATTGCGCGGATGATCGACCGCATTCCCGTGCCCGTGGAAATCGGAGGCCATACCGATGACCGCCCCATCCATACCGGGGCATTTCCATCCAATTGGGAACTCTCGACCGCAAGGGCCATATCGGTGTTGCGGCGTATGATCGAGCATCATGGCGTGGATCCGCAGCGCCTATCGGCAGTCGGGTTTTCTCAATATCAACCACTGGCCGAAAACAGTTCACCGGAAAACCAGGCCATGAACCGCCGGGTCGAGTTTGTTTTCCTGGTAGAAGGATGAGGACGTTCAGCATGGTCAACCGCAGGCTCAGGGCGCACAACGAGCAGGTGCCGGAAAATTCCGCGAGTTGGCTGACCACGTTTAACGATATGGTCACCTTGTTGATGGTCTTTTTCGTATTGCTTTTTTCAATGGGCAGCATGAATGCGGACCGCTTCAAGCAATTTGTAAATGGATTGCAGAGCGCCATGGGGGTTCTGGATGAAGGCAGACATTCGGTGGAGGGGGTGATCCATGATCGGCAAGTTTCCGTCTTCGACCGGAGCATGGCAGATGACGCATCGCAAAGCTTTCAAGCCTTGGCCCGCAGCGAGGGCTTGGAGGCCGAATATACCCGCAAGGGCCTCCGCGTGACCTTGCGCGATGAACTGTTGTTCCGTTCCGGCAGCGCCAACTTGACCGGGGAGGGCCTGCGTTTGTTGGACGAGATCAGTACCATTGTCAAGCCGATGCAGCGGCGCATCCGCATTGAAGGGCATACCGACGACCGCTCGATCGCCACCTTGCGCTTCCCGAGCAACTGGGAGCTGTCTACGGCCCGGGCGGTTCGTGTGGCGACTTATCTCATCCAGCATGGCGGTATTGAACCGACGCTGTTGTCGGCGGCGGGATACGGATCTTCCAGACCCAGGGTGCCCAACGATTCCGAAGTCCATCGGGGTTTGAATCGAAGGGTGGAAGTTATTCTGGGGCAAACGGCATCCGGCGTTTATTGAGTTTATTGGGTTATGGGGTTTGTTGGGTTACGGGGTTTGTTGGGTTACGGGGTTTGTTGGGTTTATTGGGTTTGTTGTGTTCTTTGAGTTTTACTGGTTATAGGGCTCTTTGGGGTTGTTGAGTTCGTAGAATTCTTGGGTTCTAAAGTTTGCTTGAGTTCTTCGAGTTAAGGGCCTAACGGCCCAAATCCAATAAACCCGACAACCCAACAAACCCGATAAACCCAACAAACTAATGAAACCCAGAGAACCCATTGGAGGAAAACAAAGATGTCCAAAAAAGTTCTTATCATCGTTATTGGGGCGGTCGTTCTCATGATGGCTATGATGGGAGGCGGATTTTTACTCCTCTGGCAGAAAATGGTTGTCACCATCGCACAGGTTCAGGATCAAAATGGTGCCGAGCAAAAAGTCGAAGAAGAAAAGAAAGTCGCTGCGGAACCAGCCATGGGACCTATTTATAAAATGGAGACCATGATCGTCAATCTGGCCGACCAGGGCGGCAAGCGCTACCTGCGCATTACCATGGAGCTTGAGTTGAGTTCTCCGGAGGTGATCGAAGAGATTGACCGGCGGTTGCCCCAGCTTCGCGACGCCATTTTGATGATTCTGCCGAGCAAACCGTATGCGGATATCAGTACAACTCCGGGTAAAGTTTCACTGCGTGACGAGCTTATCGCAAAGATCAACTCGGTCTTGAAAAAGGGCACCGTCGCTACCATCTACTTTACTGAATTCGTCGTTCAATAACAGGATCGCCATGCCCGAACAGATTCTTTCGCAGGAAGAAATCGATGCGCTGCTCAGTGCAATGGACAGCGGCGAGGTCGAGGTCGAACAGGAAAAGGCGCCCAAAGCCAAGGTTGAAGCCCGCCCTTACGACCTGACCTCGCAAAGCTTGATGCTCAGGGACCAGTTCGATGCGCTGGACGAAGTCTACGATAAATTTGTCAACCTGTTGAATGTGGGGCTAACCTCAGCGCTGCAACGCGCCATTGAAGTCAAACAGGTTTCCAAGGAGATCGTTAAATTCGGTGAATTCCTGCATGCGTTTTCCAATCCCACCGGTTTCAGCATTTATACCATGGAACCGCTCATCGGCGCTTCTTTGCTGGCTGTCGAACCCAACCTGTGCTTTGCCCTGATCGACTGCATGTTCGGGGGGGCCGGGCGGCCCCTTCCCAAAGTTCGGGAATTCACCCAGATTGAGCAACGCATGCTTTCAAAGCTATATTCGGACGTGCTGGTCGAATTGGAGCGAGCCTGGCAGGTGGCCTACAACATCAAGGTGATGCAGAAGAAAACCGAGACCAAGCCGGAGTTCGTCAACCTGGTCAGCCCCGCTGACCTTGTCCTGATCTTTGTCTTCTCAGTTGCCGGGGAGGAGTTTTCCGGCAACATCCATGTGTGTACGCCCTTTTTGATGTTGGAACCCGTAAAGGACAAGCTTTCATCCCGGTACCTGAGAGAAAAAGACCGCGCGCATGCGTTTCGGGCTCAGCTGACCGTACTGCTCCGGGATACCAAGGTGAAGATGGTAGCTGAACTGGGCAAGACCGTATCGACCATCGGCCAGATATTGAACTTGGAAAAAGATGATATCGTTAAAATCAATACCGGTCCCCAGGATCCCGTGATCATCAAGGTGGAGGGAACGGCCAAGTACCTGGGCATGCCGGGCACGCTGAAGGGCAACCGGGCGGTCCGGATTTCGGGGCTCATCAGAAAGGATGAAGGAGTATAGCTATCATGGTCACATCCGACACCAACCATCCGGGCGGACGGGCAACCGATAAAGCCGCGGCAGAGAGCGCCAAATCGAAACAGCCGGCCCACAATCTATCCCATGTGTCGGAAACGGCGGCCGGAGACCCCTACGCCTTTTCCGATTTGAAAGGTACCGCAGATGCGCAGCGTCCCGCCAATTTGGATTTTATTCTCGATATTCCACTGGAAATTACCGTGGAGTTGGGGCGCACCAAAATGTTGATCAATGATCTGCTGAAATTGGGGCAGGGCTCCGTGATTGAGCTGACCAAGGCGGCCGGCGAGACGCTGGAAATTCTAGCCAACAACCGGCTGATCGCCAAAGGCGACGTGGTCGTGGTCAATGAAAAATATGGTATCCGCTTGACCGAGGTCATCAGCCCGGTTGAACGCCTGGAGAAACTCAAATGAACCATGCGCCCGATTTGATCGCGGCAACCATAAAAATGGTGCTTTCCCTGGCGGTCGTGCTGGGTCTCCTGTGGATGCTTACCCGCTGGATCAGACGCGCTCAGCCCGGCGGGGCCGCCGCCGGCCGAGGGCGCCTGATCAAGGTGCTGGGCAGCCATTATCTGGGAATGAAAAAATCGATCGCGCTGGTGAAAGTGCCCGGTACGATACTGGTCTTGGGCATCGGGTCGGATCGAGTGAATCTCTTGACGCGCATCGATGATCCCGCGGTGATCGCCGGAATCGAAACAGGCCAGGAAGGCGACAGCGGGGTCGGTTTTCGAGACCAGCTGCAGCGCATGATGAGGCCTTTCAGCGCTCGAGCGGAGCAGGCCGCAAGGCCTACCTCATCGGACGGAGTTTTGTGAACATGCGCCCCCAACATATCCATATACGGACGCAAGCGGCCGCTTTGATGGTTTTCCTGTTTTTGGCGATTGTTTGTGCAGAGGTCGCCTTTGCGGCCGATCCGGGCACGCTGTTGCGGGTGGACTTGCAACCAGGAGGCAATCCGGCCAACGTCAGCGTGGCCATACAGATATTTTTGATGCTGACGGTGCTCTCCCTGGCACCGTCCATCCTGATCATGGTGACCTGTTTCACCCGCATTGCCATCGTACTCTCGCTGCTGCGCCAAGCCATCGGTTCGAACCAGCTTCCGCCGAATCAGATCATCGTTGGATTGACGTTGTTTCTGACCGTTTTCATCATGACGCCGGTGTGGCAAACCGTACATCGCGAGGCGCTCAAACCCTATCTGGACAACCAATTATCGTCCGATGAAGCGCTGCGCAAGGCCGAAGCCCCCATCCGCGCCTTCATGCTCAAGCAAACCCGTGAAAAAGATCTGGCGCTGCTGGTGGATATCGCCAAACTCCCGCGGCCCAAAAATGTCAGCGAAGTGCCGACCACCGTGCTGATTCCTTCGTTCATCATCAGCGAGTTGAAAACCGCTTTTCAAATCGGCTTCATGCTCTACATCCCTTTTTTGATCATAGACATGGTGGTTGCCAGCGTGCTGCTTTCCATGGGCATGATGATGCTGCCGCCGGTCATGGTCTCGTTGCCTTTCAAGCTCATGATCTTCGTGCTGACCGACGGTTGGTATCTGATCGTCGGATCTCTGGTAAAAAGCTTTGGGCCTTAGGAGCGCATCTAATGACACCCGAATTCGTGACCGGATACTTTTTGGAAGCCATCAAAACGGCCATCATGCTGGCCGGTCCCATGCTGACCGTGGGACTGGTGGTTGGCATCCTGATCAGCATGTTTCAAGCCGCTACCCAGATCAACGAAATGACCCTGGTTTTTGTGCCCAAAATGCTCGCCGTGGCGCTGGCCCTGCTGGTATTCTTCCCATGGATGTTGCGGGTTATCATCGATTTCACGCGCAACAATATCGTGAATTTATCCATGTATATCCACTAGAGAGGGCCGACGAGAATCACCCATATGCTGCTTCTCAATCTGCCCGCCGATCAATTTCAACTTTTTCTTTTCGTGCTGGTGCGCGTCGGGGCTATTCTTTTTACCATTCCCTTCCTGGACGCCCGCAATGTGCCTATGATCATCAAGGCCTCGCTGGCAATGGCGGTCGCCGTCATGATCATGCCGCGGCTTGATGTGGCTGCCCCGAATGTGCTCGGGAATCCTTTTGCCCTGATTCTGGGGCTGGTATCAGAGGCGGCCGTTGGCTGGACCATCAGTCTTTCGATTCAACTTCTCTTTGCCGGCGTGCAGCTTGCCGGCCAATTGGCCGGGTTCCAAATGGGTTTCGCCATCGCCAATGTGGTCGACCCCGCTTCCAGCCTGCAGGTTCCGATTCTCTCGCAGTTCTTGAATTTGCTTGCCTTGATGATTTTCTTCAGCGTCAACGCCCATTTCTATTTCATCAAAGCGCTTATAGACGCTTTTGATCTCATTCCGCCGATGAGCGCGCGATTGGATGGAAGATTGGTGAGCCTGATCATGGCAATGGCGGCCAAATCGTTTGTAATCGCCGTCAAAGTAAGTGCACCGGTGATGGTGGCGTTGCTTTTGACCCACGTGGCGCTGGGATTGACGGCCCGTACGGTGCCGCAGATGCATATTTTCATCGTGGCCATGCCGCTGCAGATTCTTCTGGGTCTGATCTTTCTAAGTCTTTCGCTGCCCTTTATATCGTCTTTCCTGGAGATAGCCTTCAAAGAACTGGGGCACAACGTAACACTCATGATCCGGCTGTTTCAGTAGCCGGGTTTGTTGGGTTGGTTGAGTTTGTTGAGTTTGTTGGGTTTGTTGAGTTTGTTGAGTTTGTCGGGTTGGTTGGGTTGGAAGGAGTTGTATGGCGGAGGATAAGGATCAGGAGAAAACCGAACCAGCAACCGAGAAGAAGCGGCGCGAAGCCCGAAAAAAAGGGCAGATTGCTCAAAGCCGTGAGATTCCGTCCGTGTTCGTGCTGCTCAGCTCCTTATCGGTGTTCTACTTTGCCGGCGCTTGGATGTTCTACCAGTTGACCGAAATCATGCGCGCAATATTTCATCAGATGGCCGGTTGGACCGCCGGCATTGAAGACGCCCATGCGATCTTCTGGTACTTGGCCCAGAAAATGGCCTTGCTCTTGGCACCGCTGGTCACGGTGGCGGCCGTCGCCGGTATCGCCGGAAACATATCGCAAAGCGGTTTTTTGATCATTGATGACGCCTTCATTCCCAAATTCAGCAAGCTGAATCCGTTCTCCGGGATCAAGCGGATCTTTTCCTTGCGCGGGCTGGTCGAACTGGTGAAATCGCTTTTCAAGCTCGCGATTATCGGCGGAATATCCTATCGAACGCTCAAGGGGGAGATGGATGCGATACCCGCTCTGGTCGATCTGGATGTGTCCGGAATTCTGGCTTTTCTCGGCCGGGTGGCCCTCAAGATGGGTTTTTTCACCTGTCTGGCACTGATCGTTCTGGCCGGACTTGATTTTGCTTTCCAGCGCTGGAAGCACGAACGAGACCTGCGCATGACCAAGCAAGAGGTAAAAGACGAGCACAAACAGCGTGAAGGCGATCCAGCGGTGCGCGCCCGCATCCGTTCGGCACAGCGCCAGATGGCCATGCGGCGAATGATGCAGGCGGTCCCCGAGGCCACCGTTGTCATCACGAACCCGACCCATTTGGCCGTTGCCATGAAATTCGATCGTAGTATGCCTGCCCCCATGGTTGTGGCCAAAGGCGCCGATCACGTGGCCGGGCGCATCAGGGAAATCGCCGAACAGAAAGGCATCCCCATTATCGAGCAAAAGCCTCTGGCGCGCGTTTTGTACAAAGATGTCGACGTCGGCCAGTATATCCCGGTGGAGCTTTACCAGGCCGTGGCCGAAGTTTTGGCGTATGTCTACCGCCTGAAGGGTTTGGTGCGCGCTTAGCTGGAATTGCAAGAGTTGCCCAACAGCCTTTGATTGAATCGAAGGCATGCCGACTGGCTGAATACGAGTACGAACATGACGATGGTGGCGAGACACCAATTTCCATGCCGACCTCGCCACCGCGGTTAGGATCACCACCCTCCAACTTCTTCTCTCATTTCCGCCGGATTCTTGACGCTCTCATTTTGATTCTTCTTCGGTGCACGGTTTCTGGAAAAACGTGCAATTCCAATGACATCGTAAGAGACAATTCGGCAGGAGAAAGTTCTTCCGGACAGGCATGGAAAATGCAAAACGCTCTGAAAACGAAACCGTCCGTAGTGAAAGGGCTTTATGGGGTTTGCACAAACCAATCACCTGGGTGGGCGCTTTTCCCTTGTGACGAAGAACAGCGACATTGTTTTGGGATTTGCGACCATGTGCATCCTGATGGTCATGATCATTCCCATACCGACCATCTTACTGGACTTGTTTCTGACCTTCAACATCACTCTGGCGCTGATGATTCTCCTCGTCGGCATGTATATTCTCAAACCACTGGAATTTTCAGCCTTCCCATCCATACTGCTGCTGGCCACCTTGTTTCGCCTGGCGCTCAATATCGCTTCCACGAGATTGATTCTGCTTAATGGAGAACAAGGCACGCAGGCCGCCGGAAAAGTGATCATGGCCTTCGGCAGCTTTGTGGTGGGCGGTAATTTTGTGGTTGGGCTGATTGTCTTCATCATTCTGGTGATCGTCAATTTCGTCGTCATCACCAAGGGCGCGGGCCGCATTGCGGAGGTGGCGGCCCGCTTCACACTGGATGCCATGCCCGGCAAACAGATGAGCATCGATGCGGATTTGAACGCCGGTCTGATCGACGAACATGAAGCCCGTGAACGCCGCCAATTGATCGCGCGTGAATCGGAATATTATGGCGCCATGGACGGCGCCAACAAGTTTGTGCGCGGCGATGCGATCGCTGGCATTATCATCACCCTGATCAATATTGTGGCCGGTTTTGCCATAGGTGTGTTTCAGAAAGGGTTGTCTTTCGCCGAAGCAGCCCAGAACTACACCTTGCTGACGGTGGGTGATGGTTTGGTCAGCCAGGTGCCGGCTTTGATCATTTCTACTGCGGCCGGTATCGTCGTCAGCCGCGCCGGCGCAGAGAGCCATCTGGGACTGGAAATCGGCTCACAACTCATTTCACGGCCGCGCGCGCTTGCCGTGGCTTCCAGCATCTTATTCATTTTCGGCCTCATTCCGGGGCTGCCCACGGTCCCCTTTTTCATGTTGGCTTTTCTGGCAGGCGGCGTGGCCTTGGTGCTTGTTAAGAGCGCGCGCCGGCAGAAGCGCATGCAAGCAGAGGCCGTCGAGGAGAAAAAGGCTGAGGAAGCGAATCAATCGGCCGAAACATTCAGACCATTGCCGCCCCTGGACATTCTGGGTCTGGAAATTGGCTATGGTCTCATCCCTCTGGTGGACAGTCAACAGGATGGTGAACTGCTTGAACGCATTAAATCCATACGCCGTCAGATCGCCCAGGATCTCGGCATCGTCGTGCCGTCGATCCATATCCAGGATAACATGCAGCTCAAACCCGGCGAATACGCAATCAAACTCAAAGGCAACGAAGTTGCGCGCTGCGATCTGATGCTCAATTACTACCTGGCCATGAACCCGGGCAATGCCGAAGAAACGTTGAAAGGAATCCCGACCAAGGAGCCCACTTACGGCATCGATGCAATGTGGGTTAAGGAACGCCAGCGTGAAGAGGCGATCAGCAAGGGCTATACGGTGGTGGACCTCTCCACGGTCATGACCACCCATCTTTCGGAAATCATCCGCCGTCATGCCCATGAACTGATCGGCCGTCAGGAGGTCCAAAACCTGCTCGATGCACTCAAGGAGACCCATCCCAAGGCCGTGGATGAACTGGTGCCCAGTCATCTGTCGTTGGGCGGCGTGGTGCGCGTGCTGCAAAACTTGCTGAAGGAACAGGTTCCCATCCGTGATTTGCTCACCATCGTAGAGGCCATGGCCGATTGGGCGCCTTCGGTCAAACATATGGACATGCTCACCGAATATGTGCGTCAAGCCCTGTCGCGCACCATTACCCGGCAGTATCTGACCGCGGAGGGGGATGTTATCGCCGTCTCCCTGGGGCAAGGCTCGGAACGGCGGCTGGTCGAGACCCTTCAGCGTACTGAACAAGGCGATTTCTTGGCCATGGATCCGCGCACCGCCCAACGGTTGATGCAGCGACTGGCCGAGCAGTTGGATAAGTGTGCCCAGCGCGGCGTTCAACCGCTGCTGCTGTGTTCGGGGCAAATTCGCTATCATGTCAAAAAACTGGTGGACCGTTTTATCCCCCATTTGGTTGTACTCGCCTATGAGGAAATTCCGCCCAGCATCAGAATTCAAACTTTGGGAATAGCGGAGTTGACGGATGAAGATTAAACGATTCGAAGCACCCAGCATGTCTGAGGCCCTGCGCTTGGTCAAAAAAGAATTCGGTGAAGAGGCCGTCATTCTGTCCGCCAAGAATGTAAAGAAAGCAGCCCGCCTGTTCGGGGGACGTTCCGGCGGCCAGGTGATCGTGACCGCGGCCATCGACACAACGCCCGCCGCCCAGCGCCCGGCCGAAAAAATCAGCATGGAGACCCCTGCGGCGAACATGTCATCGTCGGGCAAAGGAATTGCATCGCCGCCGTTCAAACCGGCCCAAGGCATCAGTCGCATATTGCAGCATTTCACACCGATCACGCGCACCGGTCAGAAAAAATTGCAGCCTAAATTGATCCGGTTGATGACCCAAAATCAGGGCACAGCAGATTTGCCGCCCAGCGAGTCGCCCGGCATGTCGGTCTACGAGCGCTTGCGCGAACAAGGGCTTTGCCAGGCTTTCTGCGACGAGTTGGACGGAAGAATGGCCGAACTGATACAGGCCGATGGTGCGCTCGAAGATGACACCGTCTCCATTTTGGCGCAGCTCATCGATGCAAAAGGTTGGGTGGTGCCGATGAAGGCAAGCCGCCGCGTCGGGCCCCGGGTCATCGTCCTGACAGGCCCCCAAGGTGTTGGTAAGACCACCATGGCCGCCAAATTAGCGGCGCATGCCGTCCTGAACGCCGATGAACCCGTCGCGCTGCTAAGCTTGGATGATCGGCGCATCGCCGGCAGGGCGGAACTTGCACGATACGCCGGAATCATGGGCGTACCGTTTGAAAGCGCCGGCGACCCGGCAGAGCTAAGCGTGGTGCTGCAACGCATGAGCGCGGCTCATCTGGTGGTGGACACGCCCGGTTTAAGCCCAAGCGACATGACCGGCATAGCGGACTTGGGGCGCATGCTCCAATGTTTTTCCGATCCGGAAATTCATTTGCTGATCCATGCGGGCGCCCGGGAGCAGGTGATGGCCAGGACCATCGACCAATACAAGCCTCTGAACATAAGCCGCCTGTTGCCCACGCACGTGGACTGGTGCCGGCAGTTCGGCCCTTTTCTCAACCAGATGGGGCTGCATCCTTGGCCGATCACTTTTTTGGGAACAAGCCACCAGGTGCCCGAGGGGCTTCAGCTGCTTACGTCCCGGGAATTGGCGGCAATGATGTTGGGCACGGGTGAAACGGATCAGGGACAGGGTAAGCCCATGGCACCCATGGGCCAAGGTCGCCCGCAATCCACCGAATCGGGGCAATTCGTGGCCAACCGCAATTCGGATATATTTCACGACCGAGGATGTAAATCGGTCTCGCGCATCAACGATGATCATGTGCTGATTTTCAAAGACCCGACGGATGCCATGGATCAGGGATTCAAACCTTGCCGCATGTGTTGCATGGCGCATTTCGTCCCGAAACCCATCAATCGCCTGGCACATACCCGCTTTGCCGGCAGTAGGAATTGACACCATGAGAAGCAAAGAAGTTACCAGCAAAGTGATCCGTCTGGGCGACCGCAAGATGACGTATTCGGATCCGACCGGCAAGGGGCAGCGGCTTTTGGAGAGCCCAAACCCCAAGATTATCTCCATTACCAGTGGAAAAGGGGGGGTGGGCAAAACCAATATCGTGGCCAATTTGGGCTTCACCCTGCGCCGTTTCGGAAAAAAGGTGCTGATATTCGACGCCGATCTGGGACTTGGCAATCTGGATGTCCTGCTTGGATTGACACCGCAATACAATCTTTCGCATGTCATCCGCGGTGAAAAGAATTTGGCCGATATCGTTGTGACGGGTCCCGGCGGTTTGAAAATTCTGCCGGCCGCCTCGGGTATCCAGGACCTGACCGCACTGACTCAGCAAGAACGCTATCTGGTGTTCAGCCAGTTGGATGCGTTTGTCCATGATTTTGATATCATGTTGATCGATACGGCCGCAGGAATCTCCTCCAATGTGCTTTTCTTCAATATCAATTCCGATGAGATCCTTGTCGTAGCGACGCCCGAACCCACGTCCATCACCGATGCATATGCCATGATGAAAGTATTGTCGGTAAAGTACGGCACCGATCACTTCAAACTGGTGGTCAATGCCGCCGCCAATGTCCGCGAAGCCGACGATGTATACCGCCAGTTGAATCTGGTGGCCGATCGATTTCTCAACATCTCTTTGGAGTACTACGGATGTGTGCTTTTGGATGACACGATCAAAAAAGGGGTTCGCCAGCAGAGAGCGGTTACTGAAATGGCGCCGTTGGCCGCCGCCAGTCGCAATTTCGTTGCCCTGGCGCGCAAAGTCGCCAGTTCTCCGGCACCTGAACGAGGCCGCCGCAGCAACCACTGGTGCCTGACGGAAATGCCTGTATAGTTTCTTCTATCGTTCAATTCTTTAAATAGTCAAATTGTTCAATCGTTCAAACTGTTCAACCGTTCATTTCAATCGTTGGATCGCCACCGGAGCCAAGTATAAAAACCGAATTTACGATCAATGCATCGGGGAAACAACGCAAACACCTGGGAGAGAACAATGTCAGCGATGGAATCCCAACTAAAGACTCTCAATAAGGATGACCATATTCTGCGCAATGAAATCATTGCCGAATATCTTCCCTATGTGAATCGGATCGTCAACCGGATCGCAACTCATCTTCCGCCTACGGTGGAGGTCGACGATCTGGTCAATGTGGGGATCATCGGTTTGATTCAGGCCATCGAACGGTATGATCCGTCGCGCGACAACAAGTTTATGACCTACGCGGTTTTCCGCATCAAAGGCGCGGTGCTCAGCGAGCTGCGCTCCCGGGATTTTCTAGGGCGCACCACGCGTAAAAAAATACGCAGCCTGGAAAAGGCCTACATCAAGCTTGAACAGCAACTCGGGCGCGAGGTCCAGGACGAGGAGGTGGCTGAGGAGATGGAAATGGACCTGGATCAGTTCTATCAGGTCAAACGCATGTCCAACATCTCCTTTATCAGTTTTGAGGAGATGGGTTGTACCACCAAGGATGAGAAGGATAACATACTCAATTACTTGATCAACAACGAAGGTGAAGACGCTTTGTCCCTGACCACCATCAAGGAGATCAAAGCCACACTGGCCAAGCATATCGAAGCGCTGCCTGAAAAAGAGCGCCTGGTCGTATCCATGTATTACAGCGATGAAATGACCATGAAGGAAATCGGAATGGCCTTGGACATCACCGAATCGAGAGTGTCCCAGATTCATTCGCAGGCGGTTATCCGGTTGCGCCACAAGTTGCGCAAGGATGGATTGCTGGAAGAATAATCGCAATCACGAATTCGGCCGGCCGATAAGGTGTGGTCGATCGAAAGGGGAAAGCGCATGCTGGAGATCAATGTTCCCATCTGGATGATTTTGACGGCGGCCGCATCGCCGGCCCTGCTTCTGGCCGGAGGGTTGTTTTTATTGGCACGCTTGAAACGCAGAAGAACCGAAAATGAACTTTGCCGGACGCCTTCTGAATTTACCCTCCCAAAGGAAGTGTTCGGGGATCACGTTCATCAACAGCTCCTCGAACAGCATATCGATGCCGTTTTCACCGCGCTGTCGTCGGTGCTGCAAACGGAAAGGATCAAGTTGAAAACTTTGGTGAAGCATTCATGCTCGGGCGCACATTTGGGGCCCATCCGAGCCGTCAGCGAGGACCAGGGCCGCAAAACCCGCTTCGCGTCGCAGAGCGCACCGGCCGATTTGCGGGTCGTTGAACATGCATCGGCTCCGCTGGCGCAGGTGACGCCGGAAACGCCGCCCGAGCATCAGGGTATTTCCCAAACCGAAGCGAACTTGGCCCTGAAGATGAAGACCGGGCGTCAGGCATGGGCGGGAAGCAAGGTGCGGACGGTGGCTTGATTCGTCCCATCGCGAATCGTTGAGTCGATAAAGCCTTGCATCGGTCAGCTCGGGAGGCGCTTCACTTTAAGACCAACAACATCCCCATCGACGAAGGATCCATTAACGGAAATTCAACCAAGTAGGCAATTGTTGCCGGGTTATTGACGCACCACTGATCTTGATAACCTTAAAAGGCTTGTCGTTAAAGGAAGCTCCCTGAAATATCCATTGGCACAAGGGTTGCAGAATACTCCAGAAGAAATAACCAATGAGAAGAATACCATGAGCGGAACGATTTACCAGGCAGCAGCCGGTGCGCTGCTGCAGCAGATGAGACTGGACATGTTGACCAACAACTTGGCCAACATCAATACCACCGGTTATAAAGCCGATGTGCCGGTTTTTCAAATCCTGGACGACCAGTCCGCCCCGGCGGCGGAAGCCCCGGCCATACCGGGTGGCTTGAGTCCGTACGCAGCGTCGATGTACGCACGGACCAACTTCGCCCCCGGTCCGCTCGCACGGACGGGCAACCCTCTGGATGTCGCCGTTGCAGGACGGGGTTTTTTCGAAATCCAAGCCCCGGAAGGCTCGCGATTCAGCCGTAAAGGTAATTTTACCGTCAATGAACAGGGGGTTTTGGCCACAACCGAAGGCTGGCCGGTCATGGGGCAGGGAGGTGAAATCAGCATCGACGGCAGTCGCATTGAAATCAATGATAACGGGGACGTCTATGTCGATGGTGAAGCGGTGGATACACTGCGGATCGTCGATTTTGCCGAACCCGGACAATTGCGCAAAACGGGCCAGACCTACTTTGTGCCTGAAGAGGGCACGGAAGGCGAAATCCTTGAAGAAGGCGCCGCTCAAATTGTCCAGGGCTTTCTGGAATCCTCCAATGTGGACGCGATCCGCACCATGACCGAGTTGATTGAAACCTTGCGGGTCTTTGAATCTTACCAGCGCATCATTCGAACGGCCGATGAGGCCACATCCAAGACAGTCAATGAGGTGGGTAGAAGTGCGTAGAAAGGAGAATATATGATCCGCAGTCTGTGGACCGCAGCTTCTGGAATGCAAGCCCAGAACGCCAACATCGATGTGATTGCCAACAACCTCTCCAACGTCAATACGGCGGGGTTCAAACGCAGCCGGGCCGAGTTTCAAGACCTGCTCTACCAGACCATGCGCCCGCCGGGGGTTACCTCGGCGGCAGGCACGCAAGTGCCCACCGGTATTCAGATCGGTCATGGCACCCGCACGGTCGCCACACAGAAGCTTTTCATTCAAGGCGATTTTCAGCAGACCCAAAATGAATTGGATATGGCCATCGAGGGACAGGGTTTTTTCCAAATCACCCAGCCCAACGGGGAAATCGCTTACACCCGCGCGGGCAACTTCAAAATCGACAGCGACGGCCGCATGGTCACACCGGACGGATTTTTGATGGAGCCCGAAATAACGATCCCGACCGACACGGTGTCCGTTTCCATCGCCACCGATGGCACGGTTTCAATCCTGCAGGCCGGTCAGACCGTTCCGACCGATATCGGCAACATCCAGTTGGCCCGTTTTATCAATCCGGCCGGACTGGAAAGCATCGGACGCAACTTGTTTTTGCGCACGGAAGCTTCCGGTGACGCCGTCACGGGAACACCCGGTGAAGAAGGATACGGTACGCTGGCCCAGGGGTACCTGGAAATGTCCAACGTGAGTGTGGTCGATGAGATGGTCAACATGATCACCGCTCAGCGCGCTTATGAGATCAACAGTAAAGCCATTCAGGCGGCCGATGATATGCTCCAGACCGCCAACAACTTGAAAAGATAATTGTTGAGAAAAGGTTTTTGTCTTCATCTTTTGCCAGCGATAGGGGATGAGCGGGAAACGCATGACACTTTTTAGAACAGCGCGCCCTTTGCGGCAGTCCATCAGGCCGAAGTTGCTTGTATACGGTCTGGCCCTAACCGGTCTTCTGAGTTCATGGATCGCCATGGCAGCGGAACCGGCCGTCATCGACCTGCGCTCAACGGCACAGGTCGATGGTGAATCGATTCTGCTCGGTCAGGTAGCCGAGATTGTTTCTGATAACAGCGATCAAGCCGATGTGCTCCGCAATGTCGAGCTCGGCCGCGCCCCACTTCCGGGCCAATCGTTGCTGATTCATCGCAGCCAGATTGAAATGCGGCTCAAACACAACGGTGTCGATCCGCAGCAATATCGAATCGCCGACCAGGGTCCGATCAAAGTGCTGCGCAACCAAGAGATCATCTCAGCCGAGCAGATCAGGGCGGCGGTTGAAGCGTTCATCAAGGCGCATGCCCCCTGGTCCGCCGATCAAATGACAATAAGACCGATCCATTATGCTCAGGACCACGGCCTGCCGTGTGGCCGCCTGAGCATTCAAATAACGGCACCCAAGCATACCGACTGGCTGGGCGCCGTTCCGTTTAAGGTCATCATGCGGGTGGATGGCCGGGAGGTCAAAAGGACCAGCGTACCGGCCTATATCGAGGTCTGGCAGGAGGTCATACTCGCCGGCAAACCTCTGGGCCGCAATCAACCCATCACTGCCGGTGATATCCGGGCCGAAAGGATGAACCTGGCCCGAGTGCCGGCCAATGCCGTTGTGCGAAAGGATCAAGTGCTCGGCCGGCGCGCCAACCGGTCCATTGCCGTCAACAGCGTGCTGCGGCTTGACCAGGTTGACTCGCCCCCCGTGGTGCGAAAAGGCGATGTGGTGCAAGTGTTGGCGGAATCGAACCTTTTGAGAATCACCACCCAGGGCGTGGCGCAGGGAGACGCTGGTATCGGCGAGCGTATCCGGGTGCTGAATATGGCCTCCAAGAAAAAAATTCACGCGCGGGTGGTGGATGCCCAAATGGTGCAGGTCGATTATTGAAGTTTTTAACCCTGGTGATCTCGTGAAAAAGGTGAATTCAGCTCAAGGGAACACGGAGAAACGCATTAACAGCATCGCTTCGTGACCCGGTGATGAACAAAACACGGATTTGAATCAATCAACATCAGGCTGCCAAAAATGAAACCAAAATTGCTTTCGGCTGAGGGAAAAACGAGAATAAAGGGATTTTTGGGGGTGTTTGTACTGGGCCTGGTGCTGGGGGGTTGCGCCGGCAGGAACACGCCGCCGGCGCCCGCACCTGCGTTTTTACCGGTGCAGATTGCCGCGGCAAAGCCGGCCGAAGGGTTCAGGTCCGATAGGAATGGTCCGACCGACGGATCGCTGTTTGATGAGCGTGCCGTCTTGGGGGAGCTGTTCATCAATCTCAAAGCGCGCCGAATCGGCGATATCGTCACCATCCGTATCGTGGAAAATTCCAGCGCCAGCAACCAGGCCAGCACCACCACCGACCGCAGTTCAAGCCTGACAGCCGGCATTGAGGGTTTCTTCAATGCTGAAAAGAGATATGCCAACGATCATCCTTTCTTCAATCCCTTTTCAAGCGTCAAGGGCGCCATCAACAGCGAGTTCGAGGGCACCGGGGCTACGAAACGCAGCGGCGCGCTCAGCGCTTACATGACCGCCCGTGTCATGGACATTTTGCCCAATGGCAATCTGGTCATCGAGGGCAACCGCGAGGTGCGCGTCAATGCCGAGAATCAACAGATCACCTTGACGGGCATTATTCGGCCGCGCGACATTTCGGCCGACAACATCATCCAATCCACCTATATTGCCGACGCACGCATCGCCTACAGCGGTAAAGGGGTGATCAACGAACGGCAGCGACCGGGATGGTTTACCCGGGTTCTGGATGTGGTTTGGCCGTTTTGATTCAAGTGGAAGGCTGAAGACAGATGAAAACGGTTGAGGCGATGGTTGCAGCAGGAATCCGGATTACAACATGCGGTCTAACCTTTTACTGAGCCACAGCAATGACAACTCTGCAGAATCATAAAACTTATTCCTGCATGCTCCTGACATTGGCCGCCCTGGTGTTGTGGTCATCCCAGGCCCATGCCGTGCGCATCAAAGACATCGCCTCGATCAAAGGCGTGCGGTCCAATCAATTGGTCGGCTATGGCCTGGTGGTCGGGCTGGACGGCACCGGAGACGGTAAAAAAGCCAATTTCACCATTCAATCGATGGTCAGCATGCTGGATAAGATGGGCATCACGGTCAATGCCGATGACATCAAGGTGAAAAATGTCGCCGCGGTGATGGTTACGGCCGACTTGCCGCCTTTTGCCAAGGTCGGAAGCCAAATCGATGCTTTGGTCAGCTCCATCGGCGATGCGCAAAACCTGCAGGGCGGCACCTTGCTGCTTACCCCACTCAGAGCCGTCAATGGGCAGGTGTATGCCTTGGCCCAAGGTCCGGTCAATACCGGCGGATTTGCAGCGGAAGGGGCGGGCGCCAGTGTACGCAAGAACTTTCCGACCGTCGGGCGTTTGATCGGAGGGGTCTCTGTCGAAAGAGAGATCGAGGCCGATTTCAATTCCCGCACTTCATTGACCCTGAGCCTGCAACAACCCGATTTCACTACGGCCGCACGAGTTTCGGATGCCATCAACGCTCTGTTTTACGATCAAATTGCCTCGGCCGGCGATTCCGGTACGGTTCACGTGCAGGTGCCGACCGCCTACATCGGAAATGTGGTCGAGCTGATGGCCAAGATCGAAAAATTGGAAGTGCTGCCCGACCAAAGAGCCCGGGTAGTCATCAACGAGCGCACCGGGACCGTCGTTATGGGCGAGAACGTGCGCATTTCGACCATTGCCATCGCACATGGCAATCTGAGTATCGTGGTGAAGGAAAACTTTGAGGTCAGCCAGCCCCCGCCGTTTTCGAAAGGGCAAACGGTTGTGACCCCCGATACCCGGTTGAGCATCAAGGAAGGGGAAGCCCAATTGGTCATGCTGCCGGGCGGCACCAGCATCGGCGAAGTCGTGAATGCGTTGAATGCCTTGGGTGTTTCCCCCCGAGATCTGATTGCCATTTTTCAGGCCATCAAGGCGGCCGGTGCACTGCAAGCCGAACTGGAGGTGATCTGATGCCTGATGCTATCCGCCCGTCTGCTCCCTTGCTGCGGTCCGAATATCCTGCCGAACCGGTAAAGGCACGCTCATCCGGGACCACCCCATCCAAACAGTTGGAGCAGGCGTGCCGGGATTTTGAATCGATTTTCGTGAACTATATGTTGCAGCAGATGCGCCGGACCGTGCCGCAGAATGATCTTTTCAACGGCGGCCGGGCGGAAGAGATTTACACTTCGATGATGGATAATGAATTGGCCAAATCCATTGCCCAACAGCGCAGCATGGGATTGGTGAGTGTGCTGTATCGACAGCTGAGCGCGGTGTCCGGACCCGACGCAGAGGACGAATAAAGTCCTAAAGTTTGAAAAATTGATGCCGATACCCTTCGCGGGAGATGCAGGTTCAGGTTGCAGGGTGATCTAACTGCACCGTTATTGACAAGTTTGTTCAATCGGCCGACAGGGGACGGCCGCAAGAAGGAGGTCCTTCGATGAAAATCAATTCCAGCAGCACGGGTATCGAACTGTTATCGTATCTCAAGCAGATACGACAGCAACAGCAAAAACCCAACGATTCGAATGCTCAACCGAACGCCAGGCAAGCGGCGGAAATGGACAAGGTGAATGTGTCCGACCGGGCGCGCGAAGTACTGCAGGCTTCTCGATCGCTTCAAGGCGTGGCGGATGTGCGTGAAGCAAAAGTGGCCCAAGTCAAACTGGACGTGAACAATGGCACCTACAAAGTAGTGGGGAGCAAAGTCGCTACTGAAATGCTGCGCGAATCTCTTGAAAACGGTTTGATTATGCAAAGCATGTCGCAATCATAAGCGAGCTTTGGGCGCCCCGTTCTTCTCGATGTAAGGATCAGTGCGGCGAAAACACCAAGCCCGAGCCGTTCCCATCAAGCGATCGGCAACGGAAATTGATCGGCTGCTTGGAGGCGCCGAAATCCGAAAGGCAGAAGGGTATGGATCGTTTGTTAACCTCTTTCATCGAGATTTTGCGCCAAACCGAATCGATGTATGACCGCCTGTCGGCTGTCATTGAAATCGAGAAGGAAGCCGCACTGGATTCCGATATCAATCGACTTACATCGACCGGCGCCGAAAAACAGAGCCTCATGAGCCAAATTGCCGGCCTGGACCGGCAGCGCACGCAGCTCTTGCAGCTTTTGGCCAAAGCGCTGGCCTTGCCGCCCAATGCCTTGACCCTGGCGGGCCTGACCGAAAGGATTGATCCCCCTTACAAAGCGCAATTGAGCGAGATTCGAAGGAGGTTGAACAAAACGGTGGATCAGGTGCGTCATTCCAACGAGGAGTTCCGCATGCTCGTCCGGCATTGCCTGCAGTTGGTTCAGAATACGTTGGGCTTTTTCCAGCAGCGGATGGATACGGCCAATGTATACGGCGCTTCAGGTGATATGCGCACCCGCAAAGGTGAGGGTGGACGGCTGCTTTCCGATTGTGCTTAATTTCGTCGGTCCGTTGTCCTTAGGGATTCCTTGATATTCTCTGCTGCGCGGCCAAACGGGCCAACGGTGCAAACAAAGGGGTAAATAGCCATGCCCAATATCAGCGGATTGCTTCAAATCGGCTCCTCCGCACTGCTGGCCCAGCAGAAAGCCATTGATATCACCGGCAACAATATCGCCAATGTCAATACCGCCGGATACTCCCGGCAACGGTTGAACATCGTCCAAAACCTGCCGATCAGGGATCAGAGCACCACCTCGAGCACCGGCGTTTATGCCCATCGCAAAATCCAACGCTTTTACGATCAGTTTGTCACTGCGCAGTTGAATGGCGAGAATGAGAACCTGGGGCGCTGGGAGGCTCAGAAAACAGCGCTTGAAAAGATCGAGGTGCTTTTCGATGAAGTATCCGGATACGGACTCAGCGAAGCCATGTCCGAGTTTTGGAATGCCTGGCAGGACCTGAGCAACAATCCCTCCGGCCATGTGGAACGAACCAGCCTGCTGTCGGCCGGACAATTCCTGGCGACCACATTCAATCAGCTCAGCAGCAATATCTCCAGCGCGCAGAAAGATATAGACACCAATGTGGTGGAGAACGTCACCGACATCAATCGCATGGCCGGCCAGATTGCCGAATTGAACCGCAAAATCGCTCAAGTGGAAGTCAACGGCCATAACGCCAATGATTACCGAGATGAGCGCGATTTGCTGGTCTATAATTTATCCAAACTCATCGACATCGACAGCTTCGAAGATGGCGACGGTAATATGACCATCACGGTCGGGGGAGGAAAACCCCTCGTGGAAAGCACCTTTACCTGGAACCTCTCCACCGCCGAGAGCGCCGGTGTGCAGAATATCTACTGGGAAGACAGCAGCGGCGCGGCGCATGATATCACCGGTCGAATTGAAGGTGGAGAGCTCAAGGGGTGGCTCGAGGCACGCGATGAGATCATCAATGGTTATAAAACGCGCCTGGATACGCTGGCCAATTCGATCATTACCGAGGTGAACGCCCTCCATAACGATGCCGGACCGCCCGCTTCGGGATTTAATCTGTATGGTTCCCAGAACAACTTTTTCGTCGGGGGAAACGCTTCCGACATCGCCGTTCACAGCGCCATCGCAGCGGATGTCAGCTATATCGCCGCGGCGGGCAGCGCGGCCGCACTGCCCGGCGACAACAGCGCGGCAATGGCCATTGCCGATCTGCAAAACCGGCTGACCATGTCGGGAAGCAGTTCCACATTTGATGATTACTACATCGCCCTGGTAGGGGATATCGGCAACGATGTGCGTACAGCGGATCTGAACAACGACCATCAAAACAACATGATCCGGTACCTGCAGAATTATCGTGAAGAAGTATCCGGCGTTTCCCTGGACGAGGAAATGGTCAATCTGATCAAGTTCCAACACGCATACAGTGCAGCCGCGCGGTTGATCACCACCGTGGATGAAATGATGCAAACCGTTATCGGTATGGTGCGATAGGAGTGCATTTGAAATTTGAAGCTCCCGGATTCTTAAAATTTCAAATTTCAAATTTCAAATTTGAAATTCTCTCAGGAGGTTACAGTGCGCATCAGCAACGCCATGGTCGCGGAAAACATAAAAGCCTACTTGTTTAAACATACCGAGCAACTGCTTAAAACTCAGGAGCAAATAGGCAGCGGCAAGCGGATCAACAGACCCTCCGATGACCCGATCGGAATGGGACAAGTATTGGCTTATCGCAAAAGCATCGCTAAGCTGGATCAGTATAATTCAAACATCACCAATGCAAAGTTCCACATCGACACCGTTGAGGATATCCTGGGCGGAGTGACCGAAATGTTGATGGATGCCAAACGCATCGCTTCGGACCTACATCCGGAGATGCGATCCATGCTGGCCGACCAGGTCGCCACCATTCGCGAACAGGTGCTTCAGATGGCCAATTCGCGCAACAACGGCAACCATGTCTTCTCGGGTGATATGACCGATACCCAGCCATTCGTATATGATCCTGTTGCTGGAACCTACTCGTATATGGGTGATCACGGCACCAAAGATTACAGCATCGGCGAGGGCCTGAACATCGGCCTCGAGGCGGATGGAAGCAAGATTTTCGGCGATGTCTTCCAAATCCTGTCCGACCTGGAAGCTGAGCTTAGAAACGACAACGCCAGCGGGATTACGAACCAACTTCCCCTGTTGGAAACCGCCATTCAACGCTTAAACTCCACACGTGCAGTCAACGCGGGCAAACATCAGAGGCTGGTGGCCACCGAAAAGTACAACAGCCGCTTCAAGGTCAATGCGGAGGAGCTGCTTTCCAGGACGGAAGACACAGATATCGCCGCCGCCGCAATCGACTTGAAAATCCAACAAGTCGCATACGAGAGCACACTGGCGACAGCCGCAAAAATCGTTCAGCCGAGTCTGATCGATTTTCTCAGGTAGTTTTTCATCCAAAAGCTTTTTTTGATTCTTTCTATTTGCGCTGATGATTCACCGGCGGCAGGTTGCTGAGGATAATTTCAACCCGGCGGTTCATTTCGCGGCCGCGTTCGGTGATATTGCTTTCGATGGGGCGATACTCGCCGAAACCCATGGTGGAGACCCTTTTTGGATCTATACGGGAGTTGACCAGCATGTAATCGGCGACAGCGGCCGCCCTTGCGATGGAAAGGCGCAAGTTGGACTTGAAAGGTCCGCTGCGGACCGGTACGTTGTCGGTGTGTCCGGAGATGATGACATCGCCGTCTGCTTTTTCCAGTACTTTGGCCAAATTTCCCAATAATGGCTTGAGCTTCTCGCGGATTTCATCCCTGCCCGAATCAAAAGTGCTTTCGCCCATCAAACGAATCGTGATTTCGTTTTCGCCGGCTTCGAGCGCGATCTGTTCCTTGAATTCCTCCAATTGGCTGGAGAGCATATCGTCGATCTCTTTGCCGATATCCTCCAGGATACGGGTTTCGATGATCTCCTGATCGAAATCCTTGGCGATGATTTTCATGCCCTTGGGTATTTCCATGACCCGTATTTTGCGTTGCACGCCAAAGGCCTGTTCCAAAGAACCGGCCACCTGCTTGTATTTCTTGCGGTCCATTTCGGAAAAAGAGAGCAATAAAACGAAAAAGCACAGCAACAAACTCATCAGATCGCCAAAGGTGACTACCCATCTGGGCGCACCTTTATCGATTTTGGGTGTTTCCTGCTCTTGCAGCATGCCCATTACTTGGTCTCTACCGCGACTTCGGGTTCTTTCTCATCAGCCTTTTTTTCGGGTTCGCGCTGTTTGGGAGCCAGGAAAATCTTCAAAGATTCTTCCAGCACCATTGGAGATACACCGCGGTTGATACCGATCGCCGCTTCCACGATGATGCTTTTATTGAGTTTTTCCTGTTCGCTGCGCAAGCTCAACTTGTCGGCCAGAGGAAGAAAAATGAAGTTGGCCAGCAAGGCTCCGTACAGCGTTGTCAACAAAGCGACGGCCATGGCCGGTCCAATGCTTGAGGGATCGTCCATGGAGGAGAGCATCTGCACCAGACCGATCAGCGTACCGATCATGCCGAAAGCAGGGGCACTGTCGCCCATGCCTTTGAAGACATTTTGTCCGATGGAATGGCGTTGGATGGTTAACCGGATGTCTTTGCTCAGCATATCTTCGATCAAACCTTCATCATAACCGTCCGAAAGATAACGCAGGGCTTTGGCCGCAAACGCGTCTGAGGCGACTTCTTTTTCGAGCGCGATCAAACCTTCCTTTTTGGCGATGCGCGTGAAGTTGACCATTTCCTCGATCATGGCCTCAGGATCCGACATCTTTACCAGAAAGGCTTTCATGGCCACATTGAAAGAGCCGATCACATCACTCATTTTGAATTTGATGAAGGTGACGGCGATGGTGCCGCCGCCGACGAGCAGAAGGCTGGGCAGGTTAAAGAAAATAGTGGCGCTGCCGCCCAGGAAAATCGATATTACAATGAGAACGGAGCCGCCGAACAGTCCGATGATCGTTGCTAAATCCATGCCTGCTTCCTATTTTCTGATATAAACTTTTTCTATAATATTGCCCAGTTCATGGTAACGCTTTAATTTTTGTATGTGCCCGGCATCCAGACGCGTATCGGCCGCCATCAGAAAAGCGCCGCTTTTCATGAGAACATCCCCGGCCAGGACCATGCCAGGCGTAAGTTCTGAAATCGTGACATCGCAGTCATCCCTGCGCTCCTCTTCCTGGAGTTTGTTCAAATTGATTTCCAGCAACAAATCCACCAAGGCAGGTTCCAGTTGGTATCCGCGGTGCTGCTGCAGGTATTCGGGAACGCGCGCAAGGGCGGCTTTTTCGAGGTGCACCAGATCATCATAAACGGATGCGGCGCTTACGATGCGCGCCGCCAAGGGAATCTGGTCGGCTGCCAATCCATCTGGAAATCCGCGCCCGTTGTATTGTTCATGATGCATCCGTACCAGCTTGGAAACAGGCCGAAGCAAATCCAACTGGGCAAGGATGGATTCTCCGCGAAGCGAATGAGACCGATACAGATCCAGATGCTCCCCGCTTATTTCCGTGCGCCGTCTGTTCAAGACGGGCTGGGGCAGACCGATGAACCCAATATCGTGCAGTGAACCGCAGGCTTCGATGACGGGATAGTCATCGGTAGGTACGCCCGGGTGACGCTTGGCCATCAAAAGCGCCAGATTGCCCACACGGCGGCAATGAGCGGCTGTTTTTGCATCGTAGGTTCCCAACAGCTGGAGAAGAAGATAGATGGTTTGGAAATAATTTTTTTTAATCGCCAGGAAGTTTTGATTCAGCTCACGCTCCAGCCGCGACATGCGTTCGGCGATGACAGTTTTGAACCGAAGTCTGTCCTGATTGAACGGAGCGACAATCAGGTCATCTGCTGCGCTGAATGAACCCACGGTCTGATCCAAAAGCGATTCCTGGGCAACAACCAGCAATATGAAGATGCTGTGGTTCATCTTCAGCGCACGGACTTTCTGGCACAATTCCACGCCGTTGATATCCGGCAACAATCTCTTGGTGATGATCATGTCGATGTGAGCAGTGGCAATCACCTCCAGCGCCTGCCGCCCGCTCGCCGCCGGAATTACCGTATGCTGCCACTGGGTCAAGCTCTTGGCGAGCATCGTTTGAGCACCCGCATCGTCTTCAACCACCACTATATGCATCTATTCGAGCCTTTCGGTCAGGGAAAATGATTGGCGCAACTCGGCTTAGATCGCTTCAATAGTCCGCTGACCTCTGCAGGTTGTCCAAAGAAGCCGTACGAAATTAGTATCGGTATTATCAACGAAAACTTGAATGTAGGCAGATGGAAGAATGGACGGGCCACAAATACGCACAGGGGTAGAAAAGGCGGGGAATGAGATGATGTCTCGAAAAAGTATCCTCCCAGCGACTCTGTCGCCCGCAGTCAACCCCAGCACTCACCTGACCTCGTATGACGGCAGGTGAACACTCGTCATGGCCCGGAATGCCAGCCCCGTGCGCTTGCGCATGAAGCTAAAGTCCGCAAATAAAAAAGACGATAACGCGAAGTAGAAGGCGAATATTCACCCGCGAATAATCGTTCTGTAGAGCTGGGCTGGCGGCACCCGGCGAAGTGCGGTTTGATCGTGCGGCAAATTGCATGGCCGCGAAAGATGATGCACCGGCGTGTTTTTGAAAGATAGGTAATCCCATATGGAAATTCTGATCGTCGAAGACGATTTCATTTCGCGCAGTATGCTTAAAAAAGTGATGCTGGAGATGGGACATCAAGTGATGGAGACCCAGAACGGCCGCCAAGCCTGGGAGTTGGTGCAAAAAAAGACCATCCGGTTGATCATTTCGGATTGGGTCATGCCGGAAATGGATGGATTGGAGCTCTGCCGCAATATCCGCAAAAAATCCTTTGATCACTATGTCTACCTGATCATGTTGACGGGCAAGGACCGCAAGAATGATTTAGTGGAAGTGTTTCAATCCGGCGCCGACGACTTTATTCCCAAACCGTTTGACCCTGACGAACTCAAGGCCCGGCTGTTGACCGGCCTACGTGTCATCGATCTAGAAGAACGCCATATACGCATGCAGCAGGTACTGCTCGAAAATCATGAGCAACTCAGAATCGTGAACAGGAGGTTGTTGGAAACGACCGCCCAGATGGAAGCAAAAAACGAACGGCTGGAAACCGCCCTGAAACGGCTGGAAACAACAAAGACGCAGATGCTGCAAAGTGAAAAGATGGCTTCAATAGGCCAATTGGCGGCCGGCGTGGCCCACGAGATCAACAACCCGACTGGATTTGTCAGCAGTAATTTGAAGTCGTTGAGCGATTACCAAAAGGATATGGCCCTGCTCATTGGCAAATACCGCGATCTGCTGGATTGTTTGCAAGCCCGGCCGGAAAATGATCTCCGCATCCTCCACGAGATAAAGGAAAGAGTCGATGGCCTGAAATCCTTTGAACAGCAAATCGATATTGATTATTTGCTGGCAGATACGGTCGATCTGATCAACGACTGCCGCGAGGGAACCGACCGCATTAAGAAAATCGTTATGGATCTTAAGGATTTTGCCCATCCAGGAGATGACCGGATTCAATCGACAGATATCAACAAGGGGCTGGAATCAACGCTGAATGTGGTCCACAATGAACTCAAGTACAAAGCCAGTGTCGTAAAAGACTTCGCTGCCATTCCGCTGGTGCGCGGATATCCGCAGCAGCTCAATCAGGTTTTTATGAATATCCTGGTAAACGCAGCCCATGCGATTGAAAAAAAAGGTGAAATCACGGTCAAAACGCGGGCCGAGGATGGAAATGTCGTCATCAGCATAACGGATACGGGGTGTGGTATCCCGGAAGAAAATATTTCCAAAATTTTCGATCCCTTTTTTACGACCAAGGATGTCGGTAAAGGTACGGGCCTGGGTATGAACATTGCGTACAATATTGTTCAAAAACATAAAGGCAGCATCGAGGTAAACAGTCAAATAGGCAAGGGCACGACCATGACGGTTCGCATACCGGCCGAACCACAAGGACAGGATGATGAAGCAAGTTGATGAGGAGGAAAAACGATCCATGCAGGCAACAGACCCTATCCGTTCCCCCGAGCTTGAATCTGCGTGTCCCGGAAAGGCGCCGATGCTCGATGCCGCTCAAATGATGCGGTATCTGGAAACTGTTCAGGAATTGCCCACGCTCTCCTCCGTTGCCATGCGCGTCAATTCCATGTTGTTGAGCATGGATACGACCGCCCGCGATCTGGCGCAGGTGATTGAAAAGGATCAGTCCATGGTCAGCAAACTGCTCAAACTGGCCAATTCCTCCTTCTTCGGTTTCAGGTCAAGAGTCTCCAACGTCGCTCATGCCATTATGATCCTTGGGTTCAACGCCGTATTGAATGCGATTTTGTCCATGGCCGTCATCGATGCCTTCGGGGTTAGGAAATACAAACGCAATGGTCTGGATCTGCCCGCTTTCTGGCGCCATGCCGTGGGTGTGGCGGTGGTCGCCAGATACCTGAGCCATTCATGCGAGGGAAAGCGGAATGAAAACGCATTTACGGCAGGCATTCTACATGACATCGGCAAAGTTGTGATGGCGATCTATTTTACCGATCGCTCGATTGCACTCCGGCAATCGATGGAATACGCAGGGATCAGTTTTCTTGAAGCGGAGCGGCGCCAATTTCCCCTGGGGCACGCCTCCTTGGGTGTTTTTTTAGCCCGTCGCTGGAATCTGCCGGAAGATCTGGCGGCGGTAATTGCCCAACATCATCATCCCGGTGGGGTGCCATCGATGAACAATCTGATAGAACTGGTGCATACCGCCGATGCTCTAGTGAACGTCCATCTGGAAAAAAATGGATCGCAGGAGGCGTGGCCCATCTGCAAGGCGGCTTGGAATCTTATGGGAGATAAAATTCGCACGGTCGATCAGTGGTTGCCGGAAGTGGAAAAAGAGATTGGGGCTGCATGCGAGTCCATTTTGGGGGATTGAACCTGCTCAACCCCAATGAACTCAACCAACCCGGCCAACTCAACAAACCCAACAAACCCGCATTGCCTTCTGTCTACGGCTGGTTGATGCTGGAGGCCATGTAACCGGCGCCAAAACCATTGTCGATGTTGACGACCGCCACATTGGAGCTGCAACTGCTGAGCATTCCGAAAAGAGCCGTTAGGCCTCCCAAACTGACGCCGTAGCCGATGCTGGTGGGGACAGCGATCACCGGACGTCGCACCAATCCGGCCACTACGCTGGGCAGGGCGCCCTCCATACCGGCCACGACGATCAGAACGCGGGCTTCTTCCAACAAATCCCGATGCGCCATCAGGCGATGGATGCCGGCGACCCCGACATCAAAAATGCTCTTAACGACATTGCCCATGGCATCGGCCGTAAGAAAGGCTTCCCTGGCAACCGGGATGTCGGAAGTGCCCGCCGATATGATCAGAATCGTTCCGAGTCCGGTTTTGGGTAAAGGTGTCCGCTGCCATACGAGCATGCATGCGCTATCGTCATAAACGGCATCCGGGAAAACCGTCAGGATGGTTTGGGCCTTCTGTGCATCGGTCCGCGTAACCAGTATGACTTCTTCGCGGGGTTGCATCCTTTTTAGGATGCCCACAATCTGTTCCGCCGTTTTGCCCTCGCCAAAAATCACTTCCGGAAAGCCCTTGCGCAGACTGCGGTGATGATCTATATGGGCGTATTCGATATCTTCCATGGCCAAATCGACGAGACTGGCTTTTGCCTGCTCCACGCTGATCCGGCCTCTGGAAAGGGATTCAAGCAGTTGGCTCAACAAATTCGGGTTCATTCATGCGCTCCTAAATCGCCGCCTGGAGATCTCTAAATGCTTACGGGGTGTATGCCAACTAGGACCGCCGGTCAATTGAATTGTTCAATATTCGGTGGACAGTGCATGCCCTGATAACAGCTGGTGTTATGAAAATCATCGCCATTATCCCCGCCCGCTACGGTTCAACCCGTTTTGCAGGTAAACCCCTGGCCGCTATCGCCGGCAAACCCATGATTCAGCATGTGTACGAAAACGCAACCCGGTCCGGCAAGGTGTCTGGCGTGGTGGTGGCCACCGATGATCGCCGCATCCATGATGCCGTTGTCAAATTCAATGGAAACGCCATCATGACCTCTCCGGACCATCGGTCGGGCACCGACCGCGTGGCCGAAGCCGCCGAAAAGCTGGGGATGCATCCCGATGATATCGTCATCAACGTCCAGGGCGATCAACCTCTGGTGCATCCCGACTGTTTTGAGGCTGTGGTGGCGCCGTTGCTCGAAAAGCCGGCTGCGGATATGAGCACATTGGCATTTGCCATACAGGACCAGCGTGAATTTACAAGCCCCAAGGATTGCAAAGTGGTTTTGGACCAGGACGGTTTTGCCCTCTACTTCTCCAGGTCGCCCATTCCTTTTTCGCGCGACGGGGACCACTTCGAGGCCTATAAACATCTTGGTGTGTATGGGTACACACGCCGTTTTCTGGAAATCTTCCGTCATCTGCCCACCGGTCGGCTCGAACAAATTGAAAAGCTGGAGCAGTTGAGGGCCCTTGAATACGGCCATAGCATTAGCGTCGTGGTGACCCCGTTCGATTCACCCGAAGTCGATTTGCCTTCTGATATTGATCGCATCGAGGCGATCCTGCGAAAATGATCGCGGCCAGGCTCCTGACCTGCCAAGTGCAGGCCGCGGAGGATACCCGGCCATGAAGACATTATCGCTTGGAGAGGGGCCCCCTATTTACCAATGGTCTGTTCTTCGATTCTGGTTTTTGGTTCTTCGCTTCCGGTGGCAGGCGGCGTATCTGCCTTTGGAGGTGTTGTCGTATTGGGCGGTTTCGCAGATGCATCCGGTTTGCCTGGCTTGGGTACAGGTGCCGAAGGTGAGGGAGGCGGCGTGGGCGCGGTTTGGGTGGCGCGGCGGGCCAATTGATCCTCAAGCACGCCGATTTTGGATTGCAATTCTTGGATTTTTGACTTCATGGCGGTTTCGAGCTTGAGGGCCTCAAGCCTGATCGCCAGGTCCAATGCGGGTTTATCGATTTTACTTCGGTCCACCCCGGTCAGTTTCCGATCGACGGCATCGATTTGCAGGTTAGCGGCGGCCAGCGCCTGATTCAACCGATCCATCTGGCTCTTCAGTTCCTTGGTAATTGCGGCGATCTGCTCGCCGGCTTGATTGGCCGATTCGATCACGCTGTTGACCTGCTTGACCATTTCGGCCTTGGTGGCATCAAGCTCTTTGGTGCCGATGGCCCTTTGGCGCACCTCTTTGATGTTGTCGTTGAGTTTTTCCAGGCGGACCTGAATGGCGGCCGTCGCGTGATTGCTCTGTTCATTTGTTTTTTCGAGCATCTCCTCGAGTTTGGCCTGGCGCAGCGACAATGACGAAAACCGGGAATCCAAATCGGTGGAGAGCTTCTGAAATTCGATTTCGCCGGTATCTTCGGTTCGCACAACGCGCTTTTTGATATCCAGATAAGCGATCACCAAGACGATGACAATCAGGACCGGTATCAATATGGAAATGAGCGTCACGCGTTGACTGATTTTCTCAAGTTTCAGCTCATTGACTTCCGTCGGTATCGCCGGATCTTCGGCTTCCTCGTTGAGTTTGTCCAGGCGTAGCCGGAACTGGCCGTTTTCTTCATGTTCTTCGTTCATGTTTTTCCATTCCAATGCCGACACCTATTCCCATTCTATGGTGCTAGGTGGTTTTGAACTGATGTCGTATACGACACGGTTCACGCCCCGGACCTCATTGATGATACGGTTGGAAATTCGGCCGAGCAGCCGATGCGGCAGTTTGGCCCAATCCGCGGTCATGGCGTCTTTGCTGGTGACCGCGCGAATCGCCACAATATCTTCATAGGTGCGGCTGTCGCCCATGATGCCTACGCTTTTCAGCGGCAGCAAGACGGCAAAAGATTGCCAGAGTTTGCGATAGTACCCCGCCGCCTTAATCTCCTCGATCAAGACGGCATCCACCTCGCGCAAGATGTTTAAACGTTTTTCCGTGACCGTGCCCAGAATGCGGATGGCCAGACCCGGCCCCGGAAATGGCTGCCGCCAGATGAGTTCGGGGTCCAAGCCTAGGCGCGCGCCCAATCTGCGCACCTCATCCTTGAACAAATACTGTAGTGGTTCAACCAGTTTGAGCTTCATGCGTTTGGGCAACCCGCCCACATTGTGATGGGATTTGATCACCGAGGTGGGCCCGCCAAAAGCCGAGCGTGATTCGATAACATCCGGGTAAAGCGTGCCTTGGGCCAGAAATTCAACCCCCCTGATCTTGCGCGCCTCGGCCTCAAAGACCTCCATAAACACTTTTCCAATAAGTTTTCTTTTTTTCTCCGGATCGACCACTTTGTCCAATGCTTTCAAAAACAGTTTGCCCGCATCGACAAAGCGTATATTGATCTTGAGATGTTCTTTGAAGGTTTTTTTGAGTTTGCGGGCTTCATTTTTTCGCAACAGGCCGTTATCGACAAAGATGCAGGTCAGGTTTGCGCCGATGGCCTTATGAATCAGCAGCGCCGTTACTGATGAATCCACACCGCCGCTGAGCCCCAATATCACTTTGCGATCGCCCACCTTCTGTTGAATTTCAGCTATGATATCCCGCGCGAATGCTTGCATGGTCCAGTTTCGTTTACAGGCGCATACGGCGAACAAAAAGTTGTGCAGGATCTGTTTCCCCTTGGCGGTATGCGCCACTTCAGGATGGAACTGTAGGCCGAACAAGCGGCGCTTGGAATCGGCCACGGCCGCAAAAGGCGTGTTGTCGGTCACGGCCGTTGCAATAAAACCTTCCGGCAGGCGGGCGATGCTGTCGCCATGGCTCATCCACACCTGGCTTTGCTTGGGAACCTGTTGAAAGATTTCGTCCTGATGTTCTATGGACAACCCGGCGAAACCATATTCGCGCTTGCGCGCTTTTTGAACCTTTCCGCCCAGGGTATCGATCATATACTGCATGCCATAACAGATTCCCAGGATAGGTATGCCCAAGTCGAAAATACGGGGATCGATGCGCGGGCTGTTTGCTTCGTAGATGCTGGAGGGGCCGCCGGAGAGAACAATGCCCAGCGGGTTCATCTCGCGCATGCGCTCAATGGCCAGCGTCGGAGGTTCGATGATACAGTAAACGCCGCATTCGCGGATGCGCCGGGCGATAAGCTGATTGAACTGGGAACCGAAATCGATAATCAGTACCATGAGGCCCTTTTACCATTATATTCAATGAACAAAAGCAGTTAACGGTTGCGAAGTCATCATGAATATGGTAGAGGAGCCCGAAAATGTCAATGCTTTTTGCAAGTGGACATTTCGGCGCAATAACAGTGATGCACTTGATAGGCTTAATCCTGCCTCGGGGCCGGTCAAAGTTCAAACCTTCGAAGGTGGACCATGTTCCAATTGACTCTCAAAAATGGGTAGGGGGCGGTAGCGGGGAAGGGCGCAACCGAAAGCACGCCGCCTTGCTGCGGGATGATTATACTCTCATGCTGATTGAATTCAATGATCGTTCAAATATATGAAATCCAGACGCCTGAAGAAGCGCGCACCATGATCGCCTTGGGGGTTGATCATATCGGCAGCGTTCTTCTATCAGCCGAAAGGTGGCAAGACGGCGTCATCAAACAGGTGGTTGAGACCGTCCAGGCCGCCGGACGCAAAAGCAGCCTGATCCCACTGTTTGACGATCCAGACCTGATCGCACGGGCAATTCGTTTTTACCGGCCCGATATCATCCATTTTTGCGATGTATTGCCGTGGGGTGGCCTCAACGGTGCCGTGGCAATGGCTTTGGAGCGGCAAACCATCATCCGCCGACAATTTCCGGAGATCGAAATCATGCGCACCATTCCTTTTGCTCCGGAGGATGGATGCGATAAAAGGCCTGTTCTGGAACTGGCGACGTTGTTTGCCCCCACCAGCGACTGGTTTCTTACCGACACGGTGCTGCAGGCCGGATCGGTTCAAGACCAGCCGGTGAGTGGTTTTGTGGGGATTACCGGCCAGGTTTGCAATTGGTCCGTGGCGCGCCTGTTGGTCGAAAACAGTCACGTTCCGGTGATCCTGGCCGGAGGTATCGGCCCCACCAACGTGCGGACTGCCATGTTTGTGGTTCAACCCGCAGGGGTCGACAGTTGTACCCAGACCAATGCCGTTGATGCCGAGGGAAATCCCATCCGGTTTCAAAAAGATCCTCAAAAAGTAGCGACCCTGGTTCTATCCGCCCGTAAAAAGGCATAGATTACCAATGAGACTGCATGATGCGTTGCAATCTACAATTTAGGCTGAAATGAGACAAAGGAGAGCGATACATGTTGGAAAGTGGTGATTTGCGCAAAGGCACAAAGCTTGAAATTGATGGCGAACCTTATGTCATCGTGCAATTCGAGTTTGTCAAACCCGGCAAAGGACAGGCGCTGTATAAATGCAAATTGAAAAACATGATCACCGGCGCTCAATTCGACCGCACCTACCGTTCGGGTGAAAAATTCAAACCGGCGGACCTGGAAGAGGTTTCCATGGAGTACCTCTACTACGATGGCAGCGAATATTGTTTCATGAACAAATCCACCTACGAACAGGAGATGTTGTCCGCTGACCAAGTCGGCGATGCCAAGAATATGCTTAAAGAGAATACGGTTTGCAGCGTGTTGATGTTTCAGGGGCGGGCCATCGGCATAACTCTGCCCAACTTTGTGGAGTTGCGGATCACCCAAGCCGAACCGTGGGCCAAGGGCGATACGGCCGCCGGCAGCACCAAACCTGCCACGCTGGAAACCGGCTACGTGGTGCAGGTGCCGCCTTTTGTAAATGAAGGCGAGGTGGTTCGCATCGACACGCGAACCGGCGCGTATGTCGAACGGGTAAAATAATTATTTCGCAGCGGGTTCTTCACGGCTGCTCCGGAGGGGATTGCAGTACGATATCCCCGTAAAAGGCAACCGTTTCCTCTTGGGTATTATCGGTATCGGTCATCAGGCCGATACCGGTTATTTCCGGCGGCATTCTCCCGAAAGCGCTCCGATAATCTTCCACGATATTGCGTTGCACGTCCACCCACCGGCCCTGCAATTCATTGCCGCTCTGCACCACGATCATTTTCGTCTCCTCGGCGTAGGGGTTGCTCACGATCGTGCCTGCAGGCGCCCGGTTGGCCCAGATGTAATTCAGGGCGCTGCCCGGAAGCTCCATTCCGGCAAGCAGGCCGGCGCCTGAATGCCGCATACGCTGCCACCAGCTGGCCTTTTGGGGCTCGAAAGCGAAAGCGACATAGATACGGGCCGCGTAATCATCACCGTGTTTGCGGCGCACATCCCCTTTTTCCAATACGTGCGCAATTTTCCAGCGCCAGCGAAGGATAGGGAACTGCGACGGATCGATACGCAGCCGGCGAATCAGACCGGACGCTGCACGGTTGCTTTCCGCTTGGAGGACGATCTGCTGATCGTCGCGGATCAAGGAATAGTGTGTATGGCGATCGATATTGGGAAAGTGCAGCTGCTCCCATTCAGGGGGAAGTCCCCTGGCGGGGTCGGCTTGCGAAAAATGTCCGATGATCCACTCACCGGCCAATGCCGGGTTGCTGCACAGTAACAGGCCGGCCATGGTGATAATGAATAATAGACGTTCACGTTTCATCTTACCAATCCCCTCCAAAAAATCAGCCTTTAATCGGAAGGGGGCATAGGCAGCAGGGCAACCGGGTCCTTCTCCAGCTCGCGCACAATGTACTCGCGTATGCGATTGCCGTCCATTGAATTGACCGTCACGTGAAAATTTCCCAGGGTGAATTCTTCGCTTACGGTGGGAATGCGGCCAATTTGTTCTAGCACATAACCTGAAAAGGTGTCGTATTCGGCCGATTCGGGGATATTCATGCCGATCACCTCATTGACCTCTTCGATGTCGGTTTTGCCCATCACACTCCATTCTTTATCCTTGCGCTTGGTGATCAAACGTTCTTCCTTGTCGGTTTCATCCCGAATTTCGCCCACCAATTCCTCCAGGGCGTCTTCCAGGGTGATCAGACCCGAAACACCGCCGTGCTCGTCCACAACGATCGCCATATGGTTCTTGCGTTTCTTGAATTGCTTCAACAAAGAATCCAGTTTCTTGTGCTCGGGGACGAAGTAAGGCGGACGCATAATTTGCCGCACATCGGGACTTTCGTTCTTGGCCTGGTATGCCAGCAGATCCTTGATGTTCAAAATTCCGACCACATTATCGATCGTGTTCTCGATGACCGGAATGCGGGTAAAGCCGGAGTCGGCAATAAGCTGCAAATGCAGCGGCTCATCGGCCTCGATCACGAACATGTCGGCGCGCGGAGTCATTATTTCAGAAGCATTGGTATCGTCGAATTCGAAAATGCGATGGATCAGCTTTTGCTCTTCCTCTTTGATTTCACCCTCTTCACGAACCACTTCGACAAACGTCATCAGTTCTTCTTCGGTGACCGAGGGGGTTCTTTGGATGCGGCCGGTCAATTTGGGGATGAAATCCAGCAAAAATACGATGGGACGGCACAACAGCGAAAACCAGTAAAGCGGGAATATGATGACTTGAGCGATCATCACGTTGTTGCGGGTCGCCACGGATTTGGGAATCACTTCTCCGAAAACCAAGATCAGAAACGTCATCACACCGGTGGCCAGGCCGATGGCATAGTTTGGAAATGCCTGCAGCGTCAATTGCGTCGCCAGGGCGGAGGCGGCCACATTGACCACATTGTTGCCGATCAAGATGGTGGTCAGCAAGCGGTGGGGATCCTTTTTCATTTGATGGATCAATTGGTTGGACTTCGGCTTCTGCTTTGCCAAGAATCGAGCCTTACTGCGACTGATCGAAAACAGCGCGGTTTCAGAAGCCGAGAAAAAACCCGATAACAGGAGCAGGATGAGCAAATAGAAAACTTCTTTGGTCATGATCGGCTGCTTTCTGAAAATAGGGCCTGGATCTGCCTGGACAGGATAGGTGTAAGCGGGGTCATCTGCCGGGTCGTCGGGGCGGGTACAAAATTGTTCTTAAGATGGTTTATCCAGTCGGATAAGTGGGGATCGTCTTCCAAGACTTACTAGTTCCTCCCGCAAAGGGCTTTGCACCCGTTTGCCATTTTTGCTTGAGTATACCAAATTTGAATATGGTTTCAAGTGATTGTTAAAATGTTTATAAAATATAACCAACTGTAAGGCTTTTTCAAATTGCGCCTCCTGCAGCATCCACAGACGGCCGATCGCAGAAGAGTTGATCAGCATACCAGCGCCAATCGCTGATCGTACATCTTGCCCACGCCATACTCCTTGCGCCGCGTAAAACGCTCCCTGGCCGGACCGATGATCTGCATTTCAGGGTGCTTTAGCTGCACGTCCATGGCGATGGCCATCTCTTTGGTGCATCCCGTGCTGTAGGTGGCGTCCTTGCCGACCCATTCCGGCGGAATCTTCTGGTTCATCAACTGGAAGGCGGCCACGATATCTTCATAGGCCTGGAAGCGCCAGATGTCGATCATGCCGCTGCGCTGGACGATTTCCCACATATACATCAAATCATCGGCATCCATGCCGGGTTCATAGTACTCTGAAGGATTAATGATAAACGTCAAGGCCGACTGTTTCTTAAGGTGATCCACGAAAACCGACATGATCTGCTTGGCCATTTTGATTTTACCGGGAATCGATCCGATGATGCCGCTGTAAAAAATTACTGTCATGCCTTGGTTTTTGGCCGACTTCATTTGATCGATGATGGTGTTGGCTTTGCGTTCCAGATCGTGATGAGAGAATTTTATGACTGCCGGATGGCGCGGCTTGAACAAGATCGATATGCTGCCGTCCATCCCAGGAGCGATGCTGAAGATGTCTTGGGTGAATTGGAAGCGGGTTTCGAAAAACCGCCGACGCTGATCCGTTCCGCGGGAAATCACTGCATCGACCTCTTTGAAAAGACGGGCAAAGGTGGTGGAGACCATGAGCAGGTTGAGATTTTCACTGGTGCCGTCGGACAACACCAGGATGGGCACATCTCCGCGCAGGGTGCGCACCAGATCGTTTTTGCTCAGGCGCGGGTCTTCGATGATCACCGATTGTTCCAAGCCTTTGCGCAACACCTCATCATTGAGTATATCCAAAACGGTGGTCTTGGTGTAGAGCGGACCCTTTTTGAAAGCGACTATCACCTTATGGCCGTGCGATACCAGTAAGCGGATAACAGCCAGATCGACCACCACCTCGCCCGCTTCATCGGCCAGCCACAGAATTTTGCGCTTTTTGGGAAGATGCTTTCTGCCGAAACCCAGAAATTCGAGCAGCGGCTTGATTCCATTGCCTGAGATCGGTTTTTCGAAAAGGGCCAGAAAATCATCGACCTCAAACCGGGGTGAAGGTGCCGTCAGCCACAACTCTGGGGAATTGGCCAGGCACATTAAACGCTGGAATTCAACCGCCGCGACGCTGGATTTTATTTCGTCGAGGGTTTTGGGCGGATTTTTGAGCGCCTCTTCGCCCACAAAGTTAAGGGCCTGGTTGACGACCGGCATTTCAAGCAGGGCCTGGGAGCGCCGATTACGTTCGACTTTCTCAGCCAAATAAGGATCTTCGATAAGTGTACGGTCTAAATAGATGCGCATCAGACGTTTTTCAAGCCGTGATGGGATCATGATTTCGTCACGGGTTTCATGCTGGTATTTGTTGATGATCAAGGATTCCAGATAGGTTTTTTCACGGGGATCTTCGATTTGTCTTTCGATCAGCGCCATGACGCGCTGGAGTACCTTGTTGTATTCCTTTTGGATATGGGCCGAATTGGTGCGGGTCATAATGGCGGCGAACATTTTGTCCGAACATGGGTAATAGCGCTCGTTAGGATCGGTGTACACCATGAAACGGATCTGTTCGTCCGTGGCCGCTTTTTCGGGATTGCTGAGATAATCCAGGTGGTTTTCGATATAAAACGAAGCAAACCAGGCATCCATCTGAGGACTCTGGCCAGGTTCGTAAACCGATGGTGTTGCGATTCCCTTTTCAAATTCAACTTTGCGTGCGCGGGCCATGCGAGATCTCCTTCCGTTTCAACAAGAATGGTGTTGCACCAAGCGCACTTTATCAGCAGAAGCAATTGCCTGACAATAAGGAATAGATTCAAATTTTACGATTCGTATTGACAGGGATCTACATGATTTTCAAAGTTATAGCCGGTTCATTCCCGATGTTGTGAAACTTGAAAAGAATCCAAACCTTTGTGGAATAGCCTAAAGGTTGTCGCCCAAATCCAGGAACCCCTACGGCTTACCGGATATACGGCGTCGGGTCCGCTACGCCGGCTTCTGTGAATCCCCGCCGGCGCAACAAGCAACTATCGCATTGACCGCATGCCATCCCTTCCGGGGAGGGATCGTAACAACTGTGGGTCATCGCAAAATCGACGCCCAAGGAAATCCCTGTTTGGATGATCTGAGCTTTGGTCATGCGGATTAATGGGGTATCGATGTGAATGGAGAAATGTCCCTGCGCCGTTGCTTTGGTGGCCAGATTGGCCATGGCTTGAAAGGCGCAGATGAATTCCGGCCGGCAGTCCGGGTATCCACTGTAATCGATCGCGTTGACGCCGATGACGATATGGGTTGCCCTGAGCACTTCGGCCCAGGCAAGGCCGTAGGAAAGAAAAATCGCATTGCGCGCCGGCACATAAGTAACGGGAATGTGGTTGATCATGTCCGCAGCGGAACGCCCCTTGGGCACGTCAATATCAGAGGTCAGGGCCGAGCCGCCAATGGCGTTTAGATCGAGGCGCACGACCAAATGTTTTTCAACCCGGAAGAAATCGGCCACCCGCCGGGCCGCTGTCAGTTCACAGCGATGCCGCTGGAAGGCCCCTTGAGATCCATGATTTTGATGCAGTGGGCGTCCACGCGGGCGATATCCTGACTGCCATTGGTTTCCATAGTGACCATCAAG